>DOMY01000059.1 GCA_003509785.1 Gemmobacter sp.
GGCGCGCACCATCCACGAAGTGGCAGATCAGCTGGCGCCGCTGGCCCGGCGCAACGGCAATCACATCTCGCTGGATCTGCCGGCGGCCTGCGCGGTTGATGTCACAGGCCCACGCCGGATCTTTGTCAACACGCTGGTCAATCTGGTGGGCAATGCGGTGAAATTCACNNTTGCGGATCGAGGTCGAAGACACCGGCATCGGCATCGCCCCCGACAAGCTGGACCGGATATTCGAACCCTTCGAAACACTGGACAACGGCTATGACCGCGCAACAGAGGGCACCGGGCTTGGTCTTGGCATCGCCCGGCGCGCGGCAGAGCTGATGGGCGGCGCCATCGGTGTGGAAAGCTGCCCCGGCGTGGGCAGCGTGTTCTGGTTCACCGCCCGGATGCAACCCGGCAGCCCGGCCTTGGCTGCCGAAGCCGTGGCGCTGCCCCAGCCGGCCTTGCCCCCCGCCCCCCGCGATATTCTGATTGCCGAAGACAACCCGACCAACCGGCTTGTCCTGCGTGAAATGCTGGAACATCTGGGGCAAAGGGTGACAGAGGCCGAAACCGGGGCAGAGGCCGTTGAACTGGCGCGCGCGCGCAATTTCGATCTGATCCTGATGGATATCAGCATGCCGGTTCTCGATGGTCTGGCGGCCAGCCGTGCGATCCGGGCCGCAGGCGCGTCGCGGTTCAGCCGGATCGTCGGTGTCACCGCGCATGGCCTGCCGGAAGAGCTTCAACGCTTTGCCGCCGCCGGTCTGCCCGAGGTGATCCGCAAACCCATCACCTTTCCGGCGCTGACCGATCTGCTGCAAACCCCCGTCGTTGCGTGCCAGAGCGAGATCGACGAATCCGCACTGCTGGATCTGCGCCGCATCCTGCCGCCTGCGGCCCGTGCGCAGGCCGTTGCAGGGCTGCTGGCCGAAGGAGCTGCCTTCATCGCGGCGCTGGATCAGGCCGATGTTCCGCCGGATGAACTGGGCCAGATGGCGCATCGCCTGCATGGTGCGGCGGCGCAGTTTGGCGGCATATCGCTGTCCCGGGGGCTGCAACAGCTGGAACTGCGGCTGGCAGCCGGGCAGGACCGGGGCGGCCCGGCGCTGCGTCTTGGCTTGGTGGCGGAATGGCGCAGCCTTGCTGCCATGGTGCGGCGGATTCTTGCAGATTGATGCCGTCGCCTGCGTCTCGCGGGTGACGGGCTATCGCCCGGCTGCAAAGCCATCTAATATATCGACAAAGGCCAGACCGCTGCCGGAGGTTGCGAGACCACATGAACCATCCCGACCGTCACAGGGTGCGTATCCTGATCGCCGATGATCATCAGCTTGTGCGCGAACTTGTGGCTTCGCATCTGCGGGCCGAAGGTGATTTCGATGTGATGACAGTGGAAAGCTATTCCGCCGCCGAACGGGCGATCGGGGAAAGCGGGGCCTTTGACATCATCCTGCTGGATTTTGCCATGCCCGGCGTGGGCGGTGTGCAATCCGTGGCGGATCTGATTGCGCGCAACGGCGGCAAACCCGTGGCGCTGTTTTCCGGGCTGGCCCGGCGCGATACCGTGCTGGAGGCGGTGGCGCGCGGCGCCTCTGGCTTCATTCCCAAAAGCACACCCGCCCGGGATCTGCCCGATGCCATTGGCCGTATTCTGGCCGGAGAATGTTATCTGCCACCGGGTTTCGATGTGGTCACCGCCGCGCCACGCTCTGATCTTGGGCTGACGCCGCGTGAAATGCAGGTGCTGCGCGCCGTGCGCGACGGGTTGATGAACAAGGAAATCGCCGCCCGCATGGGGCTGAGCGAGGTGACAGTCAAGATGCACGTCCGCTCGATCTGCAGCAAGCTGAACGCCCGCAACCGGACACAGGCCGCCATCATCGCGGAAACGCTGGGCCTGGATTGATCCTGCACAGGCCGGATCGGGGCTTTCCTTTTCCGGCGCATGGCGTTTGATGGCCAGCGGAACCGGAGGTCGCATGGTATTGTATCTGGGTGTTGACGGGGGCGGAACCGGCTGTCGCGCGGCGGTGGCCGATGCGCAGGGCCGTATTCTGGGGCAGGGCACGGCTGGGCCTGCCAATGTGAACACCGATGTTGCAGGCAGTTGCGCCAATATCCTTGCCGCCACCCGGCAGGCGCTTGCAGGCACCGGCGCCACGCCTGCGGATCTGCGGGCGGTGCTGGGTCTGGCGGGGGCCAATGTCTCTGCCGCAGTGGCGCAGCTTCGGCCCCTGCTGCCTTTCGCGCGGACAGAGATTGTCACCGATGCCGTCACCGCAACGCGGGGCGCGCTGGGTGAGGGCGATGGCATCATGGCGGTGATGGGCACCGGATCGGTGTTTGCGCTGCAGCGCGCGGGCCATGTGCGGCAATTCGGTGGGCGCGGCTTTCTGCTGGGCGACGAGGGCAGCGGCGCGGTTCTGGGCCGGGCGCTGCTGGCCGAGGCCCTGCGCGCCGAAGACGGCTTTATCGGCATGACCCCCCTGCTGCAGGCCGTGCTGGACGAACTGGGCGGCATCGAAGGCGTCATCTCTTTCGGCGGTCAGGCCCGCCCGGTGGAATTTGCGGCCTTTGCCCCGCGCATCGTGGCGGCAGAAGACCCGGCGGCGCAGCGCATCTTTGCCGCTGCTGTGGAGGAGGTTGCGGCGATAATCGCACATCTGCAGCAGAGCGGCCCGCTGCCGGTCGTGTTCACGGGTGGCCTTGGCCCGCATTATGCGGCGCGGCTGCGCGGCCAATGGGATATCCGCCCGCCACAGGGCACCGGGGTGGATGGCGCCCTGCTGATCGCCCGGCAGAGCGGGTAACGGCCATGCGGCAGATCCTGCTGGGGGCCCGCATCTTCGACGGCACGCGCTTTCACGACGATCACGCGCTGGTGCTGGAAGAGGGGCACATCGCCGCACTTGTGCCCGCCGCTGCGGCCCCCGAAGGCCCGCGCCGCCACCTGCCTGCGGCCAGCATCCTGGCGCCGGGCTTTGTCGATCTGCAGATCAATGGCGGCGGCGGCCTGATGGTGGATGGCCAGACCGATCTGGCGGCCCTGCGCCATATCTGTGCCACGCACCGCGCGCTTGGCTCTGCCGGGGTGATGCCCACGCTCATCACCGATACACCGGCTGCAACGGCACAGGTGAGCGCGGCGGGCATCGCCGCGGCGCAGGCACAGGTGCCGGGCTTCCTTGGCCTGCATCTGGAAGGCCCGCATCTGGACCCGCGCCGCCATGGCGCCCATGACCCCGCGCTGATCCGCCCGGTGGGCGAAGATGATCTGCTCCACCTCTGCGCGGCGGCACAGGCCCTGCCTGCCATGATGGTGACGCTGGCCCCCGAAAGCACCACCCCCGATCAGGTGTCCCGGCTGGCTGCAGCCGGGGCGCTGGTCAGCCTCGGCCACAGCGATTGCAGTTATGACACCGCGAAGGCCTATCTGGCCGCCGGCGCCCGCTGCGCGACCCATCTGTTCAACGCCATGAGCCAGATCGGCAACCGCGCCCCCGGTCTGGCCGGGGCCGTGCTGGCGGGTGATTGCGCGGCGGGTCTGATCGCCGATGGCATCCATGTGCACCCGGCCACGCTGCGCCTTGCGCTGGCCGCCCGGCCGGAGGGGCTGTTTCTGGTTTCGGATTGCATGGCCTTCGCGGGTAGCGATCTTGCGCAGATGGATCTGGGCGGCCGCCGGATCCTGCGGCAGGGCGGACGGCTCACGCTGGCTGACGGCACGCTGGCCGGTGCCGACCTGACGCTGCCGCGGGCAGTGGCNNAGCGGTGCTGGTGCAGGATGTGGGAATCACACCGGAACGGGCGCTGGCCATGGCAGGCCGCATCCCGGCACAATTGATCGGCGCAGATGGCCGACTGGGACAGATCGCCCCGGGCAGGGCTGCGGATCTGGTGCTGCTGGATGCGAATTTTCGCCTGATCCAAAGCCTGATGGCCTGATCTGCGGCTTTTTGGCAACGGAGACAAAGAAGGGCGGATCACCACTGTTTCGATCTGCAGATATTTCTATCATGATCGGGAAACAGTGGTGAGCCGGACAGGATTCGAACCTGTGACCNNAGCGGCTAACTACGGAGTTCGGCCGGGGGGGTCAAGAGCCAAAAACACGAAAAATCGTGGTCTCTGGCAAATTCTCCGATTCTCGGTTACGAGGCCGGAATGAGCGAACTTTTCCCCCATGGCCTGCCCTTCATGAAGATGCACGGCGCAGGCAACGATTTTGTGGTGATCGACTCGCGGCAACGCGGGCCGGTGGTGACGGCTGCGCTGGCGCAGGCCGTGGGTGATCGCAACCGCGGGGTGGGCTTTGATCAGCTTGCCGAAATCCGGGATGGCGAAGGCGCTGATTACACGCTGGATTTCTGGAACAGCGATGGCAGCCGCGC
>DOMY01000089.1:0-635 GCA_003509785.1 Gemmobacter sp.
CCCGATCCAGATTCAGGAAGGTGATGATGAAGCCTTCGAGAATTTCCAGCCGATGGTCGATCTTTTCGATGCGGTGCCGGGTCCGCCGCCCCAGAACATCGCGGCGGTGATCGAGGAAGGCGCGCAGCACCTCTTTCAGGCTGCAGACCTTGGGCACGCGGCCGTCGATCAGCACGTTCATGTTCAGGCTGAAGCGAATCTCCAGATCGCTGTTCTTGAACAGCATCCCCATCAGCATGTCAGGGTCGATCGTGCGGGTGCGCGGTTCCAGCACGATGCGCACATCTTCGGTGCTTTCATCGCGCACATCCGCCAGAGCAGGCACCTTCTTGGTGGTGATAAGCTCTGCCAGACGTTCGATCAGCTTGGATTTCTGCACCTGGTAGGGAATTTCGGTGACGACGATCTGCCATTGGCCACGACCCAGATCCTCCACCGCCNNGCAGACGGAAGGCGCCGCGGCCGGTGCGATAGGCCTCCAGGATATTCTCGCGCGGCTCCACGATCACGCCGCCGGTCGGGAAATCGGGGCCGGGCACCACCTGCACCAGATCCGCATCCAGAACTTCGGGATCTGCGATCATCATCTGGCAAGCGTCGATCAGTTCGTGCAGGTTATGCGGCGGGATATTGGT
>DOMY01000089.1:723-4864 GCA_003509785.1 Gemmobacter sp.
TCGCCGTCGATATTGCCAAAGTTCCCCTGCCCGTCGACCAGCGGGTAGCGGACGTTGAAATCCTGCGCCAGGCGCGCCATCGCATCATAGATCGCGGCATCGCCATGCGGGTGATAGTTGCCCATCACATCGCCGGAAATCTTGGCGGACTTCCGGAACCCCCCTGTGGGCGACAGCCGCAGTTCGCGCATGGCAAAGAGGATGCGACGATGCACCGGCTTCAGCCCGTCACGCGCATCGGGCAGGGCCCGGTGCATGATCGTGGACAAAGCATAGGTCAGATACCGCTCGCCAATCGCGCGGCGCAGCGGTTCAGAATGTTCGATCGGCTGAATCTTCGGGGTTTCGGGATCTTTGGTCATGGCTGTGATGTAATCTCCGGCGTGGCAACGGTCCAGACGCTTTTCCGGTTCGCCGCGGATGGTCGCTGTCGGGGAGATTTCACACACGCCACCCGGCAGCCATGCTAACCTGACCCGGTTGAGGTGATTCAGGTATTTCCATGCTGCGTATGCTGTTGCTGCTTTCTGCCGTGCTTTTCATCACCCTGCTGGTGGGCGGGCGCGATGCAGGTCAGCTTCGGCCCGGCCTGATGGCCAAGCGGGAATCGGCGCCCGATGTGCAAAAGCCATTGCCTGCCGAACCAGAGGCCGTGGCCTATATTCCCGAACCTGTGCGCGCCAACAGCCTGCCTGTCGTGCTGCCGATGGCCAGCCCCGCCCATTCGGCACCAACGGCTGATCTGGCCGCCGATCTGGCAGCCCCTGCCCCCACGGCCAGCACCGATCTCCGATATGTCACGGGGCGGGCGGTTAATGTGCGGGGCGGCCCCTCGACCGGGCATCCGGTGATCGGCAGCCTGGTGCAGGGCGAAGCTGTCCGGATCATCCATGATTCGGGCAATGGATGGGCACATATCCTCATCGAAGGTGACGGGATCGACGGATATATCTCAACCCGGTTCCTTTCCGCCGAAACCCCCTGATTTGATTGCGCAATGCAGATGGGGCCAGTATTCCGGCGCAAAACCCGGAGCAGATCATGGCCACCCCACGCAGCATCCTCATCACCGGCTGTTCCTCCGGTATCGGCCATGATGCCGCACATGGCCTGAAGGCGCGGGGCTGGCGGGTCTTTGCCACCTGCCGGTCTGAGGCCGATTGCGAACGGCTGCGCGCCGAGGGGCTGGAAAGTTTCGTGCTGGATTATGCCAACGAAGCCTCGGTCGCGGCGGCGGTGGAAGAGGTGCGCCAACGTACCGGCGGGCGGCTGGATGCGCTTTACAACAACGGCGCCTTCGCCTGCCCCGGTGCCACCGAAGATCTGCCGCGCGGTGCCCTGCGCGAGATTTTCGAGGTGAATGTCTTTGGCTATCACGATCTGACCCGCCGGGTGATCCCGATGATGCGGGCGCAGGGCGGCGGGCGGATCATCAACTGTTCTTCTGTTCTGGGTCTGGTGGGGATGAAATGGCGCGGCGCCTATGTCTCTACCAAGTTCGCGCTGGAAGGCCTGACCGATGTGCTGCGCATCGAGATGCAGGGCACCGGCATCCATGTGATCCTGATCGAACCGGGGCCGATCCCCACAAAGATCCGGCAGAATTCTATCCCGCATTTCGAGCGCTGGATCGACTGGCAGAAATCGGCACGCGCCGAAGAATACCGCAGCCTGCTGGGTCGGCTGTACGAGCCGAAATCCGGGCCGGACCGTTTTGAACTGCCCTGTTCGGCGGTAACCGCAAAGCTGATTCATGCGCTGGAAAACCCGCGCCCGCGCCCGCGCTATTATGTGACGCGGGCCACGCATCTGATGNNTGATGGGGTTTGCCCGCCGCATCCTGCCCACGCGGGCGCTGGACTGGCTGATTGCCAAGGGCTGACAGAAAAGCCTCGCCTTTCATGGCAAAGCCGCTACATCTGCGGCCAATGCCACGAAAGGAAAGCCCATGCTGCTGAACGATCCGCTGTTCCTGCTGGCCGCTGCTGCAAGTTTCGGCGTGCTGATCATCCTGATGATCGGTATCGGCGGTTTTGCCAAAGGCGGCGTNNATACCCGCACCGGCGACAAGGGCGACACCGCGCTTGGCAATGGCGATCGCGTCGCCAAACATTCGGCCCGGGTTTCGGCCTATGGCACTGTCGATGAAACCAATGCGACCCTGGGGCTGGCCCGGCTGCATGCCAGCGGCGAGATGGATGCCGCGCTGCAACGCATCCAGAATGATCTGTTCGATCTGGGCGCCGATCTTTGCCGGCCCGACATGGCCCGCGATCACGAGGCCGGATATGTGCCGCTGCGGATGCTGGAGTCGCAGGTCGACCGGCTGGAGGCTGAAATTGATGTGATGAACGCCCGGCTGCAGCCGCTGCGCAGCTTCATCCTGCCCGGCGGCTCGGCTCTGGCGGCGCATCTGCATCTGTGCCGGACCGTGGTGCGCCGGGCAGAGCGGTTGACGGTCGAACTGGCGGGCACCGAAGACATCAATCCGGCCGCGGTGAAATATCTGAACCGGCTGAGCGACTGGCTGTTTGTCGCAGGTCGCATCGCCAATNNCTGATATCCTCTGGGTGCCCGGACTGACGCGATGATGGCGCTATCATGGGTGACGCAGCGTAAATGACGCGGCGTCGCGGCACTGCAGCGCGTCGCTTTTGGATTGTTCTCTGCGCTGCCAAAGGGCTAACAACACTTCGGAGAGCTTGAATGGCCCCACCGGGCCCGGATTCTGGGAGTATGCCGCTGATGAAGGTATTGGTGCCTGTGAAGCGTGTGATCGACTATAACGTGAAGGTTCGCGTCAAGGCGGACGGCAGCGGTGTTGATCTTGCGAATGTGAAGATGTCGATGAACCCGTTCGACGAGATCGCGGTCGAAGAGGCGATCCGTCTGAAGGAAAAAGGCGTCGCTTCCGAAATCGTCGTTGTGTCGATCGGCGTGAAGCAGGCGCAGGAAACCCTGCGCACGGCGCTGGCGATGGGCGCAGACCGGGCGATCCTGATCGAGGCGGCTTCGGATGTGCATAGCGATATCGAACCGCTGGCTGTGGCAAAACTGCTTGCGGCAGTGGTGAAGGACGAGGCGCCGGGTCTGGTGCTGACGGGCAAGCAGGCCATCGACAATGACATGAACGCCACCGGGCAGATGCTGTCGGCGCTGCTGGGCTGGGCACAGGCCACCTTTGCCAGCGAGCTGGCTGTTGAAGGTGACAGCGCGACCGTGACGCGCGAAGTGGATGGCGGTCTGCAGACGATCAAGGTGAAGCTGCCCGCAGTGGTGACTGTGGACCTGCGCCTGAACGAGCCGCGNNAAGGCCAAGAAGAAGCCGCTGGAGGAAAAGACCGCCGCCGACTACGGCGTCGATGTCACTCCGCGCCTGACCATCGTGAAAACGACGGAGCCTGCAGGCCGCAAGGCCGGTGTGAAGGTTGGTTCGGTTGACGAGCTGATTGCGAAACTGAAAGACGAAGCGGGGGTGATCTGATGGCCGTTCTCCTGATTGCCGATGTGAATGGTGGACAGCTTGCCACTGATTCGGTTGCCAAAACGCTAACCGCTCTGGCTTCGCTGGGCGAAATCCACGTTCTTGTGGCGGGTGCTGGCGGCGAAGCGGCTGCGGCAGAAGCGGCTGGCCTTGCAGGCGTGTCGAAGGTACTGTTCGCAGGTGATGACGCCTATTGCCACGGCATGGCCGAAGCAACGGCTGCCCTGATCGTCGGATTGTCCGGCAATTACAGCCATATCGCGGCCCCTGCCACGGCAGCGGCCAAGAATGTGCTGCCGCGTGTGGCCGCGCTGCTGGACGTGATGGTTCTGACCGATGTGACGGCTGTTATCGATGCCGAAACCTTCGAGCGGCCGATCTATGCAGGCAACGCGATCCAGACGGTGAAATCGTCGGATGCAATCAAGGTGTTCACGGTGCGGACTGCGGCCTTTGCCGCGGCGGGCGCCGGTGGCTCTGCTGCGGTGGAGCCGGTTTCCGGGGCTGTGGCCGATCTGTCGGTCTGGGTGGAAGACAAGGTTGCGGCCTCTGACCGGCCGGAACTGACCTCGGCCAAGATCGTGGTTTCGGGTGGCCGCGGCGTCGGCAGCCAGGCCGATTTCGCGCTGATCGAAGGGCTGGCCGACAAGCTGGGCG
>DOMY01000110.1 GCA_003509785.1 Gemmobacter sp.
ACCAGATCGACGCCATGGTCGATCACATTGCCCCATTTGGACGAGGTGATGGTGCAGCGCGCCAGCTTCCCGTCCACCGTATCCAGCACCATGAAGATGAAGCCGCACAGGAAGCCGGTCCAGTACATCCCTTGCGCAAACAGGAAGGTCGCGATCAGGCACAGCGTCACCCCGATCACCGACACCATATTGGGCGTCATCTTGAGCTGCGCCGCGATCCGCGTCAGCACCAGCGCCAATTCGGGCCACAGATATTTGGTCAGCACGTCTGTCACGCCCTTATAGGCGCCGAAATAGCTGTGCCGCTCGATCGCGCGCCGGATCGCCGGGGTCAGTTCGCGCACCATCGGCTGCTCCAGCTTGCGCAACTGCCGGTTATAGAGTTTGCGCCCGTCCGACAGATCAACAACCGCCGCCGCCATGGGATCGCACCCCTGCAGCACCTGCCCCACGACCGGCACGCCCCCCCAGGCAAAGACCGTCCCCGGCGTTTCCAGCACCAACCGAAGCAATAGCGGATCGAATGCATAGGTGAGGTTGAAGACCAGTTCATGTCCCGGTGCCAGAACGCTGCCATTCTTCGCCGCGCTTTCCGCCATCCGGCGGTTCCGTTCGGCATTGGTCATGCCCCAGATCGGCGTGGCATTCTGCCCCAGCATGCGAATGGGGCCAAGGGCGGTGGTTATCGTCTCAGTCATGCAGGCGCTTTCGCGAAGGTCATTATGATGTCGGCTTGCCGCTGCGACGCGGGAATCGACGACAGGTCGATGGATTGCTCCATCGCGGCTTCCTGCGCAGCAACGAAGCCGGGTTGCAAGTCCTGCGCCTGCGCCAGCGCCTCGGCCAACACGTCCGGCGTCTCGATCACCTGCCCCAGCCGCCAATGCGCAAAGGCGTCACTACTGGCGTCACGCCGGTCGAGATTGAGGAAGATGCACGGCCGCGGCTCGATCAGAAATTCATATATCTGGCTCGACACATCGCCCAGATAGACGTCGGCGCTCATCGTATAGCTCATGTCGATCGCATGGCGGCTGCCCATGTCGACGCGGATATGCGGCGCGGCACTGACGATCGGCGCCACCGCCTGCGCCAGCTTGGTGTGCGGCGCGATGATGACATTCCACCCCTTGAGCGATTCCAGCGCTGCCAGCATCGCCGGGCCATGCCGCACCCAGGAAGACAGGACGCGGTCGAAATGGGGATTGTAGAGCAGCACCGGCTTGTCATCGGCGAAGAATCGCTGCCGCGCCGCCTTCAACTCGAACTTGGCATAGCCGCCGACCGCAATCGTCTCCGCCGCGCACAGCCCCCATGCGATCATGCGGCGACGGTCTTTCTCGCCCGCCACCAGCGTCAGGTCGGCCACGGCCCCTAGGGCCAGCCCCTGCGCGTCCATCCCCATCGCCTCTGCCCCGCCGCGCGAGGCGGCGTCCAGCAGCAACTCCAGCTCGTCATCGCGGCGCATCCGGTTCTTCATGCCGACGATCCGCGCGCGGTGCAGCATGTCAGGCTGACCCCACGGCCCCCATGTATCGCGGATGCCGTCGCAGCCCAGCCCGACCTTGATCCCCGCCGCCCGCATGTCCTGCAGCGAGGGAACCTCGGCCGAGGGATGGCCGGTGGTGAAGATGCGGATATCCTCACGCGCGACCTGTTCCATCAGCGGGCCAACCCGGTGCGGATCAGGCATCCCGAGGCAGAAGCAATGCGATACGCCGACCTTGCCCTGCATGCCATGGGCGCGGGTGCGGGTGATGATTTCTTCCAGCGTGAAGGCGCCAAGTTCGCCGTATTCGTGCAGGTGAATGTCGATGGGTTTGCCGTGCTTTTCGGCCAGCCGGAAGATTGCATCGAGCGAGGCTTTCGGATCGCGGTCCATCGACGACGGATCCAGCCCGCCGACGACATCCGCGCCCATGGCCAGCGCCTCGTCCAGCAGCTCGTATACGCCGGGGCGGATCATCAGGCCGGATTGCGGGAAGGCGACGATCTGGATATCGACGGCGTCGCGCAACATTTCGCGGGTACGCAGCTTGCCCTCCAGCAGGGTCAGCTTGTGGTCATGGTCCACATCCACATGGCTGCGGATCTGGCCGGTGCCATTGGCGATCAGGTGCAGCGCGTGGCGCATCGACTGGCGGTGCACATCCAACCCCAGCGGGATCCGTTCATAGCGTTCGTTGTCGATCAGGGCCTGCAAATCGCCGCCCTTGCGTCCTGCGTACCAGCCCATGCCCCAGGTGGTCTTGTCCAGATGGGTATGCGCATCGGTCAGCGACGGGATGGCAATTGCGCCCTGGCCGTCTTCCACTGTGACACCCTCGGCCTCAAGGCTCTGGCCAATGGCGGCGATGCGTCCGTCGCGGATCAGCAGGTCAGCGACAGCCCCCCCCATCGGGCGGATATTGCGGATCAGAAGATCAGTCATTGCTTACCTCAGTTTCGGGTTCAGCGCGTCGCGCAGCCAGTCACCCAGAAGGTTGACGGACACGACGAGCAGACAGAGTTGCAGCACCGGGAAGAGCACGATCCACCACATGCCAGAGAACAGGAACTGATTGCCAATCCGGATCAGCGTGCCAAGGCTCGGCTGGCTGGGCGGCATCCCGATGCCGAGGAAGGACAGCGTCGCCTCGGTCAGGATCGCCATGCCGAAGTTCAGCGTGGCGGCCACAAGGATCGGGGTCAGCGTATTGGGCAGGATATGGCTGAACATGATGCGCCGCGCGGGCACTTTCAGCAGCTGCGCCGCCTGCACATATTCCTTGCGCCGCTCTACCGCCGTCTGGGCGCGGACGGTGCGGGCATATTGCACCCAGCCGCTCAGCACGATGGCCAGCACCAGCACTGCCCCAGCCCCGATTTCACGCAGGTTTGGCGGCAGCAATTCCCGCACGATGGCACTGACCAGGATGGCGATCAGGATGGTGGGGATCGACAGCAGGATATCACCCACCCGCATCAGCGCGTTTTCGACGAAGCCGCCATAATAGCCTGCGACCAGCCCGGTGCCGATGCCGATCACCAGCGCGAACACCACCGAGGCGATGCCGATCAGGATCGAAATGCGTGAGCCGTAAAGGATGGCCGAGAGGATGTCGCGTCCCTGTGTATCAGTACCCAGAAGGTAGGGCCATTGCCCGCCCTCCAGCCAGATCGGCGGGATTTCGGCATTCCACAGTTCAAGCTGTGCCGGATCAAACGGGTTCTGCGGCGCATAAAGCGGTGCGGTGAAGGCGCTGACGATCAGCACCGTCAGCAGCACGGCGGCAAAGACCGCGCTGCGCTGATGGGTGAAGGACCACCAGAGGTCGCTCTGGCGCAGGCGGGCCAGAACTCCGGGAGATTTGAGGTTGACTGTCATGGCTCAGGCCTTGGCATTGCGCAGCCGCGGGTCGATCAACGCATAGGTGATGTCCACCAGCGTGTTCAGCGCGACAAAGATGAAAGNNACAGAGATAGGCGGCCATCACCGGGATATCGACGAAGGTCACTGCCTGGATGAACAGAAGACCCATGCCCGGCCATTGAAACACGGTTTCGGTGATCAGCGCGAAGGCGATCAGCGCGCCGATGTTCATCGCAGTCATGGTGACCACCGGCATCAGGCAATTGCGCAGCGCGTGGCTATAGTGCACCCGCCAGGTTGGCACACCACGGGCGCGGGCGAATTTGATGAAATCCGCGCGCAGCACCTCCAGCATCTCGGCGCGTACCAGCCGCATCACCAGCGTGATCTGATAGAACGACAGCGCGATGGAGGGCAGGATCAGCGCGGCCCGGCCCGAAGGCGTCAGCAGCCCGGTGGTCCACCAGCCGATGCTGACCACATCCCCCCGCCCGAAGGCCGGCGCGATATTGAGCATGACTGAAAACACCAGGATCAGCAGGATGCCGATCACGAAACTGGGCAGCGACACGCCGATGATCGACAGGAACTGCAACCCTTCAGAATACCATTTGCCCCGGTGAATCGCGGTAATCACCCCAAGCGGCACACCCACCACCAGCGAGATGATCGTGGCCATCAGCACCAGCTCGATCGTGGCCGGGAAACGTTCTGCAATCAGGCTCATCACCTCTTGCTGGTTGCGGTAGGAAATCCCGAAATCCCCCTGCACCGCATTGCCGACGAAACGCAGATACTGCATCGCCACCGACTCGTTCAGGCCCAGGCGCTCGCGCAGAGCATCGCGCTCGGCCTGCGTGGTCTGCTCGTTCACCATGAGCTGAATGGGATCGCCGACAAAGCGGAAGATCATGAAGGCCATCAGCGCCACGACAAGCATGACAAGCGCGGCATTGGCCAGCCGTTTGATAAGGAAAACAATCACGTTACTGGCTCCCTGTGGATGAGCAGGCCCGGCACGGTTGCGTGCCGGGCAAGGGATCAAACCGGCGCGATCACTCGGCCATGCGGGTCAGCCAGTGACGACCCTTGTTGTCCGACAGCTGCACGACGCTTTCCACCTTGTCAGACGTGGCCCAGGCCATCGGCTGCTGGTGGAAGGGCAGCATGATCGACTCGTCCTTCACGATCTTCAGCGCGGCGCTTTGCATCGCCAGACGCTTTTCGCGGTCCAGCTCGGTTGAGGCCGCAATGATCAGCTTGTCCATCTCAGGATAGGACCAACCGCCCCAGTTGAACACCCCGGCATTGTCGGATTTGGTCTGGAAGGTTTGCAGCAGGATCGAATAGCTGTCGAGCATCGGCTCATTCGCCCAGCCGAAGGCGAACATGTCGGCTTCGCCATTGGTCAGTTTGACCTGCTGCACCGCGTTCGGCGCAATGTTCAGGCGCGGGGCAAGGCCCACGCGGGTCAGCATCGACACCAGTGCGTTGCAGATTTCCTCTTCATTCACCCAGAGGTCATTGGAGCACATGATCTCGAAGGCATAGCCCTCTGCGCCAAGCTCCTTGATCATCGCCGCCGCCTTTTCGGGATCATAGACCGGCGGGGTATCCAGCGCGGCATCATAGCCTGGGATCGCCGGGGCAACCACGGTGCCAGTCACCCGCGACTTGCCACGCATCACCTTGTCGCGGATCAGGTTCAGGTCGATGGCAAGCCCGACGGCCTCGCGCATCTTCTTTTCCTTGAACAGGTTCGGCTCGCCATTGTGCAGCTTGTCCTGGAAATTGAAGCCGAACATGATGGTGCGCAGCTCGTTGCCTTCCATCACCTTGACATTCGGCGCGGCGGCAAGGCGCGGCAGATCCTGCACCGGGGCCTTTTCGGTAAAGTCGATCTCGCCCGACAGCAGCGCCGCCACNNGAGGCGATGGGGGTGAATTCGATGCGCTTCAGATTGTGCTGCGCTTCGTCCCACCAGCCTTCATTGGCCACGAGGATGGTCTTGCTGTCCGGCACGCGGCTTTCCACGATGAAGGGGCCGGTGCCATTGGCGTTGAAGGTGGGATAGCCTTCCACCTTCTTGGCCACATCGGTCGGAAGTTCGGCATTATGTTCTTTCAGCCAGCCCGCATCGAAGATGTGGATATTGGTCAGGTCATTGAGCAGCAGCGGATAGGTGCCGACCAGTTCGATATCCACCGTGTAGTCATCCACCTTGGTGGCCGATTTATAGGCGGGCAGATTGCCTTTCAGCGGGCTGTCCGGGTGGCTGACACGGGTAAGCGAGGTCACGACGTCATCGGCGGTGAACTCGGCACCATCATGGAATTTCACGCCCTGCCGCAGCTTGAAGCGCCAGACATTGTTCGGCAGCACCTCCCATTCGGTCGCCAGCGCCGGTTCGATTTCCAGATCGGAATTATAGCGCACCAGCCCTTCGTAAACGTGGTTCAGAAAGCTGATGGTGAAGGTGGAACCGTAGGAATACGAGTCCAGCGAATTGATGTCGCGTGCGGCCCCCCAGCGCAGGGTCTGCGCGGATCCGGCGGTGGCGAGGCAGGCAAAGGCTACGCCGGCGAGCAGGGTGGTTTTGAAGGTCATGGTCGATCCCTGTTGAGGGCCCGCCTCCTCCCGGTCTCATGCCGGAACTTGCGGGCAGATGACGGACGGTGCGGCGCGGAGCCTGTCGTCCTACCTCACTGTCAGAATTGCGAACCATTTTGTCAATAATCTTGTCGACAATATTTTCAACAGGAATCCAGATGCCTAAATATCTGGTGCCCTGCACAAATTTTAGCAGCCGGAAAAAGCTGCGGTGAGAAGGAGCGCAGAATGCCGCCATATTGGGCGATTGGTGCAGATTCGACCATATGGTCAGGTTGCCGTCTGGGCTATCAGCGCGACCCCGCGTCGGATATCTGCCTCGGCTATCGACGAATACCCCATGCGGAAGTGGCGGCAGATCGGCGGCGGATTNNAATCCAGTCCTTCGGGACCGGCGACCCAGAGGCTCGATCCGCCGTGCCGTGCCGCGCCCGCAATCTCGAACGGGGTTTCTGCCAGTGCGGCCACCAGCGCCTCGCGCCGGTGGCGAAAGGTCTCGCGCAGCTTGACCATATGCGCATCGTAGTGACCGAGCGCGAGGAAATAGCCGGTCACCCGCTGCATATGCCCCGGCGCATGGCGCAGCATCATCGCGCGCAGGGCCCGCGCTTGCCGCACGAATTCGGCCGGGGCCACCAGATAGCCGATGCGCAACCCTGGAAACAGCGATTTGGAAAAGCTGCCGACGTAGATCACCCGCCCCGCCCGATCCAGCGATTTGAGCGAGGGGCTGGGCGGCTCCAGAAAGCTCATCTCGAACTCGTAATCATCCTCGATGATCAGAAAATCGCGTGCATCGGCGGCGGCCAGCAAGGCGTGACGGCGGGCCAGCGGCATGGTGGCGCCAGTGGGGATGTTGTGGCTGGGCGTGATCATCACCAGCCCGGTATCGGGGTCGAGCAGGTCAGGGTTCAGCCCTTCACCATCCACCGGCACATAGCGGATGGGCATCTGCGCCACCCGCAGCGTTTCGGCAAAATCGGGAAAGCCCGGATCCTCCAGCGCGGCACTGCGGTCGGGCCGGGCCAGCAACTGCACCGCGATCCACAGTGCATTCTGTGCCCCCAACGTAATCAGCACCTCTTCGGGCTGGGCGCGGATGCCCCGGCGCGGCAGGGTGTTGCGGCAGATGTAGTCGACCAGCACCGGATCATCCTGGGCCAGCCGGTCATCTGCCAGTTCGGCAAATTCGCGCGCGCCGAGGGCCCGCCGCGCGCAATCGCGCCAGGCGGCATGGTTGAACAGGCGTGGATCGGCCTGCCCATAGATGAAGGGATAGGGATACTCGCGCCAGTTGCGCGGTTTGGTGATCTGGCGGCGGCGGGTCAGATCGGGCAGCCATTGCCGCCAGTCGACCGGGCGCTGTGGCGTCGGCGGATCTTCCGCCGTCAGCCGCCGGTGCGGCACCTTCTGTGACACGACAAAGCCGGAGCGCGGCTGCGGCTCCAGATAGCCCTGCGCCACCAGCTCTTGATACACCAGCGTCACCGTCAGCCGCGAAATGCCCAGATGCGCCGCCAACTGCCGGGTGGAGGGCAAGCGCGTGCCGGGCAGCGCACGGGTATCTAGCACCGCCGCAACGACCGAGGCGGCAAGCTGCATCTGCAACGGACGGCGCTGCGCCTTGTCGACATGAAACATCTCGACCGCCATTTCGCCCGCAATCTGCATTCCATGCCTCTGGACTTAAATGTGATCCAAACTGGATATAACCAGAAGCTTCCCGGGATGACAATGTGCCGCAGGGCCGAACACAAGAGTCGGCCGTTCAGGGAGAAAACCATGACATTCCAGTTTGGCGCATTGCGCCGCACCGCGCTTGCCCTTTTGCTGATCACCGCTGCTCTTCCCGCCTCGGCGCGGGAATTCCGCGTGGCTGTCGGTGACGGCGCAGGTGGCACGCAAGAGGCGCTTGGCCTCGCCTTCACCGCAGCGCTGGCCGAAAAGACCGCAGGCGCGCATAGCGCCAAACTTTTCCTGAACGGCCAGCTGGGCGACGAGCAGGATACCGTTACCGCCGCGGCCACCGGCACGCTGGATTTTTCGATCCTTGCCATCAACAACATCACGCCGTTTTCGCCCTCGGTCGGCACGCTGACGCTGCCCTATGTCATCCTTTCTCTGGAAGAAGCCGAAAAGATCACGCAGGGCGAGATCGGCCAGCAGATGGTCGACCGCACGATCGAGGATGCCGGCGTGCGCATCATCGGCTGGGCCTATTCCGGCTTCCGCGTGCTGACCAATTCCAAACATCCCGTCACCACGGTCGCCGATCTGCAGGATCTGGTGATCCGGGTGCCGAAGAACGAAATCATGATCGAGACCTACCAGTCGTGGGGCATCAATCCGACGCCGATGGCCTGGTCTGAAACCTTTGCTGCCCTGCAGCAGAAGGTCGTGGACGGGCAGGACAACCCCTATATGACCGTCAACGCGATGAAGTTCGACGAGGTGCAGAAATATGTCACCAACATCCGCTATATCTTTTCCATCGAACCGCTGATCGTCTCGGAACAGCTGTTCCAGTCTCTGTCTGCAGACGAGCAGGCTGCAGTAACAGAGGCCGGCAAGGTTGCCACCGCAGCCTCGGCAGCCTTCCTGCGCGCCAAGGAAGCCGAGATCAAAGACGACCTTCAGGCCCGTGGCATGGAAATCAGCGATCCCGCCGATGGCGAGGCCGAATTCATCGAACGCGCCACCACCCAGGTCTGGCCGAAATTCTATGACACGATCGGCGGCAAAGAAGTGCTGAACGGCGTGCTGGCCGCGCTTGGCCGCCCCGCCGTCGAGTGATGCCAATGGCCGGGTTTCCAAGCCCGGCCCCCTCCCCTATCGCAAGAGGTTCCCATGGCATCGCTTTGGCACCATCTCGACAAGCTGGAAAGCTATATCTGTCGCGCGCTTCTGGCCGGGTTCGTCACGCTCCTGTTCATCCAGATCAGTGCCCGTCAGGTTCTGGGCGTTTCGGTCACGTGGATCGAGGAACTGTCGGTCTTCATGTTCATCTGGTTCGCCTATTTCGGCGCAAGCTATGCCGCGCGCATGGCGGCGCACAACCGGGTATCGTTCCACCTGAATCGGCTGCCGCGCCATACCGCCCGGCTGATCGAAGCCCTGGGCGATCTGTTCTGGGTCGGCTTCAACATCGTGTTCATCATCCAGTCGATCCGCTTCATCGACGCGCTTAAGCCGTTCGTGAAGGCGCAGACTTTGGGCTGGCAGATGAAATGGGTCTACCTGATCCTGCCCATCGCCTTCACGCTGATGACGATCCGCATCCTGCAGGTGAATTACATCAAGCTCGTGCTGGGCCGCGATCCGCGTGACCCCGACAAGGTAGAGATCGAAGCCATGCCCGAAACTCTGGACGGGGGGCGCGCGTGATGGACAGCCTTCTCGTAGAAATCCTGTTCGGCACGTTTTTCCTGCTGATGGCCCTGGGGGCACCGATCACCGTGGGCCTGGGGGTCGCGGCGCTGGCTGCCATGCTGTATCTGGGCGACAATCCAATCAAGATGGTGCAGATCGCGTTTTCCTCAGTCGGGGCCTTCCCGCTGATGGCGCTGCCCGCCTTCATTCTGGCCGGCGCGCTGATGGAGGCCGCTGGCCTGTCACGCCGTCTGATCGCGGTGGCCGAAACCCTGGCCGGGCCGTTCACCGGCGGCATTTCGGCGGCAACTGTCGTAGCCTGCCTGTTCTTCGGCGCCATCTCCGGCTCTGGTCCGGCCACCACGGCGGCTGTCGGCATGTTGATGATCCCGGCTATGGTCCGGTCGGGCTATGCACGGGGCTATGCTGCCTCGATCACCGCCGCCTCGGGTGGGCTTGGCATCATCATTCCACCCTCGATCCCGATGGTGATCTTCGGCATCTCGGCCATGGGGCTGCAAGCACCGCCCGAGGCCGTGGCAGAATTTGGCGAATTCCAGACTGTCTCGATCTCCAAACTGTTCATGGCAGGCTTCTTTCCGGGCTGCGTGATGGCGGGCAGCCTGCTGTTGACCAACTATTTCCGCTGCCGCACCGCAGGCTATCGCGGATCGGCCGAACCGCTGTCGCCGCGCCGGATCATGGAGGCCTCATACAAGGGCTTCTGGGCACTGCTGGCCCCGTTGGTGATCCTGGGCGGCATCTATACCGGCCTGTTCACCCCGACCGAAGCCGCCATCGTCGCCATCGTCTACACCCTGTTCGTCGGCGGCGTGATCTACCGCGAACTGGATTTCAAGAAGGTAAGCGAGGCGCTGGAAACCACCACCTGGCTTGCAGGCCGTGTGCTGCTGGTGCTGTTCACCGCCACGATCTTCGGCCGCACCCTGGTGGAAAACAATGTGCCGGCGGTGATTGCCGATGCGATGCTGTCGCTGACGGATAACCTCTACCTGATCTGGGCGCTGGTCATCTTCTTCCTGCTGATCGTCGGCATGTTCATGGAGACGCTGGCCGCGATCATGATCCTCGTGCCGGTGATGCTGCCAGTAGCCTATCACATGGGTATCGACCCGATCCACTTCGGCATCGTGATGATCTGCACCCTGTCGGTCGGCTTCCAGACACCTCCGCTTGGGGAAAACCTGTTCATCGCCTCGGGCATCTCCAACGTCTCGATCGAGGAAATCTCGCTGCGCGCCCTGCCTTTCGCCCTGGCCGGAACCGCCGCGATCTTCCTGATCGCCGTCTTCCCGGAAATCGCGCTCTGGCTGCCCCGCGCAGTTGGCTACTGAAGGGGAATGCCATGCTGAAACACATCCGCACGATCCTCTACGCGACCGATCTGTCCAATACCTCGGCCTATGCCTTCCGCTATGCGGCCTGCCTGTCAAAGGCGCTGGATGCGCGGCTGCATATCCTGCACGCGGTGGAACCGATGAGCGAGGAGGCCCGCATGACGCTGACCGCCTTCATCACCGATCCCACCGCGCGCGAAGATGCGCTGCGTCGCCGGATGGAAACCGCGCGCCGCCTGCTGGATGAACGCCAGGAAACCTTCTGGGCACAGATGACGCCCGAAGAAATGGCGCTGCGCGACAGGGTGGACGAGATCGAGGTGATCGAAGGTTTCGCCGCCGAGGCGATCCTGCGCCGGGCCGAAAGCCTACCTGCCGACATGATCCTGATGGGCAGCCACGCCCATGGGATCAGCCATACCTTCCTCGGAACGGTGGCGAAACGGGTGCTGCGCCGCGCGCGCATCCCCACGCTGATCGTTCCCTATGCGACCGACTGAAAGGACCAAAGCCATGACCCTTACCGCTGACGATCTGAAAGCCACGTTCGATGCGTTCAACCGCCATGACATCGCCGGTGTGATGACCCATTTTGCCGAGGATTGCGTGTTCACCACCGTGGCGGGCCCCGAAGTGTTCGGCACCCGCATCGAAGGCCGCGAGGCGATTGCCCGCGCTTTTGTCGGCGTCTGGACCGCGATGCCGGATGCGCAATGGGCCGGGCACAGCCATTTCGTGCAGGGCGACCGCGCCGTTTCGGAATGGACCTTCATCGGTACCGATGCTGCAGGCAACCGGACCGAAGCACAGGGCGTCGACCTGTTCACCATCCGCGACGGCAAGCTGGTGATGAAACAGGCCTTCCGCAAGCAACGTCCGGTCACCCCGGCCAAGTAAGCCCCCAAAACTCTTCAGGAAAGAACCGCCATGCAAGGCAGTTTCATGGGGCGCGTCTCGCAGCCCTACAACCCTCTATACGATCCGATGACCGATGTGTCGGTCGGGCGGGGCAGCGCATATGCGCCCACCTACTGGATCGGCACCGCAGGCACGCCGCCTGCCGATGACGGCCCGGTGACGGGCGACATGGATGTGGATGTGGTGGTGATCGGCTCCGGGTACACTGGCCTGTCCTGCGCCATCCATCTGGCCAAGGAATTCGGCATCAAGGCCCATGTGCTGGAGGCGAACGGCGTCGCCTATGGCTGTTCCACCCGCAATGGCGGGCAGGCGCAGATCTCGGCCGGGCGGCTGAAACGCTCGCAATGGATGGCACGCTGGGGCCTCGATGTGGCTAAGGGCATGCATGCCGAAATGGCCGAGGCTTTCGATCTGTTCCGCGCTCTGCTGCGCGATCACGCCATTGATTGCGAACCGCAGGACGGTGGGCATTACTACATCGCGCACCGCCCCTGGATGATGCCGACCCTGGCCAAGGAAGCTGCCCTCTTGCGCGACACCTTCGGCTATGGCGCAAGGATGCTGGGCCGGGACGAACTGTTCGAGACGGCGGTGCGCGACATGGAGGCCCATGGCGCGATGTGGGAACCCGACGGCACCGCGATCCATGCGGCCAAGCTCGCCTTCGGCTATCTGCGCACCGCGCGGGAACTGGGCGCCAAGGTGCATGTGGCAAGCCCGGTCGAAGGCTGGACCACGCGGAACGGCATCCACCATCTGCGCACGCCCGGTGGCACGGTGCGGGCGAAGGCGGTGGCGGTGGCAACAGCGGGCTATGCGCCGCGCGGGCTGCATCCGCGCCTGCGCGACAGGCTGATGCCGATCCTGTCGAATTCGATCACCACCCGGCCGCTGACCGCAGCGGAACTGGCTGAATGCGGCTTCCGCACCGGATCGCCGCTGACAGATACCCGCACGCTGCGCCACTATTACCGGCTGCTGCCCGACAACCGGGTGCAGATCGGATCGCGCGCTGCCATCACTGGCCGCGATGCCGCAAATCCGCGCCATCTGGCCAGCCTGCGCGAAGGCCTGGCCCGCAAGTTTCCGGCGCTGCGCGGCATTGATCTGGATTATTCGTGGTGGGGCTGGGTCGATGTCAGCCATGACATGATGCCGCGCATCACGGGGATACCGGGCCTGCAGAACGCCTATTACGCGCTGGGTTATGGCGGCAATGGCGTCATGTATTCGGCACAGGCCGGGCGGCGCATGGCGCAGCTTGTCGCTGGCCAAGAGGCGGCAGTGCCACGCCTGCCCATCTTCCGCAGCGAACTTCCCCACGAGGGCTGGAAGACGCCGTTCCGGCGGCTCGGCCAGTGGGGACTCTATCACATCTATCATCAACGCGACGAACGCGCCTGAGCGCGGATCGAGGAGACACGCCATGAAAATGACCACCGAAGAAGCGTTCATCAAAGTGCTGCAGATGCACGGCATCGAGCATGCGTTCGGCATCATCGGCTCTGCCATGATGCCGGTTTCGGACCTGTTCCCCAAGGCAGGGATCACCTTCTGGGACTGCGCGCATGAAACCAATGGCGGCCTGATGTGCGACGGCTATATCCGCGCCACCGGCAAGATGGCCATGGCCATCGCGCAGAACGGCCCCGGCGTGACCGGCTTCGTGACGGCGGTGAAAACCGCTTACTGGAACCACACACCGATGCTGCTGGTGACGCCGCAGGCCGCCAACAAGACCATCGGTCAGGGCGGTTTCCAGGAAATGGAACAGATGCGCCTGTTCACCGACAGCGTGTGCTACCAGGAAGAAGTGCGCGATGCGACGCGCATCCCCGAAGTGCTGAACCGGGTGATCCTGAAGGCGTTGCGCGGCTCGGCCCCCGCACAGATCAACATCCCGCGCGATATGTGGACGCAGGTGATTGATGTCGACCTGCCGCAGATCGTGCGCTTTGAACGCCCGGCGGGCGGTGAAGGGGCGGTAACCGAGGCCGCGCGCCTGCTGTCCGAGGCGCGCTTCCCGGTGATCCTGTCGGGGGCGGGCGTGGTTCTGTCGGGGGCCATCCCGGATCTGACCGCGCTGGCCGAACGGCTGGATGCGCCGGTCTGTTCCAACTACCAGCACAATGACAGCTTCCCCGGCACGCATCGGCTTGCCATGGGTCCGCTGGGCTACAACGGCTCGAAAGCGGCGATGGAACTGATCGCCAAGGCCGATGTGGTGCTGGCGCTTGGCACCCGTCTGAACCCCTTCTCCACCCTGCCCGGCTATGGCATCGACTACTGGCCGCGTGAGGCGAAGATCATCCAGGTGGATATCAACGCCGACCGCATCGGCCTGACCAAGAAGGTCGCCGTGGGCATCGAAGGCGATGCCGCCAAGGTGGCGCGCGGAATTCTGGCGCAACTGTCCGGCACCGCGGGCGACGAGGGCCGTCAGGCGCGGCGCGAGCTGATCGCGCAGACCAAATCCCGCTGGGCGCAGGAACTGTCGAGCCTCGATCACGAACAGGATGATCCGGGCACCGTCTGGAACGAAGAGGCCCGCGCCCGCGATGCCGGGCTGATGAGCCCGCGTCAGGCCTGGCGCGCCATTCAGGCGGCTGTCCCGGCTGATGCCATCATCTCATCCGATATCGGCAACAACTGCGCCATCGGCAATGCCTATCCGGCGTTCGAGCAGGGCCGCAAATATCTGGCCCCCGGCCTGTTCGGCCCCTGCGGCTATGGCTTCCCCTCAATCCTCGGCGCCAAGATCGGCTGCCCGGATACCCCGGTGATCGGCTTTGCGGGCGACGGTGCCTTCGGCATTTCGATGAACGAGATGACCGCCTGTGGCCGCGACGACTGGCCTGCCATCACCATGGTGATCTTCCGCAACTACCAGTGGGGCGCGGAAAAGCGCAATACGACGCTGTGGTATGACAACAACTTCGTCGGCACCGAACTGGACCGCGAAACTTCCTATGCCGGGATCGCGCGGGCCTGCGGCGCGCATGGTGTGCAGGTGCGCAGCACCGAAGAGCTGACAGAGGCGCTGCGCGCGGCGGTCGATCGTCAGATGAAGGCCAAGGAAACCACCTTCATCGAAGTGCTGCTCAATCAGGAACTGGGCGAGCCGTTCCGCCGTGATGCGATGAAAAAGCCGGTCGTCGTGGCAGGCATCAGCCGCGAGGACATGCGCCCGCAAACCGGCGCGCTGTAATCCGATCCGGCGCGCGGCCTCCCCTGGCCGCGCGCCCTCCCCTCCCCCGGAGCACTCCCATGATCACCGCCCTTGCGCCCGCGCAGTCCCGTATCCGGGGGCTGTTTCCGGGGTTCATCGTTTCGGTCCTTGTGGCCGCCACTGCACAGTTCCTGTCGGAACATTACGGCGCGCCGGCGATGCTGCTGGCGCTGCTGCTCGGCCTGTCGCTCAACTTTCTGGCCGAGGATGGTACCCGCACGGCGGCGGGCATCGCCGTCACCTCGCGCACGGTGCTGCGTCTGGGCGTGGCCCTGCTGGGCGCGCGCGTCTCGGTCGAGATGCTGGGCGATCTGGGCGCGGGGCTGATTGCGCTGGTGGCGGGCGGCGTGGGCGCCACCATCCTGTGCGGGCTGCTGCTGGCACGCATCTTCGGGCGCGGCTGGCGCTTTGGTCTGCTGACCGGCGGGTCGGTGGCAATCTGCGGTGCCTCGGCCGCGATGGCGATTGCCGCCATCCTGCCGAAACATGAAAAATCCGAACGCGATCTGGTGTTCACCGTGCTGTCGGTCACGGTTCTGTCCACCGTGGCGATGGTGGTCTATCCGATGCTGTCCGCTGCCCTGGGCCTGACCCCGCTGGAAGGCGGCGTGTTCATCGGCGGCACGATTCACGATGTGGCGCAGGTGGTCGGCGCAGGCTTTTCCGTCGGGCAGGAAACCGGCGAGACGGCAACGCTGGTCAAGCTGATCCGGGTGTCGATGCTGGCGCCGGTGGTGCTGGGGGCCTCGCTGCTGATCCGGGCCAGCGGGGCGGCTGCGGTGGATGGCAAGCGCCCGCCCCTGCTGCCAGGCTTCGTGCTGGGCTTCATCGCGCTGGCCGCGATCAATTCTCTGGGCCTGATCCCGCCCGTGGTGTCCGAGGCGGCAGGCGCGCTGTCCCGCTGGGCGCTGCTGATCTCCATTGCCGCTGTGGGCATCAAGACTTCGCTGGCGCGGATGCTGGATGTCGGCCCCGCAGCCATCGCCATGATCGTCGCCGAGACGGTGTTCATTGGTGCCTTCGTCCTTCTCGGCCTGCATATGATGGGATGAGCCATGAAACCGCTGGACCAGATTTTCGCCACCGCCCGTGCCAAACCCCGCCATATCCTGCTGCCCGAAGGCCATGATCCGCGTATTCAGGCCGCCGCCGTGCAGGCCACGGCACAGGTGCTGGCGCGCATCACCCTTCTGGGTGATCCGGCGGACATCGCGCCCGCGCTGAAGGCTCTGGGCGCGGCAGAGGGTGCCATCCAGATCATCGACCCGGCCCATGCGCCCGATCTGGATCTGCTGGCGTCAGAGTGCCTCCGCCTGCGCGCCACCAAGGGGGTCAGCGCCGATCAGGCCAGGATACTTGCGACAGATCCGCTGGTGCAGGCCGCCTTGCGGGTGCGGCTGGGTCTGGCCGACGGCACGGTGGGCGGCGCGGTTGCCACCACGGCGGATACGGTGCGCGCCGCGCTGCAGTTCATCGGGCGGGCACCGGGCATTGCGACGGTATCGAGCTTTTTTCTGATGCTGTCCTGCGGTGATGATACAAAACTGAAGGGCGGCATGATCTTTGCCGATTGCGGCCTTGTCGTTGCCCCCGATGCGCAGGAACTGGCCGCCATCGCCTGCGCCTCGGCCGCCTCGGCCCGGGCGCTGCTGGGCGATACGCCGCGCGTGGCGCTGCTGTCCTTCTCCACCGCCGGATCGGCGGAACATGCCAGCCTGACCCGTATCCGCGAGGCGCTGGCGCTGGTGCAGCACGCCGAACCGGAACTGGAGATCGACGGAGAGATCCAGTTCGACGCCGCGCTGGATTATGAAATCCGCCTGCGCAAGGCTCCGAACAGCTGACTTTCAGGGCGACCCAATGTATTTGTCTTTCCCGATCTGGCCTCGGGCAATATCGGCTACAAGATCGCGCAGCGGTTGGGCGGGCTGGTGGCCATCGGCCCGATCCTGCAAGGGCTGGCCCGGCCTGCCAACGATCTGTCGCGCGGCTGCAGCCCGGAAGATGTGCTGGCCGCCATTGCGGTCACGGCGGTACAGGCCGACGAAGTGGATCCGTCAAACAGCCGCACTGTGAACACCGCCGTCATGCCGAAGCCGATCAAACCCACAAGCGCGCGGATCACGGGCTTCGGCAGCAGCAACGCCGGCAGCGCGCCAAGATAGACCCCGCCATAAAGGCGGAACGCGAACAGACCCAAAGCCCCCCTGTAGCGTCACTGCCCGGCGGCCTGGGCGACAAAGGTGCGGCTTCGGAAATACAAGGCTTCCCCCTGTCCCGTCGCACATGCCAGGCACGACGGAACAGGGGGAAACACTACGCTTCGTCTTCCTGGAAAGCGGCCTCGCGCGTCTTTCGGAAGGCGGGCAGGATCATCAGCCCCAGCAGCGCAACTGTCGCCACCAGCATGGTCAGGCTGATCGGGCGTTCCACAAAGATCGACGGATCACCTTGGGTAATCAGCAAGGTCCGGCGCAGGTTCGCTTCCAGCAGCGGACCAAGCACGAAGCCCAGAAGCAACGGCCCCGGTTCGCATTTCGCCTTGCGGAACAGATAGCCCAGCAGGCCAAACCCCGCCGCAAGGATCACGTCGAAGATGCGGTTGTTCATGCTGTAGACGCCAATGCAGCAGAACAACAGAATTGCCGGATACAGCAGCCGATAAGGCACCGTCAGCAGCTTTACCCACAGCCCGATCATCGGCAGGTTGATGATGACCAGCATCAGGTTGCCGATCCACATGCTGGCCACCAGACCCCAGAAAATCTCGGGCTGGTTGGTCAGCACCGAAGGCCCGGGGGTGATGCCATGGATCATGAAGGCCGACAGCATCATCGCCATCATGTTGTTCGACGGAATCCCCAGGGTCAGCAGCGGGATGAACGACGATTGCGCCGCGGCATTGTTGGCAGCCTCGGGGGCGGCCACGCCTTCCACCACGCCGGTACCGAAGCGTTCAGGGTGACGCGAGACCTTCTTTTCCAGAGAATATGCACTGAAGGAAGCCAGCGTCGCCCCGCCACCCGGCAGCAGACCCAGCAGCGTGCCGATGCCGGTGCCGCGCAGCACGGCGGCCCAGCTGTCGCGGAAATCCTGCCGGGTGGGCCACAGCCGGGTCAGCGGCGCCACCGTCACGCCTTCTGATCCGCTGCGCTCCAGATTGGTGATGATTTCGGAAAAGCCGAACAGGCCGATGGCGATCACGATGAAGTCGATACCGTCGAACAATTCGACCGCACCGAAGGTCAGCCGTTCCGCCCCGGTGGCCTGATCGGTGCCCACCATGCCCAGCAGCAGGCCGATCAGGATCATGCCGATGGCCTTCAGCACCGGGCCACTGGCCAGGATGGTGGCCGCCAGCAAGCCGAAGATCATCAGCGCCACATATTCCGCAGGCCCGAAAGACAGCGCGAACTGCGACAGCATCGGCCCCGCCAAAGCGATGCCGAAGGTGGCCACGGTACCCGCGAAGAACGACCCCAGCGCCGCCACGGCCAGCGCCGCCCCTGCGCGGCCCTGCTGCGCCATCTTGTAGCCGTCCAGCGTGGTCACCACAGCCGAAGCCTCGCCCGGCAGGTTCACCAGCACGGCGGTCGTCGATCCGCCGTATTGCGCGCCGTAATAGATGCCCGCCAGCATGAGGATCCCGGCCAGCGGCGGCAAGAAGAAGGTGATCGGCAGCAAGACCGCGATGGTGGCCGTGGGGCCGATGCCCGGCAGCACGCCGATCAGCGTGCCCAGCAGGGCGCCCAGAAGGCAGAAGCCCAGGTTGGCGGGCGACATCGCCTCGCCAAACCCCAGCAGAAGCAGGTCAATGAAGGTCATGACGCCCTCCCCAGGCGTGAAGGTTCAGAGCGGCCACAGGTCAGACGGGCCACAGCGGCACCTGGACANNGGCCAGCAGCAGCACCGTCCGCCATTTCCCGCCCGGATCGGCCAGCGAGCCCGCGATGATGAGCCAGAGCGCCGCCAGGACAAAGCCCAGATGCGTGGCAGCAAAGGCAAAGCCCACAATGGCCAGCGTGATGACGGCCAGCGGGCGCAGCCGCATGGCCTCGATGGAAACGGCATCGCGGCGCAGTGCCGCAATACCGATCACCAGCCCCACACCGATCAGCAGGATGCAGACCACGCGCGGCAGATAGGCGGCGCCCATCTGCGCCACGGTCCCTGCCTCCAGCCCACGGGCCAGCCAGAGGCCAAGCGCCCCGAACCCCATGAAGATCGCGGCGGTCAGCAGGTCTGGCCTGTCGCCCCGGTTCGGAACACCCGGCCCGGCCATTACTTTTCGGCCTCGATCAGCTTGAAGATCTCTTCGAACCGCGCCAGCCGGGCAGGCATCGCCGCCGTCCAGTCGGCACCGGATTGATAGGCCAGCGGCAGCGACTGCTGCTTGGCTTTTTCAAGGAATTCGGGGTTTGTCATCGCCTTTTCCACCGCGGCCGACAGTTTCGCCCGCACATCCTCGGGCACATCGCAGCGTGCTGCCATGCCGCGTTCCGACGACATGATGACATCGAACCCCTGCTCTTTTGCCGTCGGCAGATCGGGGGCCAGAACCGAACGCTCTTCGGCGAACTGCGCCAGCGCCCGCAGCGTGCCGGGTTCGGTGCTCGCATATTCGCCCACGTTCAGGCCGATGGCGCTGACATGGCCGCCCAGCAGCGCCGTCTTGGCCTCATTCGCGCCGCCGAAGGGCACTGGCGTCAGGTCGATCCCCGCCGCCTGTTCCAACTGCAGCAGCGCCATGTGTTCATCGGTGCCAACGCCGGTGGTGGCGATGGATACCGCGCCGGGATTGGCCTTGGCATAGGCCACCAGATCGGCCAGAGATGCGAATTCCGATCCTTGCTGCACAACGAATGTGCCCGGATCTTCCACGATACGGGCAATCGGGCACAAGGCCGCCGGATCGAACCGCAGTTCGCGCCCGATGCGCATCGTCAGGAAACCGGGGGTATTGAGCGAAGAAACCGTATAGCCATCGGCATCGGCCTGGGCCAGCGCAGTATAGGCGATCTCGCCCGAGGCGCCGGGCCGGTTCAGCACGGCGATGGTGGTGCCAAGATCGGCCTCGATATAGGGGGCCAGCGTGCGCAGCATGATGTCGGTGCCGCCACCGGGCGCAAAGGCCACGATCAGTTCCATCGGTTGATCGGCAGGCCAGTCAGCCAGCGCAACACCTGCGGTCCCCAGCATCAGCGCTGCGGCCAGCGGCAGACTACGAAGTTGTTTCATGTTGTTCCTCCCATGGGGCNNCGCGGCCTCCCGCCGACGGCCAGATTAGACCGGATTACTCCGGAAGTTCACAGCCCAGACGCTTCAGCGCCGCATCCACCCAGGCCCGGTCGTTGGTGCCTGCATGGATGGCCGCCATCTGCCGCGTCTCGGCATCCTGCTTGGCCAGCGTCCTGGCATAGACCGCCTCGGCCACGTCGAAGGGCACACACAACACACCGTCACTGTCACCCAGCATCAGATCGCCCGGTTCGATCACCATGCCGTCGATGGCAATGGGCACGTTGATTTCACCCGGGCCATCCTTGTAGGGGCCGCGATGGGTGATGCCTGCAGCGAAGATGGGCAGGTTGGTGGCAAGGAAGGCATCCACATCACGGATTGCACCGTTCAGCACAAAGCCCGCCACGCCGCGGTTGATGGCATGGGCCAGCATCAGCTCGCCCATCAGCGCGTTGGACAGATCGCCGCCCGCGTCCACCACAATCACGTCACCCGGCTGCGCCATGTCGATGGCCTTGTGCAGCATCAGATTGTCGCCGGGCCGGGCTTTCAGGNNCATCGCGATGGAACTTGCGCAGACGATCGCCCGCCGCCGTCATCCGGTGCATACTGTCGCTGACATTGGCCACCGGCAGCGCCGCGAATTGCGCCACCAGATCAGGCGCCACCGCCCGCGTGCGTTTCAGGATACGAAAACCGATGGTCATGGCTCTGCCTCAGCTGGCCGCCTGCGTCGCCGGGGCGAGCCTGCGGTGATTGACGATGCGGCTGTGCGGAATATCCCGCCCGGCCAGAAAATCGACGATGCCCTGCGCCGCTTCGATCCCCACGCGCGCATTGGCAGCGGCGGTAACGCCGCCAATATGGGGCGTCACCACCACCCGCATCTCGGCCCAGAACGGGTGATTGGCGGCGGCAGGTTCGTGGGCGAAGGTATCAAGGCCCGCCCCGGCAATCTGGCCCGCAACCAGTGCCGCCAGCAGCGCGTCTTCATCAATCAGCCCGCCGCGGGCGGTGTTGATGATGATGGCAACGCGGCGCATCCGCGCCAGCCTGTCGGCATTGATCATCTGTAGGGTATCGGGGGTCAGCGGGCTGTGCAGGCTGATGATGTCGCTTTGCGCCAGCAGATCGTCCAGATCCTCGATCCGGGCGACGCCTTCAGCCGCGAAGACTTCGGCCGGGCAGAAGGGATCATAGGCCACCACATCCATGCCGAAGGCCCGGGCATAGCGGGCGGTCTGGCGGGCAATGGCACCGAAAGCCACAAGACCCATGGTCGATCCGGCCAGTTCCCGCCCTTGAAAGCCGGGCTTTTCCCAACGGCCCGCCCGCATCCCCTGATCCAGCGGCACGATCTTCTTGGCCACGGCAAACAGCAGCGCCATCGCATGTTCCGCCACCGAAACCGCATTGGCCCCCGCAGCCACCAGAACCGGAATGTTGCGGGCAGAAGCAGCCTCAAGGTCGATGTTATCCACACCTGCCCCATGCTTTGACAGCACCTGCACCTCGGTCGCAGCCGCGAAAAACGCCTCGTCCAGCCGCCCCATGCGAACCAGAACACCCAGCGGGCGCGCCTTGGCAACCAGATCCAGCAGGCCCGCACCCTCAGTATAGGGGGGCACATAGATCGGGGTATAATGGGCCTCTGTCAGCACGGCCTCGGCGGCGGGCACCAGCGCCGGCCCTGTGATCAGGATGTTCTTTGTCATCTTCCCCCCTCTGACAATGTCAGCCTTGATCTTGGGATATCAGTTGAAAATTTAATTGAAAGCGCGTAATTCTGTTTCTTAAATTAAGGAAATCTACATCTATGGATACTCGCCAGCTGAAGACCCTGCTTGCCATCGCACAGACCGGCAGTTTTGCGCGGGCCGCGGCGAAGGTGGCGCTGACGCCATCGGCCGTCAGCCAGCAGATTCAGGCGCTTGAAGCCGAGGTGGGCGCCACCCTGTTTGACCGCCAAAGCCGCCCCCCCAGCCTGACGACGGCCGGGCTGCAGATGGTCGAGGCGGCAGAGGCTTTGGTTCGCGCCGCCGAAAATGCGATCGACGCGATCTCTGGCCGGTCGGTGATCGGCACTTTCGCCGTGGGGTCGGTCCGCACCAGCGCCATCGGCCTGCTGCCCCGCGCCATAGCGCGGCTGACGGCCAATCATCCGGGGCTGAAGATCAACCTGCGTGTCGCCACCTCCGAAGGCATGATGCAGGATGTGATCGCGGGGCGGCTGGATACGGCCATGGTCGCAGAAAACAGCGTCAGCTCGCGCGAGCTGCTGTGGCGCCCGTTCATCAGCGAACCACTGGTGGTCATCGCCCCGCCCGGCACGGCAGAGCGGCGGGTCGAGGAAATTCTGGTCAGCTACCCCTATGTCCGCTTTCGCGCGAATGTGCCGCTGGCCCGGCTGATCGAAACAGAGCTGGGCCGGATGAACCTGCCGCTGAACGACATCGCGGAAATGGATACCATCGCCGCCATCACCGCCTGCGTGGTCAACGGTCTGGGCGTGTCGGTCGTGCCGCGCATTGCCGTCATCGACGCCGGGCAGGATATGCTCTGCCTGCCCTTCGGTGACCCGCCGACCTACCGCCAGATCGGGTTGATCCAGCGGCAGAAAAGCCCCCGCGCCGCATTGATCGACGAATTCCACGATCATCTGGCCGCCGTGAGCGGAGAATTCGGGATCCCCCGGCAGGAAACCGGTCAAATGTGATCCGCCGCTACCTCAGCGCATATGGGCCAGCCAATCCCGGCACCTGCGGTGATCCGGCAGGCGGCCTTGGCGCGTCCCCATGTCAGTCGAACGCTTCCAGTGCCGCGGCCAGTTGCTGTGCGAACTTGGCCGAAGCCACCGGCAAGGTGCGCCCCCGCAATTGGCCCAGCAGCAGCATACCCACCGGCAGGTCGCGCCTGTCCAGCTCGCGCACGACCAGCCGCGGATCCCCGCCCGGCTGCAACCCGATCGGAATCTGAAAGCAGATCGCCTTTTCATAAAGCACATAGCGGCGCATCAGCTCGAAACTGTCAGCCTCGATGACCGGGTTGAGGCGGCGTGACTTGCCGCGCGTCGCCAGCTCCAGCAGATGCCGCACCCCATATTCGGCCGTCGGAATGACATGTGGCAGGCCAAGGCAATCGCGCAGCCGCAGCCCCGGTTTCTGCGCCAGCGGATGATCTGCCGCCATCACCGCGCAGACAGGCTGCGGAACGGCCTTCAGGATCTCGAAATCCACCAGATGAACAGGCTCGAACACAAGCGCGATGTCGCTGGAAAAGGTGCGCAGGTCATGCTCGGCGGCGGCACGATCCCGCAGGCGGACGCTGAAGGTAACGCCCGGATGTTTGGCACGGTAGCGGGCGATCTGCTCGGGCAGGAACAGCGGGTTCAGGCCCTGGCTGCAACCGATGGTCACATGGCCGCGCCGCTCGCCCGACAGATCGGCCACCTGATTGCGCACCCGATCAAGATCCGCGCTCTGGCTGCGCACATGCTGCAACAGCAGCTCTCCGGCGGGATTGAGTCGCACACCGCGCGGCAATCGCTCGAAGATCTGGGTGCCGAATTCTTCCTCCAGCCGCTGAAGCTGGCGGTTCAGCGCCGAAGAAGTGATGTTCATATCCTCCGCCGCCTTGCGGATCGAACCGGCGCGGGCAACGTCATGAATCAACGAATAGGCGTGCAAGTATTTCATCTGCAATACCTTTCACGACAGCGCTGCGAAAACTGCAGCATTGTGCTGAAAACATAGCATTAGATTTCAGCGCAAAACAGCCTCAACCTTCTGCAGTGCAGCAAAGGCAATGCCTGCTGCGGGAATGACAGGATTTGGGGGCCATTGATGACACCGGCTATACAGGCCAGATCAGGCGGCGGCGGCAGATGATCGAAAGCCTCGCCTTCACACTACCCGAACTGCACCGGGCCTATGCGTCCGGGCTGCGCCCCGCCGATGTCATGGCAGAATTTGCCCGGCGTGTGGCAGCGGCGGATGATCCCGGCATCTTCCTGCATCTGATCGACACCGAACGCCTGCTGGCCGAAGCCGAGGCTCTTGGCGCATATGACAGCCGCCGCCCGCTCTGGGGCATACCTTTCGCGGTCAAGGACAATATCGACGTGGCGGGCTGCCCGACCACAGCCGCCTGCCCGGCCTTTGCCTATATGGCGGAACGCGATGCCTTCGTGGTGGCGCAGCTGCGGGCGGCGGGTGCCCTGCCAGTCGGCAAGACCAATCTTGATCAATTCGCAACCGGGCTCGTCGGTGTCCGCACCCCCTGGCCGGTGCCGCGCAACGCGCTGGATCCGCTGATCGTGCCGGGCGGATCATCCTCGGGTTCGGCAGTGGCGGTCGCGCGCGGGCTGGTGGCCTTTTCGCTGGGCACCGACACGGCGGGATCAGGCCGGGTGCCTGCGGCGCTGAACAATATCGTCGGGCTGAAGCCCAGCCTCGGCGCGCTGTCCACTTCGGGTGTCGTGCCCGCCTGCCGGACGCTGGATGCCGTATCGGTCTTTGCGCTGACCGTGGCGGATGCCCATGCCGTGTTCCGGGCAGCCTGTGCCTATGATGCCGCCGATGCCTATGCCCGGCCTGTCGCCGCGCCACCCGTGGCGCAGCTGCCCGATACGCTGCGTATCGGCGTTCCCAGTGCCGGGACGATCCGGTTTTTCGGCGATACGGCACAGCAAGCCGCCTTTGATGCGGTCTGCGACAGGCTGCGCACACGCGCCACGGTGGTGGAGGTTGATTTCACCCCGTTCTTCGCCATTGCCGAAATGCTTTATGCCGGCGCCTGGGTGGCCGAGCGGCACGCCGTGGTCGGCCCGCTGATGGATACCACGCCCGAGGCCGTTCTGCCGGTGATCCGCCAGATTGTCGGCCGGGCCGAGGGGATGACGGCGACCGACACCTTCCGCGATCTCTATCGCATGGCGGCGCTGCGGCGTGCGGTGCAGCCCGTGCTGGATGGGCTGGACATGCTCTGCGTGCCGTCGATCCCCACGTTCCCGACCCTGCAAGAGCTGGAGGCCGATCCCATCGGGCCGAACAGCCGGCTGGGCACCTATACCAATTTCGCCAATCTTCTGGGGCTTTGCGGTCTGGCAGTGCCTGCCCCGGCGCGCGGTGACGGCAGGCCCGGTGGCGTGACGCTGCTGGCGCAAGACGGCCGGGATGCGATGCTGGCAGCACTTGGCGCCGAAATCGAACAATGGGGCACACGCAGCCTGGGCGCCACCGGCTGGCCCGTGCCCCCCGCCCTGCGCCCCGCCGATGGTGCAGCCGGCCCCGACGAGATCGAGGTGGCCGTCTGCGGCGCCCATATGTCCGGCCTCCCTCTCAACCCCGAGCTGACGCGGCTGGGGGGCCGCTTCCTGCGCCAGGTGTCGACCCTGCCGGAATACCAGCTGTTCAGCCTGCCGGGCGGGCCACCCCGGCGCCCCGGGCTGTTGCGCATCCCATCAGGCGGCACCGCGATCGCGGTCGAGGTTTGGGCCCTGCCCATCGCGCAGTTCGGCACCTTCATGGCCGGTATCCCTGCCCCCCTCAGCATCGGCACATTGCGCCTGGCCGATGGCACCACCCCCAAGGGCTTTCTCTGCGAGGCCGCGGCCACCGGCCAGGCCGAAGATGTCAGCGCCTTTGGCAACTGGCGCCACGTCCTGGCCGAGGCGGCGCCATGATCGACTCAGCTTTCCAGACTGACATGGGCGCAGGCAATCTTCCATCCTTCCGCCCCCCGTTGCCACACCTGCGTCTGCGCGCCCTTCAGACCCGAGGCCATCCGCCGGTATTCGGCGGTGGCCACCGCGATGTCAGCGGCCAGAACCCGGATCTCTACCCGCAACAGATCGCGCGCCATATCACTGGCATCGCGGCCTTTGCGGAAGGCCGCGATTTCGTCGATGCCATACAGCCCGCTGCCGGTCATCATCCGGATGGCCTGCGCATCGGCGCGGAAAAACCCGATCC
>DOMY01000037.1 GCA_003509785.1 Gemmobacter sp.
ACGATCACCTCGTCCGCGATGGATACCGTGTCCAGATTGCTTGTTGCTACGCCCGTCATGCCGCCTCACCCGAATGCGGGGGGCGGCATGGCCGCCCCCGTCGCGGCATCCCATGCGCCGCTGGCGCAGGATGGAGGGGCGGAAGGCCCAAAGGCCGGGGGATGTAGTTCAGGGGGTGCGACGACGGTGGAGGGATCAGGCGATGGTCACGGTGATTGGGCCAGTGACCGGGCCGGGCACCCCATCCGCATTCTGAGGCTCGACCCAAATGTAATGTGTGCCCTGGGAAAGACAGGCGCCTGTCTCCAGATATGCCACCACATCATCCAGCGCCGCAACACAATCCGCGCTGGCCCGGATCGAGAATGTATCATTCCCGGTCACGGCCTGGATGCGGTCGCGCCACGCTCCATTGGCTGTGAGGCCGGTCCCATAACGAGCCGTGCCCCCCAGCAAACAGGGCGTCAGCGTGCCTGCAGTCCGGGCACTGATGGTGCCGGACATCCGATACCACCGCCCCGATGTGAGCGTCTCGGCTTGCGAGATCCATCCCTGACTGCCAGCAGCGTGGCTGGCCACGCCGCCGGAAATTGACCAGCCTGCACCAAGGGTCCAGGCTCCCGGATCGGCCATCCCGCCGCCAGCCACAAGATTGGTGCGGGTGCCGTCTCCCAGCGTCCAGACATGGCTGGAGCCGGGCGATACCGCCACCGGATTGCCGACCGCGTCGGTCGCGCGATCCAGCACCGCAGATGTAGACCGATAGAGCTGCAGCTGCGCCGTGGCCGGGTCACTCGCAACGGCCACATCCACACGCGCGCCGCCCAGCAATGCGGTCACGGTCACGGCCTCGCTGTCCAGTGCCTCCGGGATCGGCGCATCGCCTGCACCGATGACCAGCGCGATGACCGGCGTGACCGCGCTGGCAATACCCGCAAAAGACAGCGCCGCTGCCCGCATCTCGATCGCATCACCCGCTNNCGCGATCCGCCCGCCACCATTGGCGGCAGGGATGGTTATGGCGGTCCAGCTGCCTGCGCCAGAGAGGCGATGATCTATCCGATAGCTGGCGGTGCCGACCGGGCCGGTGCCCGGCAGGATCTCGTAAACCACCGCATCCGCGTCATCGGTGCCAGAGACGCCAGAGCTGATCCGCAGGAAACGTGGCATGGGGGGCGTGGTGGTGGCCTCGGGCACCTCGGCACCCACGCGGCCCGACCAGGTCGGGATCTCGGCCGCATCGACCAGCGTGTCGATCTCGGGGGCGACATCAACGGCGCGCAGGATGCTGGTCATCCCCTCGGCCGCCTCGACCCCGGTGACCATCAGCCGGAAGCTCTCCTGCCCGGCCGGGCCGAACAGGATCAGATCGCCGTCCTGCGGCATATCGCCAGTGCCGGTCACCACCAGTACCGGCTGTTCACCGGGGGCCGTTTCGACCGTGCGCACCACCGAGGCCCCGATCGTATCCTCGGCATCCGCGAAAACCCGGAACCGGATGCCATAGGCCGCGCCCTCTGCCATGGTCACAGGCTCGTCCAGCTCGATCAACGTGCCCACCACCCGGCGCACCCGGGCCGCACATTGCACCCGGTCCAGCACATCATGGCTCAGCGCGATATGATCGCCCCGCGTGGCCACCCGCACCGGCCCGTCCTGCGTCACCTCATAGGTGTCCGGGCGCAGCAGCACCTCATACCAGCGCCGCAGCGCTTCGCGGTAAACTTCGGCCGGATCGGTCTTGCCGGGCATGGGCAGCTCTTCGGTCAGCACTGGCACTCCGGTAAATCCGGGGCGCGGCACCAGCCGTTCGGCGGGCTTGTAATCATTGGTCGCGTCCAGGAACGGCACCCGGAAGGCGTCAGGGTGCTGCAGATAGCTGCGGCCAGACCGGAACGCCCAGCTGTTGCGCGGGCTGACGTGATCGACCACCGGCAGATCGGGCCGGTCGATCACCACGCCCCAGCGCAGGCCGTCATGCCGCGGTGCAGCCCGGCCTGCCGCCGCAATCTCGGCCAGCACGTCCCGCAAAGTGCTGTCGGTCGAGGTCAGCTCGCGGTCGTAGGTCAGGCCACGGGTCCGGCAGAAATCATGCCAGTCTGCCAGCGCCTCCAGATCTACGCCGGCATCTGTCACGGGCCGGGGATTGGCCGGGCTCTGCAGCGCCAGGCGGAACAGGCTGGCCGGGTTCGAGGTGGCGCGGCTGATCCATGTCTCTGTCACATGATCCCAGTCCAGGCAGACCCGCCGGACCAGGGCGTTGAAACTGTCGAGGCTGCCGGACAGCTGATATGTGGCCTTGACCCGCAGCGCGGCCAAAGCCAGCGGCTGGCTGAAATTGAGCGGATATTCCGGGCGGATCGTCTGCAGGGCGGCCCAGCTGGTGCGCCGCTGGGTCTGAGCCGAGGTGTTTTCGTCGGTCAGCATGGTCAGCCGCACCTGCCAGCGGCCCCGCGTCGGGAAAGACCAGGTGTGCTGGCGGTAGAAGGCTTCCAGCTTCTTGGCCGTGATCTCCAGCGTCGTCACCGGCTGCCATTCCTCGGCAGTCACCAGCCGCTGTTCGATCCGCACCGAAACCGTCTCGGCCCGGCTCTTGCCCTCCTTGTTGAACCGCACAAGGCCCGCCGGAAATGCCAGGATCACAGAGGCGGCCGAGGCATCGGCGCCGGTTGTGCGCACCACTGGCATCTCTTCGCCGGGGGCGTCCTCGATCACTTCGCCCAGATCGTCGCGCGGCAGTGGCCGGACAAGCTCCAGCCCGATCGACTCCTCTGCAATCTGGCGCGGATAAAGGCTCACCGGGAGATCGCCGGGCAGGCCCTGGCGCAGCTCCACCTCCACCTCGTCAAAATCGGCCAGACTGGTTTCTCCGATTCGGAGATCCGTGATCTCCAGTGGCCCATAGCCCAGGCAGAACAGCGCCCGCACATATTGCAGGTCACCCACGATCTCCGTGTGGCTCAGCGCCGCGAAAGGTGGGGCCACGCGGATCTGCCCCATGATCTCGGGCACCGCGCCATTGGGATCGACCGGGTTGCGCCAGCCAGAAATATTGTAGCGGTTTTCGGCATCGCGTTTGGATGACTTCGGGGGCGGGATCAGCGCGTTGATCAGGAGGGTGCCGATCACCGATACGCCCACCCCCACAAGTGCCGTGCCGATGGCAACCGTCCCAGCAGACAGCCCGGCGCCATAGGTTGCCGCCCAGAACTGCCCGCTGGCAATCGCGGCAATGGTCACCACGATCGACAGGATCGACCGCAGGCCGTCGCCATCTGCCACGACGCGGATCACCACCTGCACCCCGGGCCGTGGCCGGATGCGGGGCCACAGGTCGGGCGCGATGATCTCCGACCCCCGGTCCGTCACCAGCGCCACGCGGCAGGCGGCGATTTCGGCGGGCAAGGCGCCGGGCAATGCAGCGGACACGATGTCCTGCAGGGTCATCCCCTCGGGCAGATCGAGCGTCAGCCGGGCGGCGCCGGGATCGACGTGCCGGGCGGCGATGACATGGGTGTAACCCGTCACGACCGCGCCTCCGAGATGAATTGAACAGCCCGTTCAACGGGCGTTGAATGGTGTCTGTAATGGCCTGCCAGCCGGTGCCGCCACGCCCCGCTGCGGTAATCCGCCAGTGCCGCCCGGTCCTCGTTGTGCATATGGATCATGACCCCGTGACGGATCACGATCCCGACATGGCTGGACAGCCGACCACGGCGGAACACCGCAATGTCGAAGGCCAGCGCCGGACCAGAGACCGGCAGCCAGAGCGGCGAGGCGGTGGCGCCCGCGATCAGCGCGGCGATTTCGCCATGCTCCTCGACCGAGCCATAGCCCAGATATTCGGGCAGCGTGATCCCCAGCTCCTCTCGGTAGATGATGCAGGCCAGCCCCCAGCAGTCGCAGCCGGTGCTGTCGCGGCCGAGCGGGGAGTAGCGGGTGCCGATGAAGCGATCCGACCACATCACAGGTGCAGCCCCGGAAAGCGGTCCCGCGTCATGCGGCCACCGGGGTAAAACTCCAGCTCGATCTCCTCGCGCGAAAAGGCAATCACGATCTCGCCCGCATCGATGTCAGCCGAGACCAGCTGCAGATCGGTCCATTCCTGCTCCACAAGATCCGGGCTGGAAGCCAGAACCACGGCCATGGCCACGGTCGCGGGCGTCGAAAAGCTGCGCAGCAGGGTGACCATTTCCCGATCGAGGTTTTCCAGCGAGATCGTGGCGGCCGCCGGGGCATCCTCCAGGTCCGAGGGGACAAGGGCCGAAGCGATGATCCACAGATAGGGCTCTGTCACCGGGTTCGCCCCGCCCCAGCTGGACCGGGTGCCGTAGATCACATCCGGCTCGGAGGCGATCCGCTCGGTATTGTCGGTTGAAAGCCGGATCGGTTCGGCCAGATCAGGGTGCGTGACCTTGAACAGCACGACATAGATTTCGTCGCTGCTCTGTTCGTCCTGGATCATCCGGGCATTGAGCGAAAGGCGTCTCATGGCATCACCACCACGTTGAAGGATTTCCGAAACTTGACCTGTTCGGTGATCGTTTCGACCGGCAGCTGGTCGCCAAAGCTGCAGAGCCAGCGCGCCGAAAGCAGCAGCGGCTGATCACCCGACAGCAGCGGGCGGCCCGCGCTGTCGAGCAGAGGCCAGCCGTCGGTGGTGGGATCAGGCATCCAGAACAGCCGCGATCCCCGGGCGCAGGTAACCTCGAAGAACTGGTCGAACACCGCCTTTTCGTCGCGGGTCAGCACGATCGACAGGCCCACGGTCTTTGCCGCCGCAGAAAACCGCCGCCGCCAGCCGGGCGGGCCTGCATCTGACTGCCGCTGCTGGCGCGCCTCCTGGGGCTGCACCTGNNCTCCCAGCGGTCCAGAGCCTCGGGCCAAACGGGGTGTGTCATCGCCTGATCCCCCGCGGCGTGATCCCGAAATCACGGGCCAGCCGCTTGCGCGCCGCGCCGCCACGGGCGCCCAGACCCGTCGAAACCACTTCCGAAATTACCAGCTGCTGCTGGCGCTGGCCCCGCGCATCGGTCACTTCGCGTTCTTCGACCTGCATGGGCTTGCTGGTCTGCGTGATCACCTGGATGGGGGTGCGGTTTTCCACCGGCACCGGCTGCGCCTGGGCGGCGGCAAGGGACGTCATTGCCGATATCAGCGCGCCTGCATTTTCCAGGGCGCGCGAGGTCATGATTTCCTCGCCCCGCCGCATCATCGTCAGCCGCTCGTCCGACCGCATGCTGTCGCCATAGCCGCCCAGGGCATAGGACCGCATGACGCCGGGCGATCCGGTATGATTGGTGGGCACTGCCGTGGCACCGAATGTGGGCATGGTGATGCCAAGCGCGCCGCCGATCGCGCCACTGGCAAGGTTCAGGATGCTGTTGAGGCCCGGCTGGATCATCTGCTGATAGGCCATCCGCGCGAAAGCCTCCTCCGCGAAATCAGCCAGATCACCGATACTGGCCTTGCCGGTGCGCGCGAAGCTGACAAAGGCATCCTCGCCGGATTTGGCCCAGTTGGTGACGATATCCTCGGACACATCTGCCCAGCTGAGCATGTCATCCTGCAGCTGCAGATTGGCCCGCGCCACGCCCGAAGCCCAGTCGTCGCGGCGCTTCAGATCGGCCTCATAGGCCTTGGCCAGACGCTCCTGATAGATCAGCTCGACGTCATCGGCAAAATCGGCATAGCCCGCGCCTGCCTTTTTCAGCCCGGCCATGGCCTTGTCGCGCCATGCCTCTGCCGCCTCGACATCGGCGTCATAGCTGGGCTTCAGGCGCGCGATCTCCTCCTTGATCCCTGAGGCAAACCCCACACCCGATCCTGCACCGCCGCGCCCGCCGCCCGAAGACCGCTCGCGCTTGCGCGCATCCGAGCGGGCGCCCGCCAGCTGATCGTCCAGCGCATCGCCCCCGGCATCCCACCAGCTTTGCACCCCGGCCACCGCCCGACCGACCATGCCGCCGCCCCATTGCAGCGCCGTGGCATCGGCCTGCGCCTGGCGCCGGGTGGCGCGCCCGGCGGCGGCGGCGGCGGCGATGGTGCCACCGGCCTCCAGCGCCTTCAGCTCGGCCTGTTTTGCGGCGCGGTCCACCAACCCGCCACCCAGCGAGGCGATGGCCGACAGGATGCCTTCGATCTCGCTCCGCACCCCGGCCATGGTATCGGCCCAGGCGGCGGTGGCATCGCTGACGCCATTCTGCTGATCCCAGATTTCCACCAGCCGGTCGCGCTGATCGCCGTAAATTCCGGCCCGCTCCAGCTCCAGCTCGTAATTGGCCCGCGCGATCCGGTCCCGCTCGGCCTCGGCCTCGACACTGTCAGCGCCGTATTGGGCGATAACCTGCGACAGGCCGAGTTCCTCCTGGGCCAGTTGGATGCGCCGTTCGGCGGCGGCGGCGATGGCCGATCCGTTGAAATCTGCCTCCGTTTCCGCTGTCTGCTGGGCGATCTTGCCCAGCGTCGTCAGGGTGGTCAGCAGGGTTTCGTTCACCTCGGTCAGCGGGCCGCCCGCCGCGAAATCGCGGATCAGCGCCTCCACCTCGGCAATGACCGCCTTGACCTCGCCCGCCTTGGCCAGCGCATCGATCTGCCCCCGCCGTGCCTCGAATTCCTCGAAGCTGGGGCCGCGACCGCCGGTTAGCTCGGCAAAATTGTCGCTGGTGATCTGGTCTGTCGATCGAGCCGGGGCACCACGGCTAGCCGTAAGTACCTCCCAAATCTGATCCCCTGCTGTGGCATCGATGTTTTCCTTCAGGAGCTTGTCGAGCGTTTCGCGCAGGCTCTTGAGTTCTGCGGCCCGCTCCAGCTGCAGCAGGGCCGAGGTCAGCGACAGCACGCTGTCTGTCATGTTGCCGAAGGTCTCGGCGGCGTCGACATCGCGCAGGATCTCGAGGTGATCAGAAACATTGCCCAGCGTCTTTTCCAGCCGGTCCAGCCGCTCATCCAGATCGCCTGCGGCATCGCCCATGTCGAAGAGCATGGCCAGCAGCGGTGCCCCGGCGGCAACCGCCAGACCCAGCACGGCCCCCAGCGCGCCGAAGCCGCCCAGCAGCTGTGGCAACTGCTGGGCCACGGCCACGTTCCAGGCCACGCCGCCCTGCAGCTGCACCAGCATGTCGGTAAACTGGTACGAGGCATTCTGGATGCCCATGCCCATCGCCGCGCCGCCACGGCCCACGGCCTGCTGCTGCACCTCGAGGAGCTTCAGGCTGCGGGCGGCCTCGTCCTGGGTGATCATGCCTATCCGCAACGCCCGGGTCAGCCGTTCCTGCGCCTGTTCGAATTCGGCTGCCGCCCGCGCCGCCGGGTCCAGCGCCAGCATCAGCTGCCGCACCGCCCGCTCTTCCTCGTCCAGCGCCCGTTCGAAGGCGGCTGCGCTGGCCGCAGCCGGGCTTTGCGCCCGCACCACGGCTTGATAGCGCGTCTCCAGTTCGGCTAGGGCGCGGGCCGCCTGAGTATTGGTGGCAATGCCGGATTGCACCGCCTGATCCACCACCTGGCGCGCTGCCGCCAGTTCGCGTTCGGCCCGGATCACCGGGTTCATCGCCGCCTCAAGTGCCAGCCAGGCCTGCTCCTGACGATCCAGTGCCGCCGCAAACACCNNCCTCAGCCGAGGCTTCGGCGGATTTGGTGGCCGCGACCCGCTCCACCAGTGCCCGGGTGGTGGCCTGCTGCTGCTGGGCAAGCTCGCGCTCCACCGCGATCACCGGCGTCAGGCTGTCAGCCAGCGCCCGATTGGCGCGCGCCGCCTGTTCGGCCATTTCGCGGCGCAGGGCGGCAGCCGGATCGGCCGATGATGGTACGGCGGCCTGCGGGACGGTCGCTGCCGCGCCAGTCTCGCGCCGCAATTCGCGCAGGGCTTCCGCAGCCCGCCGCGACTCCGTCACGACGCTGGAAGCATCTGCCGTGACGATCAGGGCGGCGCGCATATCGGTCATTGTCTGCTCCTCATGGTTTTCAGGGCCTCGCGTTCGATGATCGCCAGACCCTCGAAGAGGTGCGGTCCGGGCGTGATCCCCAGCCAGCGGGCGGTGACATCCACCGCCATCATGTCCAGGGCGACGGGGCGCGATCCGCCCAGGCCGTGCGGCACCATGCGCCACTGGCCAGTTACTGCGAGGGCCAGCTGGATCGTCGGGCGCTCGCTGACCGGCAGCACGATGGTCACATCGTCAGCGCCGGTCATGCTGCGGGCGATGCGGGTGGCTTCGGCCCGGTCGGCGCCGGTATCGGCCATCACATCCTCGATCAGCGCCTCTGACACCGCCGCGCCGCCCCAGAGGGCCTGCGCGGCGCGGGTCAGTTTTTTTCGCGCACGCCCACCAGCGCCTCGAACATTGCCATATCCACCGCCATGCGGATCGGGCGCTGGCGCAGCAGATTGTCGCGGGCGGCATCGGAATAGGGCAACTCGCCACCACCCTGCACCTCGATGCCGCGCCAGCCCACCAGATAGCGCGCCAGTCGGGCGCGGGCGGCGTCGAGCATCGCGGGCGTATCCTCGCCCGTGACCTTTTCGAAGATCTCCTTTTCATCATCCGGGGCGCGGAAGATGCCGGTGAATTCCTTCACCTCTCCCCCCGGAAAATGCACCTTCACGGGCCATTCAAAGGTGTAGTTGGCGTCGAAAACGAACATGGGTCAGCTCCTGTGTTTGGGTGCCTGAGCTTCGGGATTGCAGACGGGGCAAGGATGGCCCCGCCGGTTTTCGGTGATGGTCCAGCTGTCGCTGATCCATCCGGTGTCATGCCCGCAGGTGGCGCATTCAAAGCGGATGCCCTTGGCCCCGCCCGGCAGATGGCCCGCATCCGCGACATGCATGCGGATCATCGGCAGGCGACGTGGCAGCGCGCCGGGCGGAAACAGGCCCGGCATGGCTTACTGCCAGCGCATCTCGATCTCGTCATTGCCCGCATCGGGCAGGAAGACGAGGTCGAGGTTGATCCCGAGGTCGCCGTCGATATCCTGCTCGCCCGCCCATTTGATCTGCACCTTGGGGCAAGAGATGGCCAGGGTGGCTGCCGCGAGGGTGCCCAGCGTGAAGACCAGCGGTTCGGTGACGCCATTGCGGATCTGGGTCAGCAGATCCTTTGTGGCGAGGGCGGGCCATTTGACAGTCATGCGGCCGGTGAACCGGCGCGGCCCCAGCGTGGTGCCCTCGCAGTTCATGTATTTGTCGACCATGGGGCTGCGGCCATCGGTGAAGTTGAAGCTGCGGCAGCAGAGCTTGGTGCCACCCAGCGTGAAGGCGAACATGTTCTCCGGGGTGCAGTCCAGTGCCCGGGGCCAGCCGGTGAAGCTATGCGCCTCGGCCACATAAGCCACCGGCGCCACATAACGACCGCGCCGGTTGAAGCGGAAGAACGGCTTGCGGTTCACCTCGGCCGTGAAGGACAGGCTGCCCCGGACACCCGACACGATCTGCTGCAGAGACCCGTTTTTCATCATCATGGTGCAGGCCGGAATGAGGGTGGCCGGGTCCATCGGTGTGAAGACCGTATCCGTTTCATCGGCCACCATGTCCCAGCCCGAGGAGCGGATCAGGTGGGCATATGCCGGGGGCTGGCCCGCAGCGGCGGGTGGCGCAGCCTCGATGTCATATTCTGCGCCGGCATGGATGTTGTGCAGATCCTCGCCCTGTGCGCCTTCGCGGCCCATCACGAAATCCTGCTGCTGATAGTCGGCCTCCAGGTTGCGGAATGTGACATTGCGCGCCAGCAGGGCGTCGGCGGCGGCTGTTGCCACGGCAGTCCCGGGGGTGATTTCGATCTTTTCGCGGATCAGGCGCTGGGGCCAGGTGGCCATGGGAAATCCTTTCAGCTGATCTGGATGCGCCGTTCAAAGCGCAGCGTGAATTCGTCCTGCCAGAACAGACCGCCCTGGCTGTCGATGCCCGATTGGAGGGCGCCCCGGGCAAAGCGGAAGGCCTGCCCGCCTGGTTCGGGGATGAAGCGGCAGAGGCTCAGCAGCACCGCTTCGCGGATGCCCGCCAGATCCTCGGTCGCGCGGGTGCCGCTGCGATCGGCAATGTCGCGGACCGCCATGATGACCGCCACGCGGGCGGTGATCGCCTGCTCGATCAGATCCTCGCTGGCATAGCGGTTCTCGCCCGCCTGCTCGCCCAGCAGGATCACGAAGGCCGAAGGAAAGCGCAGCGTCTCCCGCCGCACCGCCCCGAAATCCCGCGCAAGGCCGACCGAGACGAAAGCAGGAACGGTGGCCTTCAGGCGGTCGCGCACAAGGGTGGTGTCCAGCTGCAGCATCAGCGGTCCCCGCCCAACAGCCCGTTGAAATGCACGAGCGTCACATCCTCGATCTGCGCCCGCTCTTCTTCGGAGATCCCCAGATAGGGCCGCGCCGGGATGGTGACCGATCCGACCACCACCTGTTCGCCATTGGCCAGCGTGAAGGATAAAGCATTGCCGTTCTTGGCCGTGATGGTGGCACCGGTCTGATGGACGCCTGCATAGATCATGTTCGACCCGACCTTGACGTGATCCGGGGCGGCCTCGCTGGAGATCGACGCCATCAGTCGCCCACTGTCATGCAGCGTCGGGCCGCCAACCTCTTTGGCCCGCATGCTCTTGGGCCATGCCACGCCATCCGGGCTGACGTTGGTGACACCGATGCGCTCCCGGGCGCCGTTGATCAGCACTGATCCGATGCTGTCCATCAGATCAGTCATATCCCCGGCCGCTGTGGCTGCCCGGTCAAATCCCTCAGGCAAACCGAAATCTGCAAAGCTGACCGCCAGCTGCACCCCGGTCATCTCAGAACCCCCGCAGCCGGTCGCGGGTCATCTGCCGCTCCACGCCGTCCGTCATCGCCACGCCGGGCGAGGTCAGCTCGGCCGGGCCGTCATCATCCCCGATGGCTGTCTCGCCCTTGGCGATGCTTTTCAGGGTGGCGATGGCATCACCGCGCAGCCGCTGATAGGCGGTCATGTCATGGCCGAGGTTGACGTAGAGCCGGTGCATCGCCAGATCGCGGCAGATCACCGTCAGGATATGCGGCGGGCTGGCCAGCGGCAGCGCCACCACTTTGGCGATATAGCTGTCGATCTCCGCCGAGGCATCATCCAGCGCCTGCGACAGCCGCTCATCCGCCGTGATTGCAAAGCCCTCGAAATCCGTCAGCAGCTGCAGATCGCTGGCCGGGATACCCGCCTTCAGCTGGGCCACACTCGCATAGGGCATGGCTCAGCCCAGTTTGACAGTAAACTGCGGATCACCCTGCAGCTGCGCCAGTTCAAAGGGATGCAGATCATCCGCAGGCAGGATCGTCTCGCCCTGCGGCCAGCGGCGCCCGGCACGACGGCGCCCACCGTCGCGGTGGCAGATCACGGTCACAATGGGCTGGGTGACAAAATTGACCGCGGTCGCTTCAGGGATGACGGGCAGTGGGGTCGCCGGGTCGATGGCAGCAATGGCCTCCAGCAGGGTGACCTCATCCGCCTCGATCACAGGGGCGCCCGCAACGTCTTCGCCCGCATCATGGGGTGCGGCAGAGGTGTCACCCTCTGCCGCTGGTGCCGCCGCCTGCTCTTGCGGATCGGCCATCGGTGCCTCGGCCTGTTCGGGCTGTGCGCCCTCGAGGCTGTCTTTGGCACCCAGGGTATTCTGGTTTTCCGAAGTTTTCGGCTTCCGGGTCATGGGTCAGCTCCTGTCGGTTTATCGTCGGGGGCGGCGCACCGCCCCCTCGGGAAACCGACCGCCGCTTGGGACGGTCAGAGGGTCAGGCGGCCTTCGACATGGAGGTTCGCCGTGTTGCGCCAGGTATTGGTGGCACCCGCAGCATCCCGCTCGTTGAGCAGGATCTCGCGGGCGACCCCCTCCAGCGCAGGCGGTACGACCAGCAGCTTCGGCTTGAGGTTCAGCTTGCGCCCCTTGTGGCCGCGCATCTCCATCATCGCGGCCCGGGCAGCGGCGTAGTTCGCGGCGTTCAGCGTCTGGCGCGAGGCATAGATCAACTGCCAGGCCCCGAAGCCGGTGGCGCAGCGGCGCTTGGCGCCCCAGACGAATTCGTCCTGGAAGAACACGTTATCGTCGGTCAGGTTGGTCTTGGGCGTGATCTTCGCGGCCTCGCGGTCCTGGAAGATCATCGGCTTGATCGAACGGCTGTCGTCGATCAGATACCAGGCCGCGCCCGATCCGCCGCCAAAGTTCGACACCGACACTTCGACGCCCGCCTCGTTCTCGACCGGGTGATCGGTGTCGAAGAAAAACTGGCCATCGTAATGGGTGGTGGCGAAGCCCTTTTCCAGCTGCTCCCATACCAGGTCATCCGGCAGTTCAGCCGCCACCTGGCCCATGTCGGAGACCAGCGGGGTATAGATGCCATACTGATCGTCCGAAATGTCATCAACCGGGACCGAGACCGTCTTTTCGAACTTGCGGTTGGTGATGACGAAGCCGTCAGTTTCCAGCCGTTCGACATAGCGTTCACCGATCCATTCCCGCATCGGCCCAAGCTCCGACAGCTTGGGATAGGCCTGATGCCGGGTGGTGGAATTGACCGTCATCGCGATGCGGCCATAGGTGGTTTCAACGCCCGTCAAACGGGTGTTGAAGGCGGTGGTCATGGCGACGTTCAGGGCTGCCAGGGAGGCCCGGGTGATATCCATTGCGGATCTCCGATCAGAGGATTTCGACCACGACGCCCTCGGGCGTCACGTCCAGGCACTTGCCCGCGACGATGGTGCTGGTGGCCGACGAGCCCACCGTGTTGTCATCGACCACATAGACACTGGTGCCGATATGGGCGCGGGTGACGGGGTTCGTCGTGTCGTTGGCCATGAGGAACGGCCCCCGCTCGATATCGACACCGATGGCACCGGCGGCGCCTTCGGTATTGTCGGCCTCAGCCAGCGCGACACCACGGATGCGGGTTGCGGTGGTGATCGCCTTGATCGCATAGCCCGAGGCGTTCAGCGCCACCATCGACCCGGCGAAGATCCGGGTGGTGGCGGCAACGGGATCGCGGAAGCGGTGGCCGTGGGTCAGGCGGGTGCGCGGCGCATTTTTCGTCAGAGCGGTCATGGATCAGCCCTCCTGCATCGCGGCGCGCTGTTTGAGGTAATCGGCCTCGCTGACGCCCATGCGCGAGGCGATCTGCCGCTCCAGCGCATCCAGGCCGTCAGCCGCCGTCTTCACGGGTGGCAGCCTGCCTGCCAGCTGGCGGTCGCCCAAGTTGACCAGCACAGGCGCGCGATCGACGAAGCGCTGAAAGAAGTCGAAATCCTTGCTGGCCAGTTGCCGGAAATCATCTTCATTGGCGGGGGTGATCTTGCCCGCCGCGCGTCCGGCATCGATGGCGGTATCGATCCGATCCTTGGTGATCGCGTCCTGCAGCGAGGCCAGCTGGCGCACCACGGCGTCATGGGCCTTCATGGAAACGAACTGGGTCGGATCGGGCGCCCTTTCGGCCAGCTTGGCGCAGATCTGCCGGGTAACATCGCCGCCGGTCACGCCTGCAGCCGTCATGATCGACGCAAGCTGGGTCTCAGAGGTGGCCAGCGCCTTGACGCGGGCCACGATGTCGGCGGGCTTGTCGGCGGCAATGCCGAGGGCGCCCGCGATTTCGTCTAGCGGTTCCATGCGATCCTCTCTGGATGCGAGTTGGCGAAGCTGGGGGAGTGCGGGGGTGTTCACGAGACCGGCGCTGTCGATCCGCATCACGCGGCGGTCAGGCAGGGTCAGGAAATCGGGCGAGATGAAGCGATAGGCCCGCCCCTCAAGCGCGGCGCGGCCTTCGGGCGTCCACTCGACCGAAGCCATGATCCGGTCTCCCTCGACCTCCATGGCGGTGATCCAGCCTGCAGCCCGGGTATCCGGTCGCGCATCACCCACCGGCACACTGCGATGGTCGAAATCGACCAGCAGCCTGCCGCCGGGTGCCGCCGCAAAGCTGGCGGCTATCACAGCGGCCGGATCGGCCAGCGTGAATGCCGGGCGGGCATCATCAGTCTTGAACTGGCCGACCGGGATCAGCTCGATCCGGTCAGCCAGAGCATCAGGGAGGCGCATCGCGGCGCAGGTGTTTCGGACAAGCTGGGTCATGCCAGCTGATTGCCACAGCCTGCCGGATTTAGGCCCGGGGATGCAGTTTCAGAGGGATCGCCCGCGCCGGGCGGGACATGCGGCGGGGGCCTTGCCCGCAACACCGTTTAAACGCGCAGGATTGCGTTCAAAAAGGCCCGACCCCGATTTTCGCGGGGAACGGGCGGGCTACAGGCTCAGCCCGCCTGTGCGGGCGATTTTTCGGGGGGTGTCGTGATCGCCCGGATATGCGCCGTGGCATGGTCGATCAGCGTATCGCGGGCCATGTCCTGCGGCTCGGTCTGCAGATCGGCCAGGCGCTGGCGCCAGCCGTCCAGGTCGAACAGGTCAGGGTCGGGCCTAAGGGCGCGCATCGATCAGCCTCTGGATCAGGTCGGCATGGGCATCCATCAGCTGACGGACACGATTGGACATGCGGAAATGATAGGTGACGGCCTCGCGTTTCTCAAGCCAGAGCATCCGGGCATGCCCGAAAACCTCTGCCCCCTGTGGCAGCAGGCGCAGCTCGTCGGCAAATTCCGGGATCAGGGTCGAGAAATCGGCCAGCAATGGCCGCAGCTCAGCCTTTGGCCGCCGCACCGCGCGCCAGATCGACCCACCGGGGCTGACGGCTGTGATCGACTGCCCGGCCTGACCGAACAGGATGCCCAGATCGTCGGATGACAGCGTGGCCTCGGTCACATGCGAGCGGAAAAAGCTGGCGCCGGATGGGATGTCCAGCCCGTCCAGCGGCACCACATCCGGGCGGGCGGGCTGGGCAGACCGCATCACCACAGGCACAGAATCGGCATCGGTGATGACCAGCGCCTCGCGCCCGTCGCCCAGGCGGCGAAGCCGCAGACCTTCGAGGATGCCGCGTTCTGATGCGCGCTGTGCCGGGGCACGATCAGGCGTCAAGCGGTCCCAGTCTGTGCCCATATCCAGCCAGGTCGCGCCTGGATTGGTGTCAAAGCTGGGGTCGACCCCGGCAGGCACCATGAACCGCTCGCCGCTGCGCTTGTTGATCCAGGGCTGTTCCTCCAGATCCATGGGGGGCGAGACGGTCTTGCCGTTGCGCTGCATCCAGCCTTCGGTGCGCTGCAGGACGGTGCAGCCGCAGAGCCAGCCGTTTAGCGGATAGATGCGCAGCCAGATCGGATCATCCACCCGCCAGATCTTGCCGTGGAAGCGGGCGTGATCATGGCGCTTGGTCGGTCGTTCGATCTGGACATATTCCAGATACGGGAAAGCGTCCTTGGTGCGCTGGATGCGCGCCCAGTGCCCGGCGGCATGGGCCGTGCGCATGTTTGTGTCAAAGATCACGCGCAGGCGCCGCATCGATCCGAGTTGCACCTCCTGCAACTCGCCGGTTAGCGGGTCGCGCTCGATCGACTTGCCCCACCAGCCCATCTCCTGCAGGCGCGGCGCCAGATCGCTCTGGAACTGAGCCAAGGTCCGTCCTTCGGCCAGGGCGCGGTCAACTTCGCCCCGGATCGCCTGCTCCACATCGTCGCGCATGGCCTTGGCCACCACGAAATCCCGCGCGTGGTCCTCGCGGAAATGGTCCAGGTGATGAAAACGCTGCAACTGCGGGGCAAACCCCTTGCTGCGGAAATATTCGATGGCTTCGCGGTGCTGCAGCGGTTTCAGGTCGATCTGGGCCATGGGACGCCTTTCAGTTTACCGGAGGGCGCGGCCGCTGGCACGGCACACGCTGGACGGTGAGAATGTAATCCACACCGTCCAGATCAACGACGATTGCAGCAAGATCTCCGGGAAAAAGCAATATTTCGTTCGGCACCCGCTGGCCCTCGTCGGCCCCGAGCATTGCAGAGATCTTGGTGACGGAGGCGAGCATGCTATGCGCCATGTCAGCCACGAATGCCTGCGCCGACTTCGCCCGCGACCCGCGCCGCAAATGTTGATCGGGTCAGCAGATCGGCCACCGGGCCGGGCGATCCGGCTCCGAAAACCGCGAGTATGTCGCGCACCTGATCCATATCCGCCGCCCCGGCAAGCGCTTCCAGGAGGGCGCCGATCTCGCCCTCCATCGTCCGCTGCAGGTCGCCGCCCTGGATCAGCTCATCCACCAGGGCCTCGACACTGTCGCGTGGGCCGGGATCAGCGACCCGGGCGGCAGTCTGACGCTCGACCGCAGGCGGGTTGGCGGGTGGCGGATCACCGGGCACAGGCAGGGCAACAGGTGGCGGTTCGGGGGCGGGAGGTGTCAGCACCTCTTCGCCCTTTTCCGGTTCGCGCAGGGCAAAGACCTCGCGGATCTGCCGCACAGTGATCTTCAGCCCCGCCTTCGGCCCCTTTTCCATCAGCTCCAGCATCAGCTTCGGGTCAACCGTTTCCGGCGGTGGGAAACTGATATGCGGCAGTGCCACCGACCCGCTGAAGTTGACCCGGGCCAGTGCACCGGCAACATCGCGCTGCAGCGTGGCAGCCAGCTGTTCTGCATCGGCGTCGCGGATGTCGTCGCGCACCTTTTCGTGGATATTGCCGACCGCATGGCCACCCGCGATGGCATCGGTGGTGGCCACCTGGCCCAGAATGCCCTTCGAAAGCTGCTCGTCCCAATAGCGCGCATTGCCTTCATAGAGCTTTTCCGAGCCAGAGCTGGCGGCGGAAATCACCTCCAGATCCATGTCTTTGGGAATGATCGCCGCCATATCCACGCCGATCTGTCGCGCGGCGCGCAACAGGGTCAGCCGGTCGGCCTGGCTGGAGGTCGGGCCATATTTGCCGAGCCGCAGCGGGTGGCCATAGGCCTCCAGAAAGATCGCCCAGTCCTTCAGCGTGTAATTTTTGAACAGATAGGCCCAGGCCGCCAGCCGGGCGAGGCCGCCGCGGATCGCCAGGCCGGATTTTGCCTTGGCCAGATGGATCACATAGCTGTCAGGGCGCAGCGGCTGCGGCCCTGCATTGTCACGCAGGTAGAGATAGCTGCCATTTTCGCGGTCGAACTCAAACCAGCGCGGATCGACATGTTCCATGCCGCAGATCTTCAGGCCCTTGGCGCCCTCGCGTTCCCAGAGGATTTCGCAGACGGAATAGGCCTTGCCCAAGGCATCCATCATGTCGATCAGCGAGGTGCGCACCGCCGCCGAGATCAGCGCCTGGCGGGTCATGTCGGCCAGCTCTTCCGCCTCGGTCGTGTCGTCGCCCGCATCGACCTGCACTTCCAGCGACCGGATGGCCCGCTTCCGCACCCCCAGCACGGCGGCGTAATGCAGATCTTTCTCTTCCATCTGTTCGGCCAGCTCCAGATAGGCCGTGGCATCGCCGGTCTCCGCCTCGCGCAGGATTGCGGCCAGCCGCGTTGGGGTCAGCCCATCCGCCGGGTGGCCGGTCTGGATCGACCGGATCGAGCCGAGCGAGGGCACAGCCTGCCGGTCCAGCATCTGCGCGGCTGGCACCCGCTGGAGCGGTCTGCCGAATTGATCAAGGATTGCCATTACCAAGCCCCTCCGCCCCAGCGTTCGCTGGTGGCTGTTTCGTCATCTTCGTCACGGTCGGGCGCGGCCCAGCGGCTGCGGGTGCCAGGCACGCCCTGATAGCCAAAGTTCTCCGGGCCGAGATCGGCAGCCGAAACCGCCAGTGCCCCGGCCCAGAAGCGGTCGGCGTGGCCGTCGCTGTCACGGTCCGCCACCAGGCGACGGATGCCGGTCAGGCCCACCTGCGATTTCACGGAATGCAGGTCTGCGCGCAGGACCGGATCACCGGCAGGGATGCGCGTCTTGCGGTCCTGCATGCTTTCCTTAAGCGTCGTGGCCATGTCGAGCTTCGCGGCTGGCGTAAACAGCACCCCTTCAACCCGATCCTCGCCATGGCGGCGCTTGGCATCCTCGACCGGCTTTTCGCCCATGCCGGTCTGGTCCATACGGCAGCGCACCACGCGATAGCGCTTCATCACCTCATCCAGCAGCCGGTCCTGTTCGGCAAAGTTGATCCGCTTGCGGGCAATGATTTCGCGGGTGACCAGCACTTCCCCCACGAGCTCCAGCACCCAGATCACGAACAGGTCGTTGCGGGCGGCAATATCGACGCCCACGAAACACAGCCCGCCCATGTAATGTTCGGGGATGCCGGCACTGTTGCTTTCGCAGGCCGAGATCAGGTCGTAATCCAGCCAGCTCGAAGCCTCATCCAGCCAGGCCAGTTCGAATTCCTGCGCCCAGGCATCCTGATCGGCCATGCCTGCCCGCAACTCGTCAACATTGACATCCAGCCCCTGCCGCACCGCCTCGTAAATGTCGATGTGGTGGCGTGACCAGATCCGGCCTTCCTTCTCGGCCGTCATCAATTCGTAGAACTTGTTGCCCTTGCCATTCGGGGTGCTGATGACGCGGATGCGATGCCCGCCGCGCGCCGCCACCGGATAGGCCGAACCCCATATCCTCCGGCTGTCGGCATGGAAGGCGAATTCGTCCAGCAGCAGGTTGCCGCCGAAACCGCGAGCCGCATCCGGGCTGGCCGACAGCGCGACCACGCGCGAGCCGCCCGGGAAATGCACCTCCTGCGTCCGGTAGCGGGCCTCCGGCACATCGACCAAGAAGGTCTGCCCGCCCTGGCGCATTTCCTTGGCATGCGCCGGCACATGGAATTCGTCCTCGACAAACCGGGGCTGGCCCTGACGTGCCAGGCCAGAGACCACCGCATAATAGGCCCGTGTCATGGGCTTCAATGCGTCTTCAAGGGCCTCTTTTGCCGTGCCTTCCGACCGCGACAGGATCGTCCAGCGCACCTTGCGCCGGTCGATCTCGGCCTTGATGCAGTCATCCACGATCTCGCCGCAGCTGCCGAAAGTCTTGCCACCGCGCCGCGTGAACATGCCAATCTTGAAGCGCGACTGATCCGCGATCCATGCCTTCTGATAGGGCAGGAAATGGATGATCGGGCTGTCAGGGACAGTGGCGCTCATCGGTCATCACCGTTCCGATAGCGTTCAAATCGCACCGCCTCGGCCTCGGCCGCCGCTTCCAGCTGCATCTGGACCTGCAACTGTTCGCGGATGACCCGCGCCCCGCGGCGCAGGGATTTCACGAGATCATCCTGCCCACGGCCTGCCAGGCGATCAGCCTGGGCCATCAGATCATTGGCAACCTGGGCAGGGCTGGTCATTTGGTTCACGCCTTTCCTGATCCACTAGCTTGGGCAGTCATTTTCCGAATTCTTCTGAGGTGCGGCGCCAGAACTCATGGGCGCGACCGTCCTCGGGATCGACGCAGCGCCAGAGGCTGCGAAGATAGGGGTCGCCCTGGCTGAACCAGGTGGAACAGTATTGCCCCTGATCGCCATGGCAGCTGCGATGTGCACGCGGTGGTGGGGTATAGAGTGCTTCCATGACCTTGGTGCAGTGCCCGTTCCGGATCAGCGCGCGCTCCTCACGGTCGATGCTGACAGCAAGGGCACCGACGCCGAGCAAGGCGGCGATGCCGCAGAGGCCGCCGAACGCTTTCAGAGCATCATCGGTCATGCCGCCACCTGCATCAGCATGGCCCCGAAATCCAGCAACTGGCCGCAGTGCGAACAGATGTCGAAACGGTCATGAAGCGGGATTTCAAAGCCGGTTTCGACCTCTTCGGCTTCCACCATGCAATCGACCTCCACCTCGCAGGCCGGGCAGGCATAGGTCAGCGCCAGGCTGGTGATCGTGGCGCGCATGGCATGGGGTGTGTCATCCATCAGGAAAACCCCATGATCTCGCGCGCCTTGCGCCGGAAATCCTCGTCCACTTCGCCAGATGCGGCAGCGGCATCGAGCCGTGCGGCCTGCGCCTTGCGGTCGGCGGCGATGGTCTGTTCGCGGATGCCGGACGAGGACATGACGTCCTTCAGCATCTTGCCCAGGAAGTGCAGTTCCTTCGGGTCGATCTGGTCGCCTTCCTTCAGGGCCTGCGATTTCATGACCTTGAAAGCCAGCGTCGTAATCATCTGGAACAGGACGGAATGGCGTTTGGCTTCATCGGCCAGCCCTTCATCCTGCATCCAGCCCACGGCCCAGGCGCTGGCCTCTTCCTGCGCCCGAACCATGGCCTCATATTCCACACCATAGGCATGGATCGCGGATTTACGGATGCGCAGCTCCAGCCCTTCCTCTTCCAGCCGGAAGTTCAGCCTTTCGGCCAGATCCTCGTATCCGGCAAAGCCGCTGGCGCGCAGCTCCTCCTGCAGCCAGCCGCGCAACTCGGCAGGCAGAAGATCGATCTTGCGGGGCGGGGGCATGTCAGGGCCTCGGGCTGGGGCGCTGGATGCCGGGATGATTGGCGAGCCCCTGGGCGATTTCCACACCGCGCGCAGTGGCCGTCGCCAACAGCAGGCTGCCCAGATCCTCCAGGGCAATCAGCCCCTGTTCCTTTAGCCACGAAAGTTCCGTGGTGATCTGGTCGGCGGTCGAAGCCACGCCGACCCCGTTTACGACATCGCGGATGATCGACCCGTTTGCGGTATAGCCGTCGCAATCCTTCAGGAACCGCAGGATTGCCAAACGGCGGTGCTTCTGCAGCGTCACGCCATAGCTCATCACTTTCCCCCTTCAAGCAGGTGGCTCTCATGGCGCTGCACCACGGTTTCCAGCCGCTCCATGATCTTGTTGTTGCCCTCGATGACGGCAGCCATGGTCTTCATCTCGCCCTGCATCTCTTTCAGGGTCAGATGGAGCATGTGCATGTCTTCCTTGGTCGGCTGGGCGCGCAGGGTCTGCTCGACACTGGCGAGGCGTTGATCCAGCCTGTCCATGCGTTCGCTGCCCGCCTTGAAGCGGGTCTCCACATTCTGGTCGCGGGTGCGCCACCAGGTGTAGAGGATGTTGACAATGTTAAGGGCGGCCAGCACCAGCGCCAGCGCCGGGCCGAGGTCGAAGACGGGCGGCTGGGGCGGGGTCACTCTTGCACCTCGCCCGCAGCGGTCTGATGACCGGACAGCAGCATCAGCGGATAGGCCGCCTGCAGCTTGGATTGCGCCAGCACCTTCAGATCATCGGCCGCCAGCCCGAAATAGTCGATGGCATCGGGCGCGCCGCGGCCAATGGCGTGGTCGATGGCCGATTGCACGGCAGCTTCGCCGCGCAGGCCCCGGGCTAGGGCGGCAGCGGCGCCCGTCATGATCGCGGAATGCAGCGCCTCCCGGTGCCGGGCTTCAATCTCGATCCCCCAGCGGTCCTTGGCGACAGCCGCCACCCGGGCCAGCACCAGCCCGACCACCACCGCGATCAGCTGCAGCAGCAGCGGCAGCACCTCGATATAGAGAGCCTTCAGAAAATCCGACATCACGCCGCCTCCTTCAGCCAGGCGCCGACCTGAAAGCCCGGGCAGGCTTTCGGTGCGTATTCGTTGTGGCCAGAGATCCGGGTGATCCGGGTGCGCATGCTAATGCCCTGGATCAGCTGCCGCAGGGCGGTATCCTGCCGCTGAGTGTAATGCCGCTCGAAAATGTCACGCTCTGACGAGCCATGACCGCCCATCAGCACGATATGGATCACGCCCTGATTATGGTCCTCGATCCCGGCACCGATGACGGTCTCTGCCCGGCCCGCCAGGATGTCACCGTCGCGGCCGATGCCCCAGTGGTAGCCAATGTCCCGCCAGCCGTTGTCCTGCACATGCCAGCGCCGGATCTCTGCCATCTGGGCGGCGAGACCGGCATTGTGCATCCAGTCAGGCCGGGTGGCCGAGCAATGCACGGCGATTTCCGCGACCGGATAGCGCGCGCTGCCCTGATAGATGACCGAGGTGGTTTCGGGGGGGATGACCGCCCCGACAGGGCAACCGTCTGCCGCCAGCCATGCGATGCCCGCAGCCTTGGTCTTCGGCCCAAAAATGCCATCCGCCGGGCCGGGCGANNGGCGAGGCCGGTCTGAATGAGGGTGATATTCGCTTTCGACATCTGCGCGCCCTGTCAACTTCGGGCGCTGGATGCGATCCCGATCAGGATCGGGAGTGCCACACACTATATATATTAGGGCCGGGGATGCAGTCTGCGGGATCAATGCCGGGGTGGCAGATCGTCAAACATCGGCAGCAGGGGCTGTGCCGCGAGGTGACCGCTTTCGGACTGCATCTTGCTGCGCAGCTTATGCACCCAGGCAGCAGTCACACCAAACTGGACGGCGATATCATTGGCCGACCGCGTGGGGGCGGTCAATCCAGCTTCAAGGATGGCCGCGCGCAACAGGCTGGCCCGCTCTTGTGTTTCTCGGCCGCGCGGGCTGGGCATATCAAGGGCGGTGCCGCCAAAGCGGGCTGACAACCACTCGGCCACCTCAAAACCCAGCTCGGCGGCCAGCCGCGACCCCACAGGACGCTTGGGGATATCGCGGCGCTGGCCACCGGCATTGGCCAGCAGCCGCAGCACGGCTGCACGGCCAAGATCGCGCTCCAACTCGTCGATCCAGGCATCAATCGGCGCGCGGGCGGCGAGCGTCATTTCAAGGTCACCTTCGCGCGCTTGCACATGTCCTTCAGGGCGCGCACCACATCGTTGATCTGGCCCGCATCCCGCAGGGCATCGATGTCGATCGGCACCGATTGCCATTTTCCCTCGAAGCGGGACCGAACGAAGGCATTCAGCCCGGCCCGATCCGGGCGCGTCAAAGCACCCGCCTTGCCCAGCTGTGCCCAAAGCACATGGACAAAGCGCAGATCGGCGCGCGGTGCCGGGGCGCGGCGGCCTTTCGAAGCCCCCTTGAAACCGGGTTTGAAGCCGCGTTGACGCAGCGCGGAAACCACCTTTTGCAGCTCGGCTTCGGACATGTCGGCCATGCTGGCCTTGCCGGTGGCGACCAACTGCAGATCGTGGCGCATGTCGTCATCCAGCCCGATCTGCTTGCAGCCCAGATGGATCATGCGCTTCAGGGAGGCGGCGTTGGTCATTGCTGCACCCGTATAACAGGCACCCAGCGCACCAGAACACCCCGGAACTCTCTAGAGAGGCCATGAGAGGTGGCCCAGAATTCGGACATGGCGGCGAGGCTTTCGAAACCATCGGCCAGCGCAAATCGATCCATGTCCTCGACCATGGCACCATCAATCCAGATACCGACGATCATCCCTTCGCTGTTGAAAACAATGGTGATCGGCTCGACAGATGTGCAAAGCGCATCGGGTGCGATCCTGACACAATTGGAGGACCGCATCCCGGCATAGAGTTGGATCATCTCGCCCGGCCGCGCATGGCGGCGCCGAGGTGCCCGTACGGTCTGTGCCTTGGAGCCATCTGCGATCTGGGCCGCGAACCGCTGCTTGAAGCTATATGCAACCATCATCCCCTCCCGATCTGGGCGCGCGGCGCAGCACCGGCCACACCATGCGACAGGGTGATCCGCCCGGCGGCGGCAAACCCGCTTTGGGCGGCATTGCCGAACCGCACCTTGCGCGTATTGAGGCTGACGTTCTGGGCGCCAGGGAAACGCGCATCCAGCACGGCCTTGGCCTGCGCTATCGCCCCGGCATCCATGCTGGCGGAAAACATCTCCAGCAGGCGCCCGCGCAGCCGGGCCACGAGGCCGACCGTGAAATCATGGCAGGCCTGCCGCCGGGTGGCGACACTGCGCCGCCGCTGGAATTCAGCCTTGGTCCGGTAACGCTCCACTTCGCGGTCAACAGCCCGGTTCAGCACGACCACCAGATATTCCGCAATCTGCGGGCCGGGAGCCCGACCGACAAAGGTGATGACCGGCGACCATTCCAGACCCATGATCGCCGCCGTGTTGGTGCAGCGCGCCACTGTGCCCCAGAGCAGATCACGCGGCGATTTGCCTTTGGTTTTCAGCCGGGCGGTGGCCTCCTCGATCTCGATTTCCAGCTCGCTCAGCCCATAGTCGCTCATCAGCTGGGCGGCACGGGCGGCGGCGGCCATAGCCTCCGCCTCCGATGCCCCGGCATCGCGCGCCTTGCGCAGCAGCGCGGCGATCCTTGCCTTGATTTCTTCGCTGGCCATGTCGCCCTCACAGATCCGAGAAGTTGAGCGAGATCTGCTCGCGCTTGTTGGTCTCCGGGTTGCGCCGGTAGAACCGCAGATAGGTCGCAGTGCCATCAACGTTCAGCGCCTCGGTCACAGCCTCCATGGCCCGTGCCCAGCCTGCATCCGGCACACCGTCGCGGTCTTTCATCGGGATCTTGCGCAAGCCCAGCACCCGCTGGGTATCGATCCGTCCTGCCTTGTTTACCTGAAACGCATGTTCCACCAGCGCACGGATGCGCGGATCAATGTCACCCGCGTCCGCCCAGGCTTCGATACATTCGTCGATCAGCGCCTTGGCCGCTTGCAGCTCCACGCCGAAGCTCACCCGCTCGGCAACCGACACTTCAGCTTCGCAGCCCCCGTCAAAGCTCTTGATCGCAAAGCCGCCCTTTGCGCCGCCGATCTTCGCCCCGAACTTCTCGAAGATCAGCGTGCGGGCGGCATTCATTTCGCCCATGGCGCGGGTTTTGAAGGCCTCGATCTGCGCCTTCAGGAAGTCGGCCTCGTCGCAGAGCTGTTTGGCCAGCTCGTCCTTCATCTTGTCGCTTTCGGAAACCTGATCCACCGGGATCAGATGGCCTGCCGCGTTCTTCCACATCTCCGAGGTCATCGGATGGTTCCTTTCGTGTTTTCAGAGGGTTCGGAGAGCGAACGCTCCCCGAACAAGATCCAGTCCACCGGGACGCTCAGCCCCTTGCCCAGGGCCGCCAGGGCCATGGTGCCGGGCAGGTGCTTGCCCGCCGCGTATTGTTCGATCGACGTCACCGGCAGGTTGCAAAGCCGTGCCGCCTCAAGGGGGCCACCAAACAACTCGCACAGGCCCTTGATGCGCTGCGCCACATGCACCGGATCGGTGGCGGGGTTAGGTTTCATCGGGGGTGTCCTTCTTGCTGCGGGGGCAGGACCGGCAGGCGCGGAACATGCGCACCCGCTCGCTGTTTTCGTTGGAAAACGACCGCGACTTGCGCATCCAGTCCCGGCAATCGGCGGTGCTGATCTCGCCCAAGGCCGGGCAGATCACGGTCGAGGCCATGAACACACCGCGCACAACCTCTTCAACCGCCTGCATGTCGCCGGGGTATTTGTTGCGCAGGACGGTCGAAACCATGGCCGCAGAACGGTTCATACGCTTGGCAACCTTGTTCTGGCTGGTCTTGCCGCATTCTTCGGCCAGCAGGGCGACCCAGTCAGGCAGCGCCTCGCCCCATGCAGCGCGGGCGATATCGAGAGGAGTGGACACCATCACAGCCCGCCCTCCAGAGCATAGACCGCGCCGGTGTTCGGATCGTAGATCTGCCGCACCCGCTGCACCGGCGGCGCCTTGGGGCCGGACGAGCGGATCAGGCGATACCGGGCCACACGCGACAGATGGGGATCGGCCTTGACCAGCACCCGCAGATAGCCAGCGGCCAGCAGGCGCTTGCAATAGTCCTTCGCCGTGGCCTCCGGGATCTCGATCGAGGCATTCTGGATCAGGTCATGGCAGTCGAAATCCTTCAGGCCGACCATGGCCAACCAAAGTTGGCCGGTCACCTCGCCCTGGGTGACCGGGCTGCCATCCCGACGCACTCGCGGGGCATGATGGCCGACATTCCTGACCAGCCGCCACGATCCAGCCTGCCCGACAGCAGCGGGGCAGGCATCCAGATAGCCGCCCGCCGTCAGGGCCTGCAGATAGCGCAGCACAGTGGAGCGGTGGATGCCGGTCTGATTGGCGATGGCCGAGACAGTGATCGTTTCAGGGGTCGCGCGCAGGGCCGCCCACATATCCTGACGGCCATCCCCGCCCTGGTCAGCCGGGCGACGGCCCGCCTTTTTCGCGGTGGCCATCACATGATCCTCCGGGCCGAGGGCGCCTGTCCGGTCATCCAGCGGATATGCGGGATATCACCCGCGTCGATCACGGCCTTGCCTTCAGTGCGGGCGTAATCCTTGATCTGGTTCAGGTTCGACACGATGCGCCGCGCAACCGCCTGCGATTCCACCAGCACCTTCTGCAGCACGTCTTCGCTGATCGTCAGATCGCGGCATTTCAGGCTGGCCAAGATGCCCACTTCGCGCAGATCGGCGGGCTGGGCCGCCACCCAATCCAGCATCCGGTTATGGACCCGCTCCCAGCGCCGCAGCGATTGGGGCAGCATTTCCTCACCGATCAGGATGATGGATGATCCATGCGCGCTCTCATAGAGGTCATGGACCAGCTTCATCATGCCGTCGGTGCAGAGGATATGCGCCTCGTCCAGCAGGAGCGGGCGACCGCTCTCCCCCAGCTCCTGCCCGATCTTCTCGACACTGTCCGCGACCGTGCGGCCGGTGGGGATGCCCAGGTTCAGGCAGATCTTCTCGCACAGCGTCTTGCGGGTCCAGACCGACTTCACCTCGACCCAGCAGGCCTTGGTGGCCTGCGTGTTGTAAAGTGCCGCCTGCGTCTTGCCGTAGCCCGAAAACCCGTGAAAGCAGGCCATCCCCGGCATGCCCTCGTCCCGCAATGTCACTTTGCGGATCAGCGCACCCAGCAGCATCACATTCCGCAGCGGTGCGACGTTTTTCACCATCCCGTTTTTTTCTGTTCCGTCCAACATGCTCACTCCTCGTCTCAATCTGCCACCTTGGGGCCATGGGCCGCCGGCGGCTTTGTCATCCGATGGCCTGCGCGCCATGCCGATCGTAGAGATCGCGCTGCGCGAGATAGACCGGGTGGGTCTGCATCCGGCCCCAGAACTCGGCATCGGCGGCGGGGATATCCGCGCCGATGGCCATGCGGTCTTCGATGTCGATCATCCGCCAGAACCGGGCCACCTCGGGCGGCTGCGCCGGAGGTTCGGCCCGAGGTGCCGCGAAATCGACCTGCAGCACTGTCAGTTCCGCGTCGCGCGACGTGTCCGGCGCAGGCAGTGACCGCTCGATCAGCGGCTTGCGGATGCGCGCCGGGGCCAGTTCGACCACCTTTGCCTCGACCAGCGGGGTTTCGGGCTTGGGCAGGGCATTCAGTTCGGCGGCGATATCGCCCACCGACATCGGGCGCAGCGCTTCCAGCAGCCGCTTTTCGGCATTGCGGCGCTGACGCTTGGCGCGGGCTTCCAGCTTGGCGCCGACCAGATCGAAGAACCCCACTGGCTCGCGGCATTCCGCCGGGCCAAGGAACTCCCCGGCCAGCGAATAGACAAACACACCGGCATGCAGATCCTCGGGGTCGAACCGGGCCACGATCTTCTGGCCCGCATGTTCGTTCATCCAGGGCGCCCAATAGCCATTGCCGTGGATGCGCAGCTCGCCATGGGTGGCATGCAGCTTGCGCACCTCCTGACCCATCAGCCACAGCCGGTGCTGCTCTGCTGTCGCCTTGCGGATCTTCGCGACCTCATAGCTTTCGGCAAAGGTCTCGTCGAAGCTGCGCCCCTTGGCGGTGGGCGAGCTGCGGCCGGGGCGGGCATTATGCTTGCGGATGCCCTCGTCCAGCACGGCAAGGAATTCGGCCAGCGGAATGGCGCGAGACCCGTAATCCTCGGGTTTGGCCATTACATTCGGCCCGACATAGGCCCCGGCAAAGCGCGGATCTAGGGCGATCCGCTTGGCAAAATCCCGGAAACCGCGCTCGATCGGCTTGGCCTGACCATGCGCCGGCGTGGCCCAGTGGATCTGGATGCCCATCTGCGGCAACACGCCCAGCGGATCATCCTCGCGGATCTTGAAGCGAAACCGGGTCGGTGCGCCGCCAGTTAGCCATTTGTTGGCAAATTCCTTGCCGTTGTCGAAAAGGCAATGCCGGGGGATGCCCCAGGTCTCGATCAGCTCGCCAAAGGCCGACATGACTGCCACCTTGTTCGGGTCCAGATCAACGCGCCACGAAAGGATCTTGCCGGAATACAGATCCTGAAACGCCACGATCTGCGGCCGCACCGGCTTTTCGATGCCGGGCCACTGAACGAAGACATCGATCTTGTGGCAGTCGGCATTCACGCCTTCCAGCGCGGTCAGCGTCGAACGGTCGCGGATCTGCGGCGGGAAGCACTTCGCCAGCCCGGCCTCGCCTTCCTTGGCAAAAACCACCGTCACATGCGGAATATTGGCCTTGAACCAGCGATCAGCGCTGCGTTGCGACATATAGGCCCAGCCATTCGCGCGGCAGATATCCACCACATCGTCATAACTGGCGGCAAAGCTGACCGCAGGCCGCAGATAGGCTGCCTTCAGCCGGTCCAGAAACTGCGGGCTGCACTCAGCGCGCTTGCGCGTGGCAGTGCCGCTGCGATGCCGGGGAGCGAGATAGGGCAAGCGATCTGCCACATCCACACCTTCCACCCGCTCGAACCAGCCCCAGATCGTGCGCTCGCTCACCTTATGCTTCTGCGACGCCATGCCCACGGCAACCGACGTGCTGGCTGCCGGGGCCAGCGTTTCCACTTCCTGCAGGATCGACAGGGCGCGCTGCGCCTTGTCCTTAACGCTATCAGGCAGGCCATCGAACCATGCCCAGGTCTCCTCCCGACCAGGGCGCACCTTGGTCTCGACCGGATTGGCACGGGCGATCAGATCCCGCTGGGCGCGGGCCGGGAACAGCCGCCAGTGATATTCCCAGCCACCACCCTGCGCCTGACGGCGGCGGGCATGCTCGGGATGGCCGCGCCAGCCCCAGCGCTTGGCATGGGCATCGACACCCTGCTGGCTGCTCGGCAGGTCGCGCAGCACAGCGGCGGCGATCTCTGGCGCAGTCCACCATTCTTTCAGCGGCATCCGGGTCATGCGTCGGCCCCTCCTGCCAGCCCGGCTTCGTCCAGAAACCGGCGTCGGGCCGCAGCCGGGGTGCGGTTCCATAGGGCCAGCAGAGCCAGAAACGCTGTATCAACCGGGTCTTTAACCGGCGTTGAAGCACCCGTTTGCAGGCTGCGCCGCGCTTCCGCTGCCGTTTTCGCGCTGCCCTCGGACAGCCGCCGCACCACATCGTAACGGTCGGTCGGCTGGTTGATCTTGGCGATTTCTGTCAGGTCTTTCAGGCTGACGGCACGGGGCGCCGCGCGCAGCTTGGCCACCTCGTCGGGGCCGAGCTTGATGCCAGCGGCAATCAGACGGCGGACATGGCGGTCTGTCATCCCAAACTTTTCGGCAGTCGATGCCGCGAACGATGCAACGGACATCGTGTCCGTTGCATCCCAGCGGCCGGATGCACCGGCCAAGCCCGCCTTCGTTTCCGGGTGCATCCGTTCATAGATCGCCTTGCGGGTGGCCAGAAACACCGCCGTATCCAGCGCGTTCATTTCGGCCCCGGCCAAATTGTCGTCGATCTCGATCAGCCGCGCCCAGTCGTCGGTCACATCGGTCCAGACCTTCGCCTCGATCTCGTCCCAGCCCAGTTGCCGCGCCGCTTCCATGCGATGCGCCCCGGCCAGCAGATGCAGGCTGCCGTCCTTCTTCTTGCGCACATGGATCGCGTCCTTCATGACGCCGGTCTCATTGATCGAGGCGATCAGGCTGGCAACGCCCGCCTCCGAGACGGGCCGCAGCCGCGATGTGCAGATGACATCCGCCACCTTCACCCGGTTCTGCTGCATCAAAGTCGGTTTCTTCACGGTTTGGCCCCTTGTCTTCCTGTGGTCAGCCCCGCCCATCCGGGCCGGGCTGCACCTCGGCTGCCGCAAACGCGGCAAGCAGGTCTTCGATCATGCGCATCGCCGGTTTCGCGCCCGGCTCGGGCGAGACCCGCAGGTCACTCAGCCGCGCCATGGCATCCACCAGCTGATCGGCGGCGCGACGGCAGGCCACGGCGGCAACCTCGCGCCGCGCGGCATTGGGCGCCGCAGCCATGTTCTGCCGCGCCAGCACCGCCCACCGCAGCTGCAACATGGCATCCCGCCATTCAGCCAGGGCGGTGGTGGCGGGCAGTGACATGGTCGGCAAAGCGGTGCTTCCGTCCATGTCAGCCCCCATAGGTCGCGGTCAGATAGCCCTGCAGTTCTGCCATCAGGCCACTGTCCTGGGCCAGTTTAACGGCTTGCAGCAGAGCATGGTGTGCAGCTGCGCTCAGCGCTTCGGCCTCTTCCAGCCGCCGATCGGCCTCAAGGCTGCGATCAACATGGATCGACAAAAGGGCCTGATGCAGTTCCAGATCAGCCTGATAAGCAATGGCAGCGCCATCGCAGATCAGCTTCAACTCTTGGCATTTGGATGGGGGTTCGGTGATCGCAGGCGCAAGGGCGCCAGTCAGATGGGTCATCACAGCACTCCAAAAAAAATGAAGATCAGGGCAGCCAGGGCCGCAAAGCCGATGGTGGCGAGCAGATCGCCCACCCAGCAGGCCTCGATCCGGGCATTCAGGGCGCAGGCGCGGTGCCACAGGCTGCGGCGCGGCACACCCTGACCGGCGGCGTCTTGCGCGCCCTCCCGGTCAGGGCGGCTCCCGCCGCGGCAGGGGCCATCCGACCGCTGCGAAAAGGGGGGAAGGGCGACCATCAGGCGGCCTCCCTTTTCTTGTTTGATGGCCGCTCCACTGAGGACGGCCATTCAAGGTCTGCGGGCCAGTTTTCGTCAAACCAGCCAAGCACTTGCTTGTAACTGCTCACCCTGCATTCGTCGCCTTGCGCCATGCGGGTGAAGAAGCGGCTATGGACCCCCACCCGGTTTGCCACCGTGAAGAGCCCGCGACCGATGTGGGCGGCGTACATCTGCGCCAATGTGAGAAGGTGTGTCGTGTCCATGTGCATATCTATGCAAAGTTACAGAGTCTTTGCAAGGTAATTTTACATAGATTTGGAAACGGTCCGTTGTGAATTTACCCGGCTTGTGCAGGAGGCCAAGTTTTGTGTATTTTTACAGTATGATTGAAACGAGCGACCTTTTCGCGCTACTCGACCAGCGCCGGGCAGAACTGGGCTGGTCACAGGCCGAGGTCGGTAGACGTGCGTTCGGTCAAGCTGATGGCTCTGCTCTTCAGAACATTAGGCGCGGCTCGTCCCCAACCTTTGACAAGCTACAGCGTCTTTGCGAGGTGCTCGGACTGGAGCTATCGCTTTCCGGCATCACCGCGAAACCTCTGTCAGTTCCCTCCACGCAGTCAGATGATTTTGCGCATATTCCGGTACACCAAGCCGCATTGGCGGCAGGGGATGGTGCTACGAATGATGCGGATACCATTGTTGACCACCTAGCCTTCAGAAAGTCTTGGCTAAGTCAGATAGGCGTCTCATCTGCAAACGCCGTGCTGGCGAGGGCATGGGGTGACAGTATGCTCCCCTCCATCCATTGTGGCGACATGTTGCTCATTGATCGATCAAAACGGTCCATTCCCATCCGCCGCAGAAGCACAAAGGATCGGCGGCCGTCGCAGATCTACGCCTTGCTCAGTGAGGGCAAGGCGCGAGTGAAACGCATAGAGCGGCCAGAATCTGGCCTCATCATTCTGGCTTCTGACAACCCGGCCTTCGGGCCAGAGATATTGACAGGCCCACAAGTCGACGACCTAGAAATCATCGGAAAGGTCGTGTGGTGGGGACATACGAATAGGGAGTGAAAATGGCCAATTGCAGCGCGTGCGATAAGAAGTTGATGAGCTTTGCTTTGGCCGATGGCCTTTGTGGCGATTGCTACAACCAGCGAGCAAACGACCAGCGTGATGCCAAACTCGCTGCGCTGGCAAAGGCGAAAGCCCCCCAGGTGATCCGCGAAGATGGCGCCTCTAGGATCATGCTCACCACCGAAACCGCCCACAACCTGCCCGTGGCGCAGCGACTGGACATCGTCACGGCCGAAATCGTGATCGGCATGAATGTGTTCAAGGATGTGGCCTCGGCCTTCCGCGATGTCTTCGGCGGGCGCAGCGAGACGATGCAGCGCGGGTTGAAACAGGCCCGCAAGGCAGCCCTGGCAGAACTGCGGCAGGAAGCCTTCGATCTGGGAGCGGATGCTGTGGTGGGTGTCGATCTGGATTACAGCGAGATCAGCGGCGGCGGGAAAAGCATGCTTTTCTTGGTCGCCAGCGGCACGGCAGTCAAACTGCATCCCCCGGCCTGAATCGGCCAAATGTTCCCCATACGTTCCGAAAGGCAACGATAAGGAACAGGCCCATGAATACCCCTTTGAACGCCGTTGATCCGGTGCAGCCCGTGGCGCCTTGGCTGGGCGGAAAACGCAACCTCGCCAAGCGCATCTGCGCCATCATCGATGCAATCCCCTGCAGCACCTATGCCGAGCCCTTCGTGGGCATGGGCGGGATCTTCCTGCGCCGCAGCCGCGCACCCAGGGCCGAGGTGATCAATGATGCGGGCCGCGATGTGGCCAACCTCTTCCGCATCCTTCAGCGGCATTATCCCCAGTTCCTCGACACCCTGCGCTTCCAGCTGACCACCAGGGCCGAATTCAACCGGCTGATCGACACCAACCCGGATACCCTGACCGACCTGGAGCGGGCAGCCCGCTTCCTCTACCTCCAGCGCACAGCCTTCGGCGGCAAGATCTCGGGGCGCAACTTCGGCGTATCGCTCGACCGACCCGGCCGCTTCAACCTGACAACGCTGGAACCGATGCTGGAGGATCTGCACAGCCGCCTTTCCGGCGTCGTGATCGAATGCCTGGACTTCGGCCAGTTCATCCGCCGCTACGACAGTGCCGGAACCCTGTTCTATCTCGATCCGCCCTATTGGGGCAGCGAGGGCGACTATGGCAAGACGCTGTTCAGCCGCCCCGATTTCCAGCGCCTGGCCGACCAGCTGGCCCGGGCACAAGGCCGTTGGCTGCTGTCGATCAACGATGTGCCCGAAATCCGCGAGATCTTCGCTTTCGCCCGGATCGAGGAGGTCACCACCACCTATACCATCGCAGGCAAGGGCCGCGCCCGCGACCCCCGGGCAGAGCTGCTGATATCAAAACAAATACCTGCAGGGGTATAATTCCTCGGTTTTCCACTTGCCATAGTGCATTTAATGCACTATCTATGGTCTATCAGCAAGACGCTGACACCCGACGCCTCAGGGGATTGCAGGCAGGAGAGACTGAGATGATCCGCATCACCAACACCGCCATTGGCAGCATCGCCACCGCCCAAAACGATCAGTTCTCTTGGTTCTGGGGCGCACCGGGCTATGTGACCGAGATCGCCACCGGTCGCAGCATCTACCTGCCGGTTGGTGGATACACCAAGGCGACCGACTTCGGCTGCGATCCCGCTCCGGCCGATGTCGTTGCCGCAGCCCGCGCTTTCGTGGTCGAAATTGCCGCCATGGAACAGGACGCGGCCGACATCGCCGCAAAACAGACCGAAAAAGATATGGATGACGCGGCAGCTGTCCTGATGGCCATCCCGGCGCAAGCAAAGCATGAGCTGCAGGCCATCAACGCAGAGATGGCCCGCCGCGCCGAAACCACCAACGAAGGCGGCGACGGCTATATCCCGCAGCTGACCTGGGCAAGCACCGTCGGCCGCAATATTGCAGCCAAGCACGGCCTGGACATCGGCATGATTTTGGCGGCCAGCAACACCCTTTGCAAGTGATCCTGACCCTTCCGTGTGCGCCCCCTCAGCGGGGGCGCCATCGCAAGAGCCAGGAGTAGAGCATGGATGATCTTGGATTTGAGGCCCTTACCGACGATCAGCTGGTAGAGCTGGCCCGGGCGCTGGCCGCAGAAATGGTGCGGCGCAGCCCTGATGTGATTGACGCCGCCTCAGTCGCCATCAAGCAGGCAGTCGCACAGCGCGCCGCCAGCATGGATGCGGTCTGGGCACAAAAAAAATGGATCGCGCGTCTGGTGACCGATGCACTGGGCGAGGGCTGGCGGATCAGCATCTGGAACAGCCCGACCGGAGAGCAGCGCGCCTACCTCGAAAACAATGTGCGGCGCGTCGAAAAGTGGACGCTCTATGTCACGGGAAACCGCAACAACCCGCCCGGTAGCCTGCATTGCCACTACCGCGGGGCGCGCCAGGAAAGCGACCGGCGCCTGGTGCAGATAATCTGCACCACCGCAGTTGCCACATATCCCGGCGGGATCGCGATCACCTGCGATCAGGCGGCCGCCACCCCGTATCACACCCCGCCTGCGCCCCAGGAATGGACGGATCGCATGGCAGAGCTTGCCGAAACTGGAGCCAGATAATGACCAACAGCCCGACCAAAAAGCCCACCGGATCAGCCATCGCTTCGCCGCTCGCGGCCCTCGTCGCAAAGGCTGCTGGCAAGCTGCCCGCCGAAACCGGCGCGACGGCAAAGGCGGCATGGCGGCGCCAGCGTGGTGATCTGCGGATTGTCCTCGCAGACATTTCGGACAGCATGACAGAGCGGGCGGGCGCGCGGAGCAAGATCGAGATCCTGCGCGATGCACTGCGCACCCTGCCAGCGTCAGTGCAGATTGTGGCGTTTCATTCGGCCCCGATCGATGTGCCCCCCGGCACATCGCTGCCGCCGCCCGGCGGATCGACCGCGCTGCATCTGGCGCTGCGGCATGTCGCAGCCCGTGAGCCGACGCATATCCTCGTGGTCAGCGATGGTCACCCGGATGATGCGCGCGCCGCTCTGGCGGCAGCGGATGCCCTGACAGATGTGCAGATCGACGTCATATACTGCGGACCCGACAATGATCGCGAGGGCATGGCATTTATGCGCCGCCTCGCGCGCGGCGGCGGGCAGGCACAGCACCGCAGTATGGCGCGTGAGCCCCAGCTGCTGGCCAGCACCCTGCGCACTCTCGCACTGCCCAAGAGCTGACCATGACCGCTGATTACATTGTCCGTGCCGACCTCGCCCGGGGCGAGCTGACGCGCAGCTATGGCGCAGATATCCCGGTCGAGGCGCGCACGGCCATTGCCGATGCGCTGGATCTGATCGTGGCCGGTCAACCCGCGCCGGTGCCGGGTCAGCCCGGATACTGGCTCACTGGCGCCCACCGTGCCCGCGCGCTGATCGTCACGCTGGAGGNNACCTGACGCTGACCCTCTGCTGACTGTGGCCGTCTGCCTGCGCAGCCGCGATTCGGCGCGGCTTTGGGCGACACTGCACAAAGGACAGCCTGCACTGCTGACGCGCGGCGATGATCCACCGGCCACGCCCTGGATGGCAGAGCGGATCGAGGCAGGCGCACCCCTGCACATGGATGCCATGCGCTGGTCAGGATCACTGGCCCGCGCCGTGGCCTGGGCATGGATGGAGTATCACGGATG
>DOMY01000218.1 GCA_003509785.1 Gemmobacter sp.
GGGCCGGGGATGACATATCCCCCCTTCAGCCAGCGGCCCAGATCGACATCGGCGCAGCGTTTGGAACAGAAGGGGCGGTATTTCGGATCGGTATCCTTCTGGCAGATCGGGCAGCTCATCTGGTGGCCCCGATCAGATCAGACAGCGCCATGCGGTCACGCTTGCGGACCAGTTCATACAAGCCCAGCGTCGTCCAGCCAGAGAGGCTGGTTTCGGCAGATTCGCCCTTGAAGGCGGCGCGCAGCACCTGATCGAGGGTTGCCCGATCCTTCTTGGGCATGGGCGCGAAATCCACGACCACCTGCCCGCCCAGACCGCGCAGACGCAGCTGGCGCGGCAGATCGCGGGCCAGCGCAATATTGGCCTTCAGGCTGGCGGCAGGCGTGGTATCGGCCCNNAGAGCGCGGGTCGGTTCGATCCAGACATGGGCGCCTGCGGCAAGCGAGACGCGGGGGGACAGCAGCGCCTCGATCATCTCATGCGCGCCATGGCGATCAAAGCTGCCCGGGCCGTCGTCCACCTCATCCGGGGCCGGGTCCGTCCAGTCGCGCCAGGCGGTTTCATGCGCCGAGGCGCCATCCACCAGCAGCTCGGGCTTGCCATCGACATCGCCCAGCACGGCCACGGCAAGATCGCGCATGGCCAGGATATCTTCGGCAATCTCTGCCTCGTCGGCACCTTCACAGGCGGATCGCAGGATCAGCCCCAGATCGCGCGGCGCCCCTTCCATCCCGGCCTGGGCCAGGGAATCGAGATCGGCCCGCAGATCCTCGTCACGGATGCGGCGGCTGATGTTCAACCCCGGGGCGCCCGGGGTGATGATGGCAAAGCGACCCTTGAACAGCAGGCGCGCGGTCACGGGCAGGGCCTTGCCGGGCTCTGCCGTGCCGCTGATCTGCACCAGCAAGGACTGGCCCGGGGTGTAGCCGGAAACCTGCCGCAAGAAACCAGACTGGCCATCGGGCAGTTTGACGAAAACGCCGCCCTGCCCTTTCATCGGCCGGTCGACAATGCCGCGATAGATGGCACCGGGCCGGGGCGCTGCATCCTCGGGGTCGATCACCAGATCCTGCAGCACACCATCGACGATCAGGGCGGCGGCCTCACGCTCGCCCAGCCGGTCCAGCGCGATCACGCGGCCTTTCATACTGTCTCTCCGTAAACGGGATAGCCCGCAGCCGCCAGAAGCTGCGCAGTTTCAACCACCGGCAGGCCGACGACCCCGGTGAAAGAGCCGGAAATCCAGGGGATAAAGGCCCCTGCCAGACCCTGTATCGCATAACCGCCGGCCTTGCCCTGCCACTCGCCCGAGGCGAGATAGCTGTTCAGCTCCAGGTCCGACAGGCGCTTCATCTTCACATCCGTCACCACCTCGCGGCACCACAGACGCGGGCCGCGGCGCACCGCAACAGCGGTAATCACCTGATGGCGGCGCCCACCGAGCAGCATGAGGAAGGCCGCAGCCTCGCCCGCATCCCGAGGCTTGCCCAGGATACGACGGCCCACCGCCACCGTGGTATCGGCACAAAGCACGATATCTTCGGGGTCTGCCTGCACGGCCTCGGCCTTTTCACGCGCGATGCGCGCGCAATAAGGCCGCGGCAGTTCGCGTGGCTGCGGGTCTTCGTTGATGTCGGGCGGCAGGATGGCATCGGGCCGAAGCCCCAGCTGCGCCAGAAGTTCCTTCCGGCGCGGGCTGGCCGATCCGAGGATCAGCTTCACTTGAAACGATAGTTGATACGACCTTTCGACAGGTCGTAAGGTGTCATTTCAACTTGCACCTTGTCGCCGGCCAGAACGCGGATGCGGTTCTTGCGCATCTTTCCTGCCATCGTTGCGATCAGTTCATGGCCGTTTTCCAGCTCGACCTTGAACGTCGCATTCGGCAGGAGTTCCTTCACGACGCCGGGGAATTCGAGCAGTTCTTCCTTGGCCATGTTCACTCCAAATGGGCATCGCCCGCGTCCAGCGCAGGCATGGCGGGTAGATGCGCCCGTTTCCCCTGATTTTCAAGGGGGAAATGAAGGTGGGGCGAATCTAGGCGCGGCGCAGGCCGCTGGCAACCCTTTCGGCCTGTTCCGCCCAGTGCAGATGGTTCAGCACCCCGCCATTGCGCCGCACCTCTGCAATGGCATCGCGCGAAACCTCGGCGAAGGCCCAGCCCGGCATGTTCAGGGGCGTTTCCGCGAAGATGCCATTTTCGGGGAAACCGGCATCCGGTGGGCCATAGATCGCGGCAGAGCCTATGTTTTCATCCACCGCAGGGCAGAAATCACACAGGCCGACCGTGGGCGCGTGAACCACAACGCATTGATTTTCAAGCGCGCGGGCCATGGCGCCCACACGAACGCGGGTAAAGCCGCGGAAGGTATCGGTGCAGGACGGTGCCAGCAGGATTTCCGCCCCGGCCTCGACCAAGGCACGGGCCAGCAGCGGAAATTCGCTGTCATAGCAGATCACCACGCCGATACGGCCCAAAGGCGTATCGAACAGCGTCAGGCCCTGCCCCGGATCGACGAACCAGGTCTCACGCTCGAATCGCGTCATGATCTGTTTGTCCTGATGCCCAAGAATCCCGCCGGGGCCATAAAAGGTGGCACGGTTTACCGGACGGGGCAGGTCTTGCAGAAACACCGGCCCAGAGGCGCCAAGGATATGCAGCCCATGCCGGGCCGCCAGATCGCAATGCAGGGCATCAACCTGCGGCTTCCAGCGCGCAACCTCGTGCAGGCAGGCCTCCAGATCGGCGGCGACGGCGCGGCCACCCAGGCTGCCCAGCTCCATCGCGCCATATTCGGGGAAGACCAGCAGTTCGGCCCCCTGCCCGGCAGCCTCTGCGACCCAGCTGGTGATCTTGGCGGCATAAGCCGCGAAATCATCAAAGTAATCGAGCGGATAGGCGGCGGCGGCGATTTTCATGGTCTGTCCTTTGGTCTTTCTTGCCGGGCAGGATGGTCGCACCCGCAGGTTACAGCGCCCCTCTCTGGCTACAATTTCCGCATCCAGAACTGCAGTGGCTTGCGGCTTTCGGTGGTTTCCCCAAGATCCTTCCAGCTGAATTCAGCCACAACACCGGGCAGCGGCGCATAGCCACGCTTGGCCCAGAAGGCGTCATTGCTGCGATATTGCACGGGGCGATGTGGATGATCCGCCGGCCGCATCACCGAACAGAAGGCGACATGGCTGCGCCCCATCTTGCGGGCATGGTTTTCGCGCATGTCAAAGAAGCGATGACCAAGACCCCGGCCGCGATATTCCGGCAAGAGCACGGATTCGGCGCAATAGAAGATATCAGCCAGCGCCACCCCGGTACCCGCGAAAGGCGCTGCGAAATCGGCGGCATGGTCTTCCATCGGGGTGCCAGTGGCGGCCCCCACCAGACGGGGGCCATCAAATGCCCCCACCAGAATGGCACCCGCACTGTCGCGGTATGTCTGCAGATAATCGCGCTCATATTCCAGCGTGCCATCATAGAGATAGGGCCAATCGCGGAACACGGCAATGCGCAGGCGCGCCACATCCTCCAGCGCGGCATCCAGTGCCGCGCCGGTCAGGGCGCGAAGTTCGGTCATGCTGAAACCTGCGCAACCCAGTCGTTGAGGTTGTAGAAGGTCGTCACACGGGAAATCTTGCCATCCCGCAGGTCGAAAAACGCGCCAGCGGGCAGGATATAGGTCTGGCCCTTCGCCTCGGGCAGGCCCGGATCGGTTTGCAGATATTCGCCATGCACCACGAATTCGGCAGCGCCCCGGCTGGCATCTTCGTTCACGAAGATCACCATGTCCTTCAGTGTTTCGCGGTAGCTGACGCCCATATGGCTGCAGAATTCTGCGAATTTGTCCTTGCCAAGGCGGATGGCGCCTTCGTTCACCCGGTGTTCGATATCATCAGTCACGCAATCCAGCATGGCCTGAGCATCCCCGGCGTTGAAGGCGGCGTAATAGGCTTCGATCGTGGCGCGGGTCATCTTCGGCTCCATTCTGCGTCAACGGGCAGAGCCTGCACCGAAAAACCCGCGCCGCCAATGCCTTTGCAGACAATCGGCGGCGCGTTTGCGACCTCAGCCCAGCGCGGCTTTCACCGTTTCCGCCATTGGCGTGGTGGGGCGGCCGATCAGGCGCGACAGCGTGCGGCTGTCATCGAACAAGGCCCCGCGCGACGCGCTGGCATCACTATCCGCCAGGGTCGCGGCAAAGCCTGCTGGCAGACCAAAGCCTTCCAGCGCCTTGGCGTAATCCGCTTCGGGCAGGTTGATGAAGGCCACCGGCTTGCCCGATTGCCGCGCCACTTCGCCCGCCAGATCGGCAAGCGTGTAACTATCATCCCCGGCCAGCTCATAGACCTTGTCGGCATGGGCGGCATCCAGCGCCACCACGGCAATGGCTTCGGCATAATCGGCGCGGGAGGCTGTCGACAGCTGCCCCTCGCCCGCCGATCCGATGATGGCGCCATGTTCCAGCGCCGCAGACAGCGTGCCGGTGTAGTTTTCGGTATACCAGCCATTGCGCAGGATGGTGGCAGGCAGACCCGACTGCTGCAGCAGGGCTTCGGTCTTGATGTGATCGGCGGGCAGCAGATTCATGGGCGAAGCTGCGCCTTTCAGGATCGACGTATAGATGATCCGCGCCACACCCGCTGCCTTGGCGGTTGCGATGACATTGGCGTGCTGCCCGGCGCGGTCATTGAAATCATTGCTGGAAATCAGAACCAGCGTGTCAACGCCCGCCAGCGCCGCAACCTGTGCATCGGGCTTCAGGTAGTCGAAGGCGCGGGCAGGCACGCCCAGATCGGCGGCTTTTGCCGGATCGCGGACCAGGGCGAGCAGATCGGCCTGCGGGGCGCGGGCTTTCAGGGCGGCGACGGCAAGGCGGCCAAGCTGGCCGGTGGCACCTGTGATGGCGATGGTCATGGGAAACTCCTTCCATTGGATGGGCAGAACTTGCGCCCTTTACTTACGGAAAGGAAGTACATACATTTTTGTAAGTATCCTGCGGAGCCGCACATGACCCCCTCTGAACATGCACAGATGATTGTTGATCGCCTGAAACCGGATGTTCTGGCGGCGGAATGTCCGTCGCGGTTGGTATTGCAACATCTGACCAGCCGATGGGGCACATTGGTGATGCTGGTGCTGATGCTGGGCACCCACCGCTTTTCAGAATTGAAACGCCGCATCGGCGGGGTCAGCGAACGGATGCTGGCCCAGACCCTGCAGCAACTTGAGGCCGATGGCTTCGTGCGGCGCAGATCCTATGATGTGGTGCCACCCCATGTGGACTACAGCCTGACGCCCCTGGGGCAAGAGGCGGCAGAGCGGCTGGCAGCGCTGACCGGCTGGATCGAGCAATCCCTGCCGCGGATCATCGGGCAGAGCGCCGCCTGAAGATCAAACGGCCAAGGATCAGCGCTGATCTTCGGCCTCGGCTCTGCATTCCAGGGCAGCGCCGAAACGCGACAGCATCTTGTCGCGGATCATGTCACGTGTCTGACGATAGGCCGAAAGTTTGGCATCCCGGCTTTCGCCCAGCCCCGTCGGATCCAGAATGGGCCAATATTCGACATCCAGATGATAGAAGCGGGTCAGTTCCAGCGCCATGCGCTGACTGGCAGGGGACAGCGCGACGATCAGGTCAAACTGGCTGAGATCGTCGCCCCAATCCTGCATTTCGTCGAAAGACCGCGAGCGGTGGCGGCTCAGTTCTATCCCCAGCTCCTGACAGACGGCGACGGCAAAGCCGTCAATCTCCATATCGTTCTTCACACCGGCCGATTGCACATAGGCTTTCTGGCCATAAAACTTTTTCATCAACCCCTCTGCCATGGGGGAGCGGACGGCATTGTGATCGCAGCAGAACAGAACGGAGGAAGGGAATTCGCCCAAGATCACCCCCAGTGCAGGACGCAAATCAGGGTGAACAGGCGGCGGGCTGTATCGGTATCCACTTCGGCCTTTCCCTCCAGCCGTTCCTGCAGAACGCGGGCGCCTTCATTATGGATGCCGCGCCGCGCCATGTCGATCGCCTCGATCTGGCTGGGCGGCAAACGCTTGACCGCCTCGAAGTAGCTTTCGCAGATCTGGAAGTAATCCTTCACCACTTGACGGAAGGGACCGAGGCTCAGGTGAAATTCACCCACCCTGTCGCCTGCCTCGGTGGCGATATCGAACACCAGCCGCCCTTCCCGGATCGCCAGCCCCAGACGGTAGGGGCCCGCTGGCACCGCCCGCTCTTCCCGTGCGGGCAGGCCAAAGCGGTTGTCTTCCAGCAGATCGAAGACGGCCACACGCCGCTCTTGCTCGATCTCGGGGGTGGCGGTTTTCAGACCGCTTTCGTCAATCTCGATATGGCAGATCCGGTTTGTCACGATTGCCCTCCGTTCAGCCGATCCAGACGCGCACGGACAGACAGGCCATGTGCCTCCAGGCTTTCCGAAATGGCAAGCCGTTCGGCGGCCGGGCCGATGGCGGCAAGGGCTGCGGGTGTCATCTTGGCGAGCGTAGTGCGTTTCACGAAATCCATCACTGACAAACCAGAAGAGAAACGGGCGGACCGAGCCGTGGGCAGAACATGGTTCGGGCCCCCAACGTAGTCGCCGATCGCCTCTGGTGTCCAGCCACCAAGGAAGATCGCACCGGCATGGGTGATCTTTTCCGCCAGGGCATCGGGATCGGCCACGCACAGCTCCAGATGTTCGGGCGCCACGCGGTTGGACAGCGCCGCCGCCTCGTCCAGATCGCGGGTCACGATCACGGCGCCGAAATCACGCCAGCTGGCCCCGGCGATCACCCGACGCTCCAGCGTTTCCAGCCGCTTTTCCACGGCCCGGGCCACAGCGGATGCAAAACCGGCATCCGGGGTCACCAGAATGGATTGGGCCGATTCGTCATGTTCGGCCTGGCTGAGAAGATCGAGCGCGATCCAGTCTGGATCGGTATCGCCATCGGCGATCACCAGAATTTCCGACGGGCCCGCGATCATGTCGATGCCCACCTTGCCGAAGACACGGCGCTTGGCGGCGGCAACAAAGGCATTGCCGGGGCCGGTGATCTTGTCCACCGGCTGCACCATTTCCGTGCCATAGGCCAGCGCCGCAACTGCCTGTGCGCCACCGATCCGGTAGATCACATCCACCCCTGCCAGCTGCGCCGCCAGCAAGACCAGCGGATTGACCACGCCGCCCGGGGTCGGGCAGGCAATGGCAAGCCGCTTTACCCCGGCAACCTTGGCGGGGATCGCATTCATCAGAACGGACGAGGGATAAGAGGCGAGCCCACCCGGAACATAAAGCCCCGCTGCCGAAACCGGGGTCCAGCGCCAACCGAGGGTGGCGCCGCTGGCATCCTGCCACATCGCATCTTCGGGCATCTGCCGGGCGTGATAGGCGCGGATGCGGTCCGCCGCCAGTTCCAGTGCGGCGCGATCCTCGGGCGAGACTTTCGCCACCTCGGCCGCGATTTCCCCGGGGGTAAATGCCATGGTCTGTGGGGTCAGCTGCAACCGATCGAACTTTGCGGTCAGTTCGATCACCGCTGCGTCACCCCGGGCCCGGACATCCGCGATGATGGCGGCGACAGTCGCATCGACATCCGGGCTGTCTTCGCGCTTCATGCCCAGCAGGGCGGTGAACGCCGCCTCGAAATCGGCATCTGCGGTATTCAGGAACTGGGGCATGGTGCAACCTCCGGCAAATCGCTTGGCCAGAGCCTTAGCCTGCAAGACCCGGCGCCTCAAGCGCGGCAAGTGCCGGACCGGGGCGCTGCCCCGGACCCCGGGATATTTCGGCCAAGATAAAGGNNAAGACGCCGATTGCCTTTATCTTGGCAGAAACATCCTGGGGTGAATGGGCGCGGGACGCGCCCAGAGGGGCAAAGCCCCTGCCCGGTCGCCCTGTCAGGCCTCGTGATCCGGCACTTTGCCCGAAGGTGCCAGATAGGGCCGTGTCACATCGCGCAGGGTGACATCCAGCGCCTCCACATCCAGCGCGATGGCGCCATCGCCCGCCAGCACCAGCGTCAGGGTGCCAGTGCCATCGACGCCGGGCGTAAAGGTCAGATCCAACAGCGAAAAGATGGTGTCCTTGTCAGCCCGGTCGATCCCGAGACTGCGCACCGCCTGCACATCCCGCACCAGAAGCACGGCGCGCACGCGTTCATAGCCGCGCCCCGCGCGTTCTGCCGCGGCGCGGTCTTCCCAGCGGAAGCGGTTCAGCAGCAGCGCGAATTCGCGGCGGCTGCGGTTCCAGGTCATTTCCGCAGCCGGGAAGACTGCATCCTGCACCAGCGTGCCGATGATCTTCAGATCTTCGGTATCCGCCGCCCCCAACCAGAGCGGCGATTCGGCGCCGTCTTCGAACCGTGCATCCGCCATCAGCCCGTGATCCTTTCGATCTGCGCCCCGCAGGCCCCCAGCTTTTCTTCCACATGTTCATAGCCGCGGTCGAGATGATAGACCCGGCTGACCACGGTTTCGCCCTCGGCGGCAAGGCCCGCCAGAATCAACGACACGCTGGCCCGCAGATCGGTGGCCATGACCGGCGCACCGCGCAGGCGGTCCACCCCGGTCACGGTGGCATGGCCACCANNTGCGCCCATGCGCATCAGTTCGGGTGCATGCATGAAGCGGTTTTCAAAGATCTTTTCTTCCAGCACGCTGGTGCCATCTGCCGTGCACAGCAGAGCCATCATCTGCGCCTGCAGGTCGGTGGGGAAGCCGGGGAAAGGCTCTGTCACCACATCAACGGCCTTCACCCGGCCATTCTTGCGCGCGACCTTGAGCCCGCGTTCGGTTTCGGAGACGGAAATCCCGGCCTCGTCGAGCTTTTCGGCAAAGGCGCCCACCAGAGCGAGCGTGCCGCCGAGACATTCCACCTCGCCACCGCAGATCGCCGGGGCCAGCATATAGGTGCCCAGCTCGATCCGGTCCGTCACCACCGGATGGGTGGCGCCACCCAGGCGGTCAACGCCCTGAATGGTGATCGTGCTTGTCCCCTCGCCTTCGATCTGCGCGCCCATGCGGCGCAGGCACTGGGCCAGATCGACGATTTCGGGTTCGCGCGCGGCATTGCGGATTTCCGTCGTGCCTTTGGCGAGCGTGGCCGCCAGCAGGGCGTTTTCAGTCGCGCCGACAGAGACGAAAGGAAAATCGACCACTGCGCCTTTCAACCGCCCGCCCGGTGCGCGTGCATGAACATAGCCGTCGCGCAGATCCAGCTCTGCCCCCATCGCCTCCAGCGCTTTCAGGTGCAGGTCCACCGGGCGCGCGCCGATGGCACAACCGCCTGGCAACGAAACCACGGCATGGCCATCGCGGGCCAGCATCGGGCCAAGAACAAGGATCGAGGCGCGCATCTTGCGCACGATGTCATAATCCGCCGTGTGATTGCCGATCGCATGGGAGGACATGGCCAGCACCTTGCCACCCTGCAGGCTGGCCACCTCGGCCCCGAGCGATTGCAGCAGCTGGGTCATGGTGCGGATATCCGACAGCCGCGGCGCATTGGTCAGCGTCAGCGGTTCTTCCGTCAGCAAGGTGGCAGGCATCAGCGTGAGGCAGGCATTCTTCGCCCCCGCGATGGGAATCACCCCGTTGAGTTCACGCCCGCCCCTGACAAGAATCGAATCCATCTGCCCGCCTCATTCGTTATCGTTGCTATCTGCATCATCCCGCGCCGTTCCGGCCCGCGCCTTCGCCTGTGCCTTGCGCCGGGCCATATTGGCCTTCAACGCCGCCTTCAGCCGATCTTCGCGTGCCGCTTCACCAGTCTGCACCTTGCGGGCGGGCTTCTTTCCGGGGTCACCGGGCCGTTGGGAAGGGGTATCGGGAGTGCTCATGGGGTGTTGTGTACCTCAGGTGAAAAAAACCGTCCAGATTGCCCTTGCACAGCTTCGCGAATACCGCTAATTCCCCGCCACGCCCGGCGAAGAGACGCCGAAGCGCAGGATGCTGTGGTAGCTCAGTGGTAGAGCACTCCCTTGGTAAGGGAGAGGTCGAGAGTTCAATCCTCTCTCACAGCACCATCCCAACACGCTGATATGATTATATAGTAGCAAGACTCCAGACGGAGCATCGTGCGGTTTTGCACGACCTTGGGCATGCCCCTTGGCGGCATCAAAACTCCATTGGCTGTATACATTCGTCACTCCAACCCTGTGACGGTTCCTTGATGGCGAGACACGGGTCTTCGTGCCGATGTTCGTGGCGAGCTTCGCGTAATCCACACATATTCAGCCAGACCAAAAGGCAGTTCCTGCACAGACAGCGTGTTTTCTGCCCTTTTCCAACGGCAGCCACAGTTCTTTGAGGTTTCCCGTGATCTGCCCTGAAAACTGGTGCATGAGTAGATCTTGAGCCGGGAAGGCAGGTGAGGGATCCCAACCTCCGGTTCGCGCGTTATTTCGACATGCACACCCGATACGACGCAAATCGCACGGCATTTCCTCCGTCACCGCCCTGCCCCACCTCACGACGGACCAAACCGGAGTTCCGATGCAGATACGCTATGGCTATGATATCACGATCACCTGCCCGCAACCGACCCCGCTGGTCTGTCTGCTGCTGGCCGAACAGGCGCGGCTGCCCGATCTGCGGGCGCCAGAGGCGTTCATCACTACGCCGCCAGATGTGGCCAGTTCCACCTACCTTGATCTTTTCGGCAACCGCTGTCTGCGGCTGACCGCGCCCATGGGCGATTTCAGCCTTTGGGGGGATGCCGTGGTGGCCGACAGCGGTCTGCCGGATCGCATTGTGACCCATGCCCGCGAAGTGCCTGTAGCAGACCTGCCGGATGACTGTCTGGCCTATCTGATGGGCAGCCGCTACTGCGAAACGGATCGTCTGAGCCAGCACGCCTGGGATCTGTTTGGCCATATTGCACCGGGATGGGGACGGGTTCAGGCCATTTCGGATTTCGTCAATCAGCATATCCGCTTCGATTACATGCAGGCACGCGCGACCCGGACGGCCTATGAGGTCTGGCAGGAACGTATCGGTGTCTGCCGCGATTTCGCGCATCTGGGTGTTGCGTTTTGCCGCTGCCTCAATATTCCTGCGCGCTATGTGAACGGGCATCTTGGCGATATCGGCGTGCCGGTAGCAGGCCCGATGGATTTCAGCGCCTGGATGGAAGTCTGGCTGGATGGTGCCTGGCATACATTTGACCCGCGCAACAATGCCCGGCGGATCGGGCGGATCGTGATCGCGCGCGGCCGGGATGCCGCCGATGTGCCGCTGATCAATTCTTTCGGACCTCATGTGCTGAAATCCTTCCGGGTCTGGACATATCCGGTTGAAGAAGGCGCTGCCGCAAACCCGGCCGCCTGACTGGCCAGCTGCCGGTTTCGTGGGGTGTTCAGTCTGCCCACTTGATGGATTGGATTTGGGGGGAACCTTTCGAGTTTGATTGTCGGTTATTTGCAGATGTATTCGTAGGGCGTGGGGCCGCTGAGGGGTTTGAGCCTACGTGCGAAGTTCTATGCCGCGATAAAGTCGGCAGGTGAGCGCGGAGCACCCTCGTCGAATAGGAGGGCTGAACACCTAGCGGCGGCCACTGCCGCCTTTCCGCGTTTGCCATCCGTGGTACGGTGTTCGGAGGGGGTGGAACTGACGTCCGCCGCCCTCTCTGCGCGTCTGAGGATCCTGACGGGTTGCCCCCTGAACGAGATCATGACCCTGAAGTGAGCGCACGTCGATCTCGACGTCCCAGCCCTGCGCCTGCCGGATTAGAAGACGGGGACAAACGTCCGGGGCGACGTCTCCCGCGGTCCCCGTGCTGATCTGCGCCCGTGTCATCTTCGCCACTTGCAAAGCAATGGGCGAGCTATGCGCTCTTGCCGTTTCGTGCCTCTGCCACGGGCATATGCTGCGTCAACTGGGCCACGATCTGCCGAAACTCACTCAGGATTTCGCCATGACTCCTGTCGAGGTAACGTGCGAGGCGATCATTCTGAAGAAGCCGCTCGACAAACCGGCCTGCCACAACAAGACGGAGGTGATCCGGTCCAAGCGCGCCCTCGACCAGCTTTATGTTCTTCTGGAGATTGGCCATCTCCGAGCGCATCAGCTCAGCCTGTTCGCGAGTCACCCCCGCAGGTGCCTTCTTTGCTGTCGGGTCAACCAGGTCAGCGGAGTCGGTCGCCGCCAGAATGGCCTCCACATAGGGCACCGTGTAATTGTTTGCGGCGATCATCAGTTCCGCCGCCTGAATTTGCCGCAAGGGCTTCATCTTGCGCAAGAATCGGAAACTGTTGATCGGACAATGCCGGGCCTTCAGCAGTTCGGCCGCCTCCGGACAAATGCCGTTCAGCAAGGTGCGCTTTTGCCGGATCAGCGCGATGTTCACATTCAACGCGGCAGCGATGCGGGCTTCCGACACGCCTTGTTCGACCGCGCGCAGGATCATCTTGTGCTCCTGGATGGTGGCGAGGCGGCTGATGCGCTTGTTGTAGGTGAAGGACTCGTCATCGGTGGCCACCAAGCATATGACCGACGTCTCGCCCATCTCCTTCAATACACGCAGACGAACATGGCCATCGAGAAGGATGAAGGATCCGTCCTGCCCCGCTGCGCGGGCTACCACCGGCGGTTCGATCAGGCCGACCTCGCGGATCGACGCGGCGATTTGCCCATACTTCTGACTCTTGGGCACGGTGGTTGACAGCTGCTTCACCGGCAGGATCGCGGCAATCGGGATCTGTCGCAGGCTTGCCTCGAACCCGGGGCTCTTCCGCGAAGGCATTTTCCCCATAAGTGTCATGCTCTTGGCTCCTGCAGTCCTTCAACGATGATGCTTGGAAGGCTATCAAGCCCTTCTGCGCGAAGCAGGGTCAGAAAGGTCTCGTCCTTCAAAAGCGATTGGAAGGCCGCGTCGAGAAACAGAAGACTGCTGCGAGTCGCCTGTGCCCTTCTGACCATGTCCTGCTGCCGCTCCGCCTCCACGCGATAGGCTTTCACCAGCGCCGCAGATGTTATTCGCGCGCGTGGCTGTTTGTTACGCGCGCCACCCCGCTGCTTGCCATGGCGCTGGCGCAACTCAACAAGCCGCCGCGCCTCCAGAAGCTTCTTCCCGCGCAGTTCGCCCGAGGCATAGGCAGCCTCAAGCGCCTTCTGAACATCCTTCTCCTCGGCACGTGTTATGTAGAGCGCGACGCTGAGCGGCATCTGCCCGGTTTCGACCGCGATCAACAGGCGCTCTTCACCGTTGGCGATCAACTCACCGATTTCATGGACATAGGCGAGGGAAAGCCCTGTCTTGTCGGCGATCTGATGGTCTGAATATCCCCGGTCGCGCAGGATGGTGATGTCCTGCAACAGCTCGAGCGGCCGCTGCTGGCGCCGCGCAATGTTTTCGATCACGCTGCGCAGAAGCCGTTCTACTTCGCTCGCATCCACGACGATGGCCGGAATGTGGGTTTCCCCAAGGGCGACATAGGCCTCCATCCGTCCCTGACCGCAGACCAGCCGATACGAGACCACTGCCTCGTCATCGATCCGGGCAACGGTGATCGGCTTTTTCAGCCCGATCTTGCCGATGCTGTCCACGAGTGCGCGGAAGGTCTTTTCCGAGCGTTCACGCGGGTTTTCCACGGTGATGGCGGAAATCGGGATGGTCTGCACTTCGCCCGGCATTTCGACCTCGGTCACCATGGGGCGACCTCCGTAACCGGAACGCGCCGGGCAATGTCGAAGAAGAAATCCAGTGATTGAAATCGGAAAGCGTCCAGCATCAGACCATTCTCCTCTGCAAGCCCCAAGGGTTTGCGTCGCATCTCGAATTGGGGCAGCAGGTAATAGTCGAGCGCGGCGGTGTTCGTTCGGTCCATTCGGATGGCGATGGTGATGTCGGGAGTGAGCCCCGTATCGAAGCGGATTTTCCAGCGCAGCCCGCCCGTGGTGGTTTGGCGGCAGCGGGCGACGACGACGGAGGCGGTGAATTCGTCATTGATGGTCAGCAGGTCGGTCACCGGATTCCGTGCCACCGTGCCGCCGATCTGGCTGATCTCGCGGATCACACGCTCCACCTCGTCCCCGTGGAACAGCCGCAGCAACCGGTTCACTTCGATGTAGTGGTAGTCCCGGTCCGGGGTGAAGCCGACGAGGGAGTAAGCCCGGATCAGGCTGCCGAAGCGATGGGCATAGGCGCCGCTGGATGGCATGCCGTCTGCTTCGTCGATCACGAGGCCAGAAATATAGCCATGGCGCTGGAGCAGCCGGGTCAGCCGATCCAGCATCTCCTCGTCCGAGAACCGGCGGTTCCGGGCGGAGATGATCGCCTGCACCTTCTGAAACTGTTTCAGCTCGACGATGGCCTCAAAGGCCCCCTCTGACCGGATCCACATCTCCGGGCCATTGGCGACCCGCTTGCGTTTCAGCTTGAACGAGCGCCGGTTGTAGACATTGTTGCCGATGTATTTCTCGTTGGTCAGGATCTGATGCACGGTGACGCGGGTCCACATCCGACCGAGGTCGGTCAGGATTCCGCGTTCGTTCAGTTCGGCCGCGATTTCGGTTTCCGACCGACCGTGTTTCAGGAAACGGCTGTAGATCCAGCGAACGGTTTTCACCTCGGCCTCGGGACCGGGCACAAGGATCACCCGGTCGGTCTGCAGGCTTTTGTGTTCGCCACGCTTCAGCTCGGCCTTCACCTCGCCGCGTTCGTCAAGCAGGACACGGCGAAGGCCAAAGCCCGCCGGGCCGCCCTGTCGATAGCCGAGTTCGATCAGGCGGCACTGCCCGGTGAAAACCTTGTGGGACAACTCGCGACTGTACTCGCCTGCCATGGCGCGCTTGACGCTCTTGACGATGGTTGCAACCGGGCCGCCGTCATTTTCGAATTGCTCGGCGCAGTATTCGACCTGCTTGTTGGCGCGTCGGCAGATGTATTCGTAATAGGCGGATTCATCGGCATCCTGAAACCGGCCCCACCGGCTGACGTCATAGACGAGGATCACCTCAAAATCGGCCGTCCCATCCTGCACATCCTGGATCAGTTGCTGCAGGGCTTCGCGGCCCTCAATCCTGAGGCCGCTTTTCCCGGCATCGGCATAGGAACGCACCAGTTCGAAACCACGTTCGGCGGCATATTTGCGAATCGCGTCTGATTGATTTTCGGTCGAGTATTTCTGGTGGTCGGTTGACATGCGGACATATTCGACCGCCCTTCGCATTGGCTGGGTCTTGGCCGGTCCTTTCAATGCGGGCGGATCACTTCCGGCCATTTCCGTCTCCCGGTCAATTCATGCAGGCGTCTCCGTCTGGTTGGACCCGGGATGATGTCTGGGGCGCAAAATGGAATCTGCCGCTGTGTTGTCTTCTCCTCAGGGTAACCTGAGGAGGACGCCGCGATGCGGATCAAGATGGGCACAGTTGTGCCGAAAATGGGCACAACTGTGCACCTTGCGGCGGGCCAGACCCGCTATCGCAAGGCCGTGGCCGCCGCGTTGCGGGCTGAACTGGGCTCGACGCACCAAGCCATCAAGACGGCGATGCGCTGGACAGGGGCGAGCGAACGCACCGTAAAGTACTGGCTTTCAGGAGAACGGGGGCCAAGTGGAGAACATCTCATCCTGCTGGCGCAACATTCCGACGCGGTGCTGCTGGCGATCCTGACCATGGCCGAGCGGCTGTCCGACGAGCGGCACAGATGTGCCGGTTGTCCCGAGCGTCTTCTCGTGTTACAAAACCTCAGACAAGAATCCAATCTGTCCGAGGATTTCTAACTCAATGATGATCGATCCCGGCCAACGCGCCCGCATGATCGACTACATGGAGACCCATGCTCCGGCCCGTTCGAGGGAGCTGGCAGCCATCGGCGTGGCCGCCACAGCCATCTCACGCGCCGTTTCCGACGGCGCGATAGTTCGCATCGGGCGGGGCCTCTACCAACTGCCTGACAGCGCACCGGACCTGCATGCGGCACTGATCGAAATCGCCAAGCGTGCGCCCAAAGCCATCATCTGCCTGCATTCGCGGGTTGATGTGGCGTTGATGTAAACTGAAGCGGCGATCAATTGGCACAATCATTCTCTGCCCAAAGCAACCAATCGAGCCACGGTCGCTGAGCTCCGCCGCGCCTACAAAAGCTGGAATAATAACTCCGCATCATTGCTTGGAAGGCAGAAGATCGCCGCTTACGTGTGGCTAAATCAAACTAGGGCTGACGATGCTATGCGGCGCAAATAACTCTTTGAACGTCGTAGTTTGCGCGTCGGGCCGACCTCCCGAAGGCATTTTGGCACGTTGCTAAGTCTGTGCTGTGGCAGGTAAGTACGGAAAACGCAACTTCGAGCCGTTGGAGGGCCGCTCTGTGTCTGACCCATATCTCCGGCAAATCCTGAAAAGGCTTCGCGTCGATACAGGCCCCGGTTCGCCTGCTCGCGCGGTTCAGGCGACTTTGCAACCAACCTTGCTGAGCTGGGCGGGTCAGAACCTACTGAGTATGGAGCCTAGCGGCTCATTTGCAACCCTACGCAAAGCGGTAATCGCCAGGCACCTGCTCCGCATCACCGGCCGCATCGAACGCGACGGCCCGGTTAGCTTCGGCTCGAATGAAGGCGCGTGAAAAGATGCGCCTCAGACTCAACCAAATGGAGACTTGCCGGATGTTGCGTGCCGTCCCATAGTCGCTGAAACAGGCGATATTTCGGGTAATTATTTGGGCACTCGTTTCATCCACACCGCCGATCTTCACCTTGATGCTCCGTTGAAGGCCATTGCCCTGCGGGATGGTGCATGACGTTCCCGGGTTCGAAATCATCGAAGAATTTGCGCTTTCCACATTCTCCTTTGCCAAATACCTCATGTGGAAGGATTTGGTCGACCGCACGGACTCTTTGCGCGAAAGCTGGATGGTTGCGCATCTGATCGACAATCCAACCGAGACATTCAAAGGCGCAAAGACGCCAATGGCGCGCCCTTCGGACATNNCCGGCGGACAGCTCACAGCTTGCGGCCGTTCTGGCAGCTGCGGAAGGCCGTGATTTCGTGCTGATCGGGCCACCAGGCACCGGCAAGAGCCAGACGATCACCAACATCATCGCCGATCAGCTGGGCCGTGGCCGCACCGTGCTGTTCGTTGCAGAGAAATCCGCGGCACTCGATGTGGTACATCGCAGACTGGAGCGCCACGGTCTTGGCCACCCTTCGCGCGACGCCGCTGGCACAGAACACGCTCGGGATCACAGAGCCCGAGGCCACCACGACACCAGCCGAAGTCGCCACCGCACCGGTCCAGCGCCGGAAAGGCACCAAGCAGGAAGCCCTGATCGAAATGTTGCGCGCGCCGGGCGGCGCCACCATCGAGGAGATCGCCACCGCGCTCGAGTGGGCGGCCCACACGGTCAGGGGGGCCATGGCTGGCCCTCCTGAAGAAGAAGCTCGGGCTCGAGGTGACCTCCGAGAAAGTCGAAGGACGCGGGCGGGTCTACACCCTGAAGTAGGCAACGCAACCCTCGACGCGCATCGAAGAAGGCGCTATATTCGCACCTAATTCGATGCGCGTCGGGAGGCCAGTCATGAACATTACCAAGGACATCAGCCCGCTGACCGAGTTCAAGCGGGATTCGGCGCGTCTGATCGCGCAGATAAAGGAGACCGGTCGGCCGCAGATCCTGACTGTGAACGGCAAGCCCTCCGTCGTCGTGATGGATGCCGCCGCGTGGCAAGAAATGCAGGACCAGCTCGACTATGCCGAAACCGTCGCGGGGATCCGCAAGGGCCTGACGCAGGCCATTGCCGGTGAAGGCACCGATGCCGGCACATTCTTCGACGGCCTCGCCCAGACGAAATGAACGCTCCTCTGCCGGTGATCATCACGCCGAATGCGGCGGATGATCTGACAGCGTCATGGACCTACCTGCGGGATCGCAACCCGAGGGCGGCGGACGAATGGCTGGCGGGCATCCGGGACACCATCCTTGCCCTCGGTACGATGCCGGAAGCTCATCCGATTGCCCCGGAGTCGCGTGAATTCGATTTGGCCGTCCGTCGCGCGCTCTATGGAAAGGCGACGCGATGGAGGATCTACTATGCCGTCATCGACGGTGCGGTGCGGGTTCTGCATGTCCGCCACGGCCGCCGGAGCGACTGGCAACCCTGAATGCAATCGATGTAATGAAGCCACTTCGCTCGGTGCGAAGATTTCTTACTGCATCGACAGTAGATCGCGCGCCGCCGCCTGCAGGATGTCCTGCGCCATACGGGGCTCGCAGGTGTAGATGCCGCCTGGTTCAGGGTCGCCGACATTGTCTTCGAACCATTGCCGACCTTCGTCCGAGATCGGACGCAGGACCACGATGGTCCCGTGGTTGTTGATTTCGATGTGTTGCCAGTCGGACATGTGCCAAGGCTAGCATCCGTCGCCCGGCACCGCCAGCGGGGTCAGAGGCGACGCCATCGCTCGAACAACCGCCGCAAGGCGTAACTGCGGCCGAGCGAGACGATTGTGAACACCGCGCCCATCTTCAGGTTCTGAGCCAGCGTCGTGTGCAGCCCGAAGACCGGGAAGATCAGGATCTGCGTTGCCACCGCGACGCCGTAGCCGACGATTACATTGGCGATCGACTCGACCAGCGACATGAGGCGCGTCTGCTTCATGCCGCCACCTCATCCATCGGCCAGCAATTCAGCCGCGAGAGTTCGCAGCGCATGCGCCGCAACCAAGGGGACCACGCCGTTGCCACAGAGGCGAAGCCGGTCCACCCGGTGGGCCAGCCCATCAGCGCCTCGACGAACAGCGGGTTCAAGGTCCGGCGCGCATCGGAGGTATCGCTCCCAGCCATCGGCGTCGCCAGGACCTGGCGGCCAAGCAGACCGTTCACCGGCGTGTTTGCCAATGTCGTCGCCCCGTCCTTGTGATCCCGCGCAGTCGGCGTCATCCACATCTGGCTGATCCCGTTCCGGGCTTGGGC
>DOMY01000152.1 GCA_003509785.1 Gemmobacter sp.
CGCGACTGGATCCGCTTTTCAACCGTGATCCGCAGTGTCGAATATGATGCCGACAGCGGCGATTTCACCGTGACCGCCCATGATCTGGTGGCCGATCGCATGTACAAGGAGCGCTTTGATCATGTGATCGTGGCATCCGGCCATTTCTCCACGCCCAATGTGCCGGAATATCCGGGCTTCGACACCTTCACCGGCCGCATCGTCCATGCCCATGATTTCCGCGATGCGCGCGAATTCACCGGCAAGGATGTGCTGGTGGTAGGGTCTTCCTATTCGGCCGAGGATATCGGCTCGCAATGCTGGAAATACGGCGCCAAAACCGTGACCTCCTGCTATCGCTCTGCCCCCATGGGCTTCAACTGGCCCGACAACTGGGAAGAAAAGCAGGCCCTGGTCAAGGTCGAAGACGGCGCGGCGGTCTTTGCCGATGGCACGTCAAAGAAGGTCGATGCGATCATTCTCTGCACCGGCTACAAGCATTACTTCCCCTTCCTGCCCGATGACCTGCGGCTGAAGACCAAGAACCGGCTTGCCACCGCCGATCTCTACAAGGGCGTGGTCTATGCCCATAACCCCAAGCTGTTCTACCTGGGGATGCAGGATCAGTGGTTCACCTTCAACATGTTCGACGCCCAGGCCTGGTATGTGCGTGACATCATTATGGATCGCATCGCCGTCCCCGCCGACAAACAGGCCCTGCTGGCCGATGTGGCCGAACGCGAGGCGCGCGAAACCGCATCCGACGATGTGAAATACGCGATCAAGTATCAGATCGCCTATGTGAAGGAGCTGATCGCAGATACCGATTATCCCAGCTTCGACGTGGATGGCGCCTGCGAAGCCTTCTTTGAATGGAAGTACCATAAAGCCAAGGATATCATGGGCTTCCGCAACAACAGCTACAAATCCATCATCACTGGCACCATGGCGCCCACCCATCATACGCCGTGGAAAGATGCGCTGGATGATACGCTGGAAGTCTATCTCCAGAACTGACCCGTCCCTACCCCCCGGTCCCCCTCCCGGGGAGGCGCGCCTTTGCCTCCCCGGCTTTTTCTAGGATCTCAGGATGTTGCAGCTTCTGCCCGATGGCCTGTTTNNCTGGTGCCCGGCGGCGGGGCGATCTGCGTGCAAGTCGCCGCGGGCGACCGGATTACCCTTGCCAATACCGAAGGCGGCCAGCGGGCCGAACTTCTGGCCACCCATCCCGATGGCCGCCCCGATGCAGGCCTGCACGGCACGCCCGCCGATGGCCCGGCCGATGGGCTGCAGGCCGTGCTGGCCCAGACGCCTGCCCTGCGCGCCGCACTCGCGCGGCGCGGCATCCTGCCGGAGGGCGCGCGCGTGATCCGGCTGTTCGGCGCGGGCAGCCCGGCGGGCGATACGGCCAGCTTCACTGCACAGGGCAACGGCTGGCTGGTGGCAGCAGCCCCCGGCGGCCCGATGGATTTCACCGCGCAGGATACCACCACCCCGCTGGCGCTGGCCATCACCCGCGCCGCGCCCCGGGCGCAGCTTGGCTTCGATCTGCCCGATCCGCTGGCCGACCCGCTGCTGGATCTGCGCATCACATCCGCCACCGCGCAGGCCTATGTCGTGCGGGCGGGCGAATATCTGCAGATCCTTGATGTGGACGGGCGGCAATGCACGGATTTCCAGTGCTTCGATGCCCGCAAGGTGGATCGCGGCATCTTCAACCCGCTGGATGTGACCACCACCCGCACCCTTCAGGGTCATGCCTATCCGATGCCCGGCCTGCACGCGAAATACTTCGATCAGGACATGACCGCGCTGATCGAGGTGGTGCAGGATACCTGCGGCCGCCACGATGCCTTCGCCATGGCCTGCACATCGAAATACTATGATGACATCGGCTATCCCGGCCATGCCAACTGCTCTGACAATTTCAATACCGCGCTGGCGGAATATGGCATCCCCGGCCGGGCGGGCTGGATGGCGGCCAATTTCTTCTTCAACACCGGCATTGATGCCCATGGCGTGATGTATGCCGATGAACCCTGGTCGCGCCCCGGCGATTATGTGCTGCTGCGCGCCATGACCGATCTGGTCTGCGTGTCTTCGGCCTGCCCCGATGACACGACCCCCGCCAATGGCTGGACCCTGACAGATATCCACCTGCGCAGCTATGCCGCGACGGCGCGTTTTCAACGCGCCTCGGCCTGGCGCGCCACCCCCGACGCGGAGCCGATCATGACACGCGAAACCGCCTTCCACGCCAAATTCGCCGAACTCACGCGGGATTTCATCGAATACAAGGGCTTCTGGCTGCCCAATACCTTTGCGGGCACCGATCCGGTGGAAAGCTACTGGGCCTGCCGCGACGGTGTGGTGGTCATGGATCTGTCCGCCCTGCGCAAGTTCGAGGTGACAGGGCCGGATGCCGAAGCCCTGCTGAACTGGGTGCTGACGCGCGATGTATCAAAGCTGGGCGTGGGTCAGGTGGTCTATTCCGCCATCTGCCATCCGCATGGCGGCATGATCGACGATGGCACCCTGTTCCGCCTGGGCGCGCAGAACTTCCGCTGGATCGGCGGCAGCGACGAGGGCGGCATCTGGATGCGGGAAGAGGCCGCGCGGCTGGGCCTGAACGTGCTGATCCGCTCCAGCACCGATCAGATGCACAATCTCGCCGTGCAAGGCCCGAAATCGCGCGAGCTGATGGCCCAGATCATCTGGACGCCACCGCATCAGCCCGCAGTCACCGAACTCGGCTGGTTCCGCTTCACCGTGGGGCGCATCGGCGGGCCCCAGGGCGTGCCCGTTGTGGTGTCGCGCACCGGCTATACCGGCGAGCTGGGATACGAGATCTTCTGCCACCCGCGTCAGGGCGATATCGTCTTTGATGCCGTCTGGCAGGCGGGGCAGCCACTTGGCCTGCGCCCGATGGGGCTTGCAGGCCTCGATCTGGTGCGCATCGAAGCCGGGCTGGTCTTCGCGGGCTATGATTTCTCCGATCAGACCGACCCGTTCGAGGCAGGCGTGGGCTTCACCGTGCCGCTGAAATCCAAGGCCGCCGATTTCGTCGGGCGCGATGCGCTGATCCGCCGCAAGGATCATCCGTCGCGCAAATTCGTCGGGCTGCAGATCGACGGGCAGGAACCCGTGGGCCATGGCGACCCGGTCCGCATCGGGCGCGCGCAGGTGGGCGAGATCTGTTCCGCCATGCGCAGCCCGCGCACCGGCCAGATGATCGCGCTGGCGCGGCTGGATGTGGCCCATGCCGCCATCGGCACCGCGGTCGAGGTCGGACGGCTCGATGGTCATCAAAAGCGGATCGCGGCACAGGTTTCGGCCTTCCCGCATTACGACCCGCAAAAAGAACGTCCCCGGTCCTGACACCGGGGCGCGCCGGGGATGGGAGCCCGGNNCCCGCCACATCGGCGGGGGAGGCAAGAAAACCGGGGCAAAAGACCCCCAGCCACACAACAGGGAGTTTGGACGTGGACAAGAACATGATGACTGCGGCGCAGGCCGCAGCCAGAGCGGGGGTGGCGCCGACAGGCACGCCCAGCTCGGGCGCGCTGCACAGATCGCTGAGCTGGAAGGGCGCATTCTGGGTGGCGGCGGGTGTGCCGCCGCTGGTGCTGTTTTCCATCGGCGGGATCGCGGGGGTGGCGGGCAAGGCCGCTTTCGTGGTCTGGATGATCTCGATGGTGATGGGCTTTCTGCAAAGCTTCACCTATGCCGAAATGGCCGGGATGTTCGGCAACAAATCCGGCGGCGCCTCGGTCTATGGCGCCACCGCCTGGCTGCGCTATTCGAAACTGATCGCGCCGCTGTCGGTCTGGTGCAACTGGTTCGCCTGGTCGCCGGTGCTGTCGCTCGGCTGTGCCATCGCGGCCGGCTATATCCTGAACGCGCTGTTCCCCATCCCGCTTGCCGAAAGCCAGCCGGTGCTGGATTGGGTGGCGGCCAATATCGCCAGCTACACCGCCGAAACCCCCGCCGTCGCCGCCTATATGGCCGAAAATGCGGGCGTTGCGGTGGGTGATGCGATTTCCGCCGTGGCCGCTGCCGATGGCGTCGCCGCCCTGACCCCCGCCTTCCGCGTGTGGGAGGCGTTCAACATCGCCGTTCCGGGCCTGGGCACCCTGCACTTCAACTCCACCTTCGTGATCGGCGTGGCGCTGATGCTGATCATTTTCGTGATCCAGCACCGTGGCATCGCCTCGACCGCCAAATCGCAGAAATGGATGGCGGTCGTGGTGCTGATCCCGCTCTTGCTGGTGGGGCTGGTGCCGATCCTGACCGGCGCGATCGACAGCATGAACGTCACCAATATCGTGCCGCCGACCGCCGCCTATTCCGGCGTCGATGGCGCCTGGGATATCGGCGGCTGGACGCTGTTTCTGGGCGGTCTCTATATCGCCGCCTGGTCGACCTACGGCTTTGAAACCGCCGTCTGCTATACTGCCGAATTCAAGAACCCGCAGACCGATACCTTCCGCGCCATCTTCTATTCCGGCCTGCTTTGCGTCGTGTTCTATTTCCTGATCCCCTTCGCCTTCCAGGGCGTTCTGGGCCAATCGGGGATGCTGGCCACCGGCATTGTCGATGGCACCGGCGTGGGCGAGGCTCTGGGCAGCATGGTCGGCGGCGGGCCGGTGGTGACGCAGATCTTCGTGATCCTGATGATCATGGCGCTGTTTCTGGCCATCATGACGGCCATGGCCGGATCGTCGCGCACGCTCTATCAGGGCTCGCGCGATGGCTGGCTGCCGAAATACCTCAGCCAGGTGAACGACCATGGCGCGCCGACCGGCGCCATGTGGACGGATCTGGGCTTCAACGTGATCCTGCTGGCGCTGGCCTCGGATGCGGGCGGCTACTTCTACGTTCTGGCGATTTCGAACGTCGGCTACATCATGTTCAACTTCCTGAACCTGAATGCCGGCTGGATTCACCGGATCGATTCCGCCCATCTGCCGCGCCCGTGGAAGGCGCCCACCGTGCTGATCGGCATCAACACCGCGCTGGCCTTCGTGAATGCGCTGTTCCTCGGCGCGGGTGCCAAGGTCTGGGGCTATTCCAACGCGCTGTGGTCGGGTCTGATCTTTGCCGCGCTGATCCTGCCGGTGTTCTGGTTCCGCCATTATGTGCAGGACAAGGGCCATTTCCCGAAAGAGGCGATGGAGGATCTGGGCCTGTCGGACAGCGGCGATCTGGGGCCGCGCAAGGCAGGCATCTGGCCCTATGTGGCGCTGATTGCCGGCGCTGTGGTGGTGCTGTGGTCCAACTGGTTCTTCCAGCTTCCGGCCTGATCGGCCGATGACACCTGCCGTCCCGTGTCCCGACAGATGCGGGACGTAAAACAGACGATTAACAGATGGAGAGCTGACATGACGAACTCCTGGCGATTTTCGGCGCTGGCCGACCGGCACCGCAGCCTGGGTTCCGCCCTTGAAGACTGGAGCGGGATGGGAACCGCCTGGTCCTATGACGCAGATCCCGTGGCCGAATATCTGGCGATCCGCACCAAGGCGGGGCTGATGGATGTATCGGGGCTGAAAAAGGTCCACCTGACCGGCCCCGCCGCCAGCCATGTGATCGACCGCGCCACCACCCGGAATATCGAAAAGCTGATGCCGGGCCGCTCGGTCTATGCCACCATGCTGAATGATGCGGGCAAGTTCGTCGATGATTGCGTGATCTACCGCACCGGCCCCAATGCCTTCATGGTGGTGCATGGGTCGGGCCAGGGCCATGAACAGCTGACCATGGCCGCGACCGGCCGCGATGTGACGATCAAGTTTGACGACAACCTGCATGACCTGTCGCTGCAAGGCCCGCTGGCGGTGGATTTTCTGGCAAACCATGTGCCGGGCATCCGCGATCTGGCCTATTTCAGCCATATGCAGACCTCGCTCTTCGGCAAGCCCGCGATGATTTCGCGCACCGGCTATACCGGCGAACGCGGGTATGAGCTGTTCGTGCGCGGCCAGGATGCGCCGATGATCTGGGATCGCATCCTGGAGGAAGGCGCGGCCATGGGTATCATCCCCTGCCGCTTCACCACGCTGGATCTGCTGCGCACCGAAAGCTATCTGCTGTTTTTCCCCTATGATAACAGCGAGATGTATCCGTTCGCCGATGAAGCCTGCGGCGATACCCTGTGGGAGCTGGGGCTGGGTTTCACCGTATCGCCCGGCAAGACCGGCTTCCGCGGCGCGGAAGAGCATTACCGGCTGAAGGGGNNCGCGAGCGGTTCAAGATCTGGGGGCTGAAGCTGGAAGGCGACAAGGCGCCGGGCAATGGCGCACCGGTCTTCAAGGATGGCGTTCAGGTCGGTCTGGTCACGCAGGCCATGCACTCGCCGCTGAACGGCTGGACGGTGGCGATTGCCCGCCTGCCGGTGGATTGTGCCAATGCGGGCACCGCGCTGACCGTGCAATGTGCCGAACATGGCGCGATTGCCGCCACCACCAGCCCGATGCCCTTCTTCGACCCCGAAAAGAAACGCCGCACCGCCAAGGGCTGAGGCCAGGTCGCGGGCCCAAGGGCCCGCACCCCGCCGGAACGGAGAGTTGAATGCCCAGAACCGAATTTACCCCCTCGATCACCACCCGCCCCGTCTATCCCGGCCTGTCGCCGGTGCCGGGTGCGGCGGCGCTGATGCTGGCCGATGCCAGCGGCGCCGAGGCGCTGATCGAACTTGCCCTGCAGGATGCCGCGCTGATCGCGGCGGCGCATGTGATCTATATCCCCGAAGGCGCGCCTTTCGGCGCCGCGCTGGCCGCCCTGCACCCGAAACATTATCACGAAGGCCCCAGCTTTTCCGCCATCCTGCCCCGCTTCCGCAAGGCGCTGCTGGATGCCCATATGGGCACGCGGCTGTATCTGGCGGGCAGCGAAACCCTGATCGGGCTGGCCATGGCCGAGGCGCTGGCCGCGGGCCTGCCCGTTGATGCGATCCAGAGCGATCATCGCGGGTCCATCGCGCGGCGCATGCAATGCGTGCATTGCAAGGGCATCACCGAAGGCGTCACCACAGATCCCTTCACCTGCAGCCATTGCGGGCTGACCCTGTTCGTGCGCGACCATTATTCGCGCCGGCTGGCTGCGTTTCAGGGCGTCTGCGTCGATGCCGAAACCCCCGGCATCGTGCCCGAACTGCAGGAGATCAAGCCATGACCGCCCGTCAGCTGCGCGTGGCCGCCGTTGAACCGCTGACCCCGCTGGTCACCCGCTTTCGCTTTGAATGTCCTGAAGGGGGCAGCCTGCCGCTGTTTTCCGGCGGGGCGCATGTGGTGGTGGAAATGCCGGATGACGGCGTGCTGCGGCGCAATGCCTATTCGCTGATTTCCGATCCGATGGATGGATCGGGCTATGACATCGCCGTGCGGCGCGAGGATGCCGGGCGTGGCGGGTCGCGCTTCATGCACACCCGGGTCGCGGTGGGCGATCTGCTGCGCATCGGTGCCCCGGTCAACCTGTTTGCGCTGGATCTGACGGCGCGCAAACATGTGCTGATCGCGGGTGGTATCGGCATTACCCCCTTCGTTTCACAGCTGAAACAGCTGCAGCGCCTGCAACTGCCGTTCGAGTTGCATTATGCCGCGCGATCGCGCGCCGAGGCGGCGGGGCTGCGCCTGCTGCCCGATCTGCCGCAGGTGCATCTGCATCTCTCGGGCGAGGGCAAAAGGATCGACCCGGCCGTGATCCTGCAGGGGCAGCCCCTGGGCACCCATGTCTATACCTGCGGGCCACAGGCGCTGATCGACCGTGTGGCCGAAGTGGCCGCGCAGAAGGGCTGGCCCCGTGCGGCGCTGCATGCCGAGGCGTTTCTGGCGCCGCCCACCGGCGCGCCGTTCACCGTGACGCTCGCCCGGTCTGGCCTGAAGATCGAGGTCAGCCCGCATCAAAGCCTGCTGGAAGCCATCGAGGCGGCGGGCGTAGATGCGCCCTGGCTGTGCCGGGGCGGCGCCTGCGGGCAGTGCGAAACCGAGGTGATCGCCTGCCATGGCCGGATCGACCACCACGACCACTGGCTGAGCGACAGCGACCATGCCGCCAATACCAAGATCATGCCCTGCGTCTCGCGCTTTCAGGGTGCCGAACTGATCCTCGACCGATAGGGGCCAAGATGACCATCCAGTTCAACGACGAAACCTTCCGCGACGATTACACCTTCCGCAATTCGGCCGAGGCGATCCGGCGCTTTCCCTTCCCCTTCGACCGCGACAGCTACATGTATTCGGTGAACATGGAGCCGCATAAGGGCGGGCGGGAAGGCAGCCCGTTCGAGAAACGCTTTGACGTGGATGAACATTACGTCGCCGAGATGCGCGACCGGGCGATCACCCTGACGGAAGACCCGCTGCGCTGCCAGTCGCTGCCGCATATGGAACTGGCGGGATGGGATCTGCTGGATCTGATCATGCAATCCAAGGCCGAAGATTACCCCGATCTGTTCAGCCTGCAGCGCGACGGCAACCAGTGGCACTGGATCAACCGGCCCTTGGGGATCGACCAGCGCTTTACCTTTCTGGATGCCACCACCCTGCCCTGCGGCCCGATGGAATATATCACGCGGCAGGCGCAGGGCGATTTTGCGGTGCTGGACCAGCGCGAGGGCAATCTGTGGATGGATGCAGGCATGGTAACCAGCCAGGCCGACTGGAGCCTGGATTTCGACATCGGCATGAATTTCTTCGAATGGCACGCCCCGGTGCCCCGCGCCGCCGAAATGGGGGTGTTTCAGCGCGCGCTGAAATTCCTGCTGAACGTGCAGCAGGGATCGCCTGCACGGCGGCTGAACTGGACGATGACCGTCAATCCCCGGCTGGATACCAGCCCCGAGAATTACCACAAATGGGGCCCGGAAAAGCGCACGATCACCCCGGAAAACGTCGGGAAAAAGCAATTTCTGCGAGTGGAACTGCAAACCTTCTGGCGGCTGCCACGATCCAATGCGCTGGCGTTCCCGATCCGCTGCTATCTGATTTCGCTGGAAGATCTGGTGACCGTGCCGAAATGGGGCCGCCGTCTGCACCGCGTGCTGCGCGATCTGCCCGAGGATCTGGCGGCCTACAAGGGCTTTGCGGTGAACCGCCCGATGATCGTGGATTATCTGGCGCGGTTCGATGATGGCGCCGAAACCTCGCCCGGGATCTTTGCCGATTGATTACAGCATGGCGCCGGTTTCGGCCTGCGCCAGCACCAGATCCATCAGCCGCGCGGCGATCGGCAGCAACGGCCGCCTGCGCAGGCTGAGCAGGAAATAGGGCGACACCCGGATGTCGCGCTGCAACCGCAGCACCGCAAACCCCGCCCCTACTGGCGGCTGCGTCAGTAGTTGCGCCACCTCTTCCGACATGGCGGCGACGGCATCGCTTTTGGCCAGATAGGCGATCATCAGCAACAGCGAGGGGCTGTTGACCGTATTGCGCGGCTCGGCCAGGCCCACGGCGCCAAAGGCCTCCAGCGTGGCTTCGCGGATCGGCGCTCCGCGATCCTGCATGATCCATTCGTAATCCATCAGTTCGGTCAGCGTCACCACCGGGGCGCGCGCCAGCGGATGATCCTCCCGCACCAGCAGCGCCACCTTTTCATCGCGCATCGGCCGGATGTCGAAATCGCGGCTGTCATATTCGGGCAGCACACGGGCCAGCGCGAAATCCAGATCCCCCGCCGCCAGATGGCGCAACAGATCGCGCGAGGGTGCCACATCCACCGTGATTTCCGCCCCCGGTGAATCGCGCTTGATCTGCCGGATGGCGGGCACCAGATAGCCGACGGCCGGCCCTGTCACCGCCCCCACGCGCACCGCACCGCCAAACCCTTCGCGCAGGGCCTGCACTTCGGCCGCCATGCTGCGCATTTCCCGCAGCATGGCCTGCGCCCGCCGCAGCACGATCTGGCCGATCTCTGTCGGTTCCATCCCCTTGGGCTGGCGCAGGAAAACCGGCGCCCCCAGCCCGCGTTCGATTTCCGCCAGCATCCGCGAGGCGGCGGGCTGGGTCAGCGAAACCTCGGCTGCGGCCAGTTGCAGCTGGCCATGCCGGGCGATGGCGGTCAGCAGGCGCAGCTGCGCCGGTTTCAGCGTGGGCAGGGTAAAGGACATAAGAGTTACCGGATTTGATATGTGGAATGTAAATAATGTAATTTTACTGATATGTCACGCCCCGCTAGAACAGCCACAGGCAGCTCGAATCGAGCGCCGAGGAGGAGGGGGCAGGCGGGAAGAACACCCACTGCCCGTATCAGGGAGAGAGAGATGAAACTCAAATCCGTCGCCGCTGCGCTGGCGATGTGCAGCTCGTTCATCGCCTTTGGCGCGGTTGCCGAAACGGTGGGCATTTCAATGCCGACGAAATCCGGGGCCCGCTGGATCTCGGATGGCGAGTCCATGGTGAAGCAGTTCACCGAAGCCGGCTATGAAACCGATCTGCAATATGCCGAAGACGATATCCCCAACCAGCTGGCCCAGATCGAAAACATGATCACCAAGGGCGTGGATGTGCTGGTGATTGCCGCCATCGACGGCACCACCCTGTCGAACGCGCTGGAAAATGCCGCCGCCGCCGATATCAAGGTGATCGCCTATGACCGCCTGATCCGTGACAGCGGCGATGTGAGCTATTACGCCACCTTCGACAATTTCAAGGTCGGCGTGCAGCAGGCCACCAGCGTGGTGAACGGGCTGAAGGAACGCTTCCCCGATCAGAAGCCCTGGAATGTGGAACTGTTCGGCGGCAGCCCCGACGACAACAACGCCTATTTCTTCTATGATGGCGCCATGTCGGTGCTGCAGCCGATGATCGATTCCGGCGAGATCGTCATCGGTTCCGGCCAGATGGGCATGGACAAGGTCGGCACCCTGCGCTGGGATGGCGCGGTGGCGCAATCGCGGATGGATAACCTGCTGTCGGCCAATTACACCGACAAACAAGTGCATGGCGTGCTGTCGCCCTATGACGGGCTGTCGATCGGGATCCTGTCGTCGCTGAAAGGCGTGGGCTACGGGTCTGGCGACATGAAGATGCCCATCGTTTCGGGCCAGGATGCCGAAGTGCAATCGGTGAAATCCATCCTCGCGGGCGAGCAGTATTCGACCGTGTTCAAGGATACCCGCGAACTGGCACGCGTGACCGTGGGCATGGTGGATGCCATGCTGAAAGGCGGCGAGCCGGAGATCAACGACACCACCACCTATAACAACGGTGTCAAGGTCATCCCGTCCTATCTGCTGGAGCCGGTTTCGGTGGATGCCAGCAACTGGGAAGAGATCGTGGTCGGCTCGGGCTACTACACCATGGACCAGATCAAGTAACGCATCCTTTTCGGATGTTTCAGGGCCGCCCCTCGCCCCAAGCGGCGGGCGGCCCGCCCTATCCTGCGTCCTTTCGGAGGCCCGACATGACCGCGCTGCTGGAGATGCGCTCCATCACCAAGACCTTTCCGGGCGTCAAGGCGCTGGATCAGGTGAACCTTTACGTCCGTCAGGGCGAAATCCATGCGATCTGTGGCGAGAATGGCGCCGGAAAATCCACGCTGATGAAGGTGCTTTCGGGCGTCTATCCGGCGGGCAGCTATGAGGGCGAGATCGTCTATGACGGTTCTGTGGCCCAGTTCCGCGGCATCCGTGACAGCGAAGATCGCGGGATCATCATCATTCACCAGGAACTGGCGCTGGTGCCGCTGCTGTCGATCGCGGAGAATCTGTTTCTGGGCAATGAACGCCAGACGGGCGGCGTGATCGACTGGCAGGAAACCTTTCGCCAGACCGAGGCGCTGCTGAAAAAGGTGGGGCTGAAAGAACCGCCGGGCGTGCAGGTGGGCAAGCTGGGCGTCGGCAAGCAGCAGCTGGTCGAGATTGCCAAGGCCCTGTCGAAAGACGTGCGTCTGCTGATCCTCGATGAACCGACCGCCGCGCTTTCGGAATCCGACAGCCAGGCCCTGCTGGATCTGCTGCTGGAGCTGAAATCACAGGGCGTCACCTCGATCATCATCAGCCACAAGCTGAACGAGGTGCGCCGCGTGGCCGATAGCGTGACGGTGATCCGCGATGGCACCACGGTCTCCACGCTGGATGCCCATACGACCCCGATTTCCGAAGACCGCATCGTGCGCGACATGGTGGGGCGCGACATGGCGCACCGCTATCCCGAACGCACCCGCCGCACCGGCGCCGTGGTGATGGAGGTGGAAGGCTGGAACGTCTGGCACCCCGAACATGCCGAACGCCAGGTTATCAAGAATATCGCGCTGAATGTGCGCGCGGGCGAAGTGGTGGGGATTGCGGGCCTGATGGGATCTGGGCGCACCGAACTGGCCATGAGCCTGTTTGGCCGCAGCTATGGCCGCAACATCAGCGGTCAGGTCAAGGTGCATGGTGTGGTGAAGGATACCGGCACCGTCAGCCGGGCCATCGCGGCAGGCATTGCCTATGTGACCGAAGACCGCAAATCGCTGGGCCTGATCCTGGAAGAAACCATCCAGCGCAACACCACGCTGGCCAATCTGCCCGCCGTGGCGCAGGGCGGCGTGATCAACGAGGCCCGCGAAACCGAAGTGGCCGAGAAATACCGCGCCGCCATGCGGATCCGCACGCCAAGCGTGTTCCAGAAGGTGATGAACCTTTCGGGCGGCAACCAGCAGAAGGTGGTGCTGTCGAAATGGCTGTTTACCGAACCTGAGGTGCTGATCCTGGATGAACCCACGCGCGGCATCGACGTGGGGGCGAAATATGAAATCTACAGCATCATCAACGACCTGAGCGCACAGGGCAAAGCGGTTCTGATGATTTCCTCGGAAATGCCAGAGCTGCTGGGCATGTGCGACCGGATCTATGTCATGAACGAAGGCGCCTTCGTGGGTGAATTGCACCACACCGAGGCCACGCAAGAGCGCATCATGTCGCTCATCGTTACGGAATAAGGGAGAGGCAGGATGACAACGCCAAAGGCCGAAGGCATCGGCCGCTATCTGATCAGCCACCTGCGCGAATACGGGCTGCTGTTCGCCCTCATCGCCATCATGGTGTTCTTTCAGATCGTGACCGACGGCACGCTGCTGAAACCCGTGAACATCACCAACCTGTTCCTGCAGAACAGCTATATCATCATCATGGCGCTGGGTATGCTGATGGTGATCGTGGCGGGCCATATCGACCTGTCGGTGGGATCGGTGATGGGCTTCGTCGGCGCAATGGCGGCGGTGATGATCGTCAGCTGGGGGTTGCCGGTGGCGGTGGCAGTGCCGCTGTGCCTGATCGTGGGGATCCTGATCGGCGCCGCGCAGGGCTATTTCGTGGCTTTCTGGAAGATCCCTTCCTTCATCGTGACGCTGGCTGGGATGCTGGTGTTCCGCGGCCTGTCGCTGTGGCTGCTGGCGGGGCAAAGCATCGGACCGTTTCCGAAAAGCTTTCAGGCGCTGTCGACCGGGTTCATCCCCGATCTGTTCGGGGTGGGCAAACCGAATGTCACCGCGCTGGCCGCCGGGGTGATTGCCGTCTGCGTGCTGATCTGGCTGGGTCTGAAAGCCCGTGCCCGCAATGCGCAATATGGCATCGAGGATGAGCCGACGGCGTTTTTCGTGGCCCGCAATGCCATCGTCGGCGCCGCACTTCTGTTCGTGACATGGAANNCGAATGTGTTGATTTCCATGGTGGTTCTGACGGTGATCTATGCGTTCATCACCGAGCGCACCACGCTGGGCCGCCGGGTCTATGCCATTGGTGGCAATGAAAAGGCCGCGAAACTTTCGGGGATCAAGACCGAACGCCTGACCTTCCTCACCTTCGTGAACATGGGCTTTCTGGCCGCACTTGGCGGGCTGGTCTTCGCGGCGCGGTTGAACACCGCCACGCCCAAAGCCGGTTTCGCGGTGGAGCTGGACGTGATCGCAGCGGTCTTCATCGGTGGCGCCTCGATGTCGGGTGGATCGGGCAAGATCATCGGCGCGGTGGTGGGCGCCTTCATCATGGGCGTGATNNAACAACGGCATGTCGATCATGGGAATCGGTATTGATTATCAGCAGGTTATCAAAGGGATGGTTCTGCTGGCCGCCGTATTCTTCGATGTCTACAACAAGCAGAAGCAGGGCTGAACCATGTTCCTTTCGCAGATCCGCACCGCAACCGGCCGCGCCGTCGTGGCCCGGCAAGGCGAGGCCGCCCATCTGGTGCCCGGCACAGAAACGGTGATCGACCTGGCGCAGGCGGCGGNNGGCCGAAGGCCGGGTGCTGCTGCCCGTCGATCCCCCCGATCCCTGCCACACCCATCTGACCGGCACCGGGCTGACCCATCTGGGCAGTGCCGCCACGCGCAATTCGATGCACGCCAAGGCCGATCCCGACCAGATGACCGACAGCATGAAGATGTTCCGCATGGGGCTGGAGGGTGGCAGGCCGGACGCGGGCAAGATCGGCGCGCAGCCGGAATGGTTCTACAAGGGCAACGGCCACGTGGCCGCAGCGCCCGGCACCCCGCTGATCTCGCCCGGCTGCGCCCTGGATGCGGGGGAAGAGCCTGAAATCGCGGGGATTTACCTGATCGGCCCCGATGGCACGCCCTTCCGGCTTGGTTTTGCGCTGGGGAACGAGTTTTCCGATCATGTGACGGAACGCGGCAATTACCTGTGGCTGGCCCATTCCAAGCTGCGCCCGGCGAGCTTTGGCCCCGAACTGCGCTTGGGCGATCTGCCGCAGCATGTGGAAGGCACCAGCCGCCTGCATCGCGATGGCGCGGTGATCTGGGAAAAACCCTTCCTGTCGGGCGAGGCGAATATGAGCCACAGCCTGGGCAATCTGGAACATCACCATTTCAAATATGCCCTGTTCCGGCATCCGGGCGATCTGCATGTGCATTTCTTTGGCACCGCGACCCTGTCTTTTGCCGATGGCATCACCACGAAACCCGGTGATGTGTTCGAAATCGAAAGCCCGGCCTTCGGCCTGCCGCTGCGCAACCCGCTGGCGCAGGAACCGGCGCAGACCGCGCCCTTTGCCGTCCAATCCCTCTGAGGTGTGCCATGACATTCAAACCTGCTCCCTGGCCCCGCAAACTGCGTTCGCAGCATTGGTATGGCGGCACGTCGCGCGACACGATCTATCACCGGGGCTGGATGAAAAATCAGGGCCATCCGCATGACCTGTTCGATGGGCGCCCGGTCATCGGCATCCTGAACACGTGGTCGGATCTGACGCCGTGCAACGGCCATCTGCGCGAACTGGCCGAAAAGGTGAAGGCCGGCGTCTCGGAGGCGGGTGGCTTTCCGGTCGAAGTGCCGGTGTTTTCGGCCAGCGAAAACACCTTCCGCCCCACGGCGATGATGTATCGCAACCTTGCGGCGCTGGCGGTGGAAGAGGCGATGCGCGGCCAACCCATTGATGGCGCGGTACTTCTGGTGGGCTGCGACAAGACGACCCCCAGCCTGCTGATGGCCGCTGCATCGACCGATATTCCGTCGATCGTGGTGACCGGCGGGCCGATGCTGAACGGCTATTTCCGGGGCGAGCGGGTGGGATCGGGCACCCATCTTTGGAAATTCTCTGAAGCTGTGAAAGCGGGCGAGATGACCCAGGCCGAGTTTCTGGAGGCCGAAGCCTCCATGAGCCGGTCTTCGGGCACCTGCAATACCATGGGCACGGCCTCGACCATGGCCAGCATGGCCGAGGCGCTGGGGATGGCGCTTTCCGGCAATGCGGCGATCCCGGCGGTGGACAGCCGCCGCCGCGTGATGGCGCAGCTGACCGGGCGGCGCATCGTGCAGATGGTGAAGGACGACCTGAAACCCTCTGATATCATGACGAAACAGGCGTTTGAAAATGCGATCCGCACCAATGCGGCCATCGGCGGATCGACCAATGCGGTGATCCACCTGCTGGCCATGGCGGGGCGGAGCGGCGTTGATCTGACGCTGGATGACTGGGATCGCTGCGGCCGCGACGTGCCGACCATCGTGAACCTGATGCCTTCGGGCAAATATCTGATGGAAGAATTCTTCTATGCGGGCGGCCTGCCTGTGGTGCTGAAACGGCTGGGCGAGGCCGGTCTTTTGCACCGCGACGCCCTGACGGTTTCGGGCACCACGATCTGGGAAGAGGTGCAGGACGTTCAGAACCACAATGAAGAGGTGATCCTGCCCACCGACAAGGCGCTTGCGCAATCGGGCGGGATCGTGGTTGTGAAGGGCAATCTGGCGCCGAAAGGGGCGGTGCTGAAACCCTCGGCCGCCTCGCCCCATCTGATGCAGCACCGCGGCCGCGCCGTGGTGTTCGAGGATATCGACGATTACAAGGCCAAGATCGACGACGAGGCGCTGGATATCGACGAAACCTGCATCATGGTGCTGAAGAACTGCGGCCCCAAGGGCTATCCCGGCATGGCAGAGGTGGGCAATATGGGCCTGCCCCCCAAGGTTCTGCGCAAGGGGATCACCGATATGGTGCGCATTTCCGACGCGCGCATGTCGGGCACCGCCTATGGCACCGTGGTGCTGCACACCTCGCCCGAGGCGGCGGCGGGCGGCCCGCTGGCGGTGGTGCAGAACGGCGATTTCATCACGCTGGATGTGCCCGCGCGCCTGCTGCAGCTGGAAATTTCCGAGGCAGAGCTTGCCGCGCGGCTGGCCGCCTGGCAGCCCGCGCATGACCGACCCAGCTCGGGTTATGCCTGGCTGCATCAGCAACATGTCGAAGGCGCCGATACGGGGGCGGATCTCGACTTTCTGAAGGGCTGCCGGGGCCGCGACGTGGGCAAGGATTCGCACTGATGAAGATCGCATTGGTCGGCATCGGAAAAATCGCGCTGGATCAGCATGTTCCGGCCATTGCCGCCGCGCCGGAATGGGAGCTTGCGGCCACCTGTTCGCGCCAAGGCAGCGTGGCGGATGTGCCCGCGTTCAGCGATTTCGCGCAGCTGCTGGCGGAACGGCCCGATATTCCGGTGATTTCCCTGTGTCTGCCGCCGGTGCCGCGTTTCGAATATGCGGCAATGGCTCTGCAGGCCGGGCGCCATGTCATGCTGGAAAAGCCCCCCGGGGCCACCCTCGCCGAGGTCCATACGCTGGAGCAGATGGCCCGTGCTCGTGGCGTGACGCTTTACACCACCTGGCACAGCCGCATGGCAGAGGCCGTGGCGCCGGCCAAGGCCTGGCTGGCCGACAAGGCGGTGCGGGCGGCACAGATCACCTGGCGCGAAGATGTGCGCAAATGGCATCCCGGGCAGGATTGGGTGTTCGAGCCCGGCGGAATGGGCGTCTTTGATCCCGGCATCAATGCACTGTCGATCCTGACGGAAATCCTGCCGATGCCGGTGCATCTGACGGCGGCAGAGCTGGAATTTCCCGAAAACCGCCAGACGCCGATCGCCGCGCGGCTGGTGTTTTCGGGCGGGGTGACGGCCGATTTCGACTGGCGGCAAGAGGGGCCGCAAACCTGGGATATCTGCCTTGACACCGATGCAGGCCAGCTTGCGCTGCGCCTGGGCGGCAATGTGCTGGAGCTTGATGGCCAGCCTGTCGCGGGTGAAAACAGCATCATGGGCGAATATCCGGCGCTTTATGCCCGCATGGCCGCGCTGGTGCGCGCCGGACAATCCGAGGTGGATCTGGCGCCCATGGTGCATGTGGCCGATGCGCTGACCCTGGGCCGCCGGTCGATCACGGCTGCTTTTCATTTCTGACCTCCTCTTCTTCTGACCTGACAGCCTACTGAAAGGACAAGCCCATGAGCTTCACGCCGCATGGCCATCATCTGATTGCGGGTGCCTGGACGAGCACCGAGGCGCAGTTTGCGTCGGAACCGGCACATGGCCCGGCGCATTTGTTTTCTGTTGGCACGGCCGATCTGGTGGCCG
>DOMY01000094.1 GCA_003509785.1 Gemmobacter sp.
CTTCAGCCCATCCAGATTGGCCTTGGCCTGGGCCAGGGCGACCCCGACGCTGACGCCGCCGGGACGATCCACCATCTCCGCGAGACGGGATTTGCGCTGGACATGGGTGATGACCGTCATGCGAACTCCATGGTCTTCTTGCGGATCATGTCGGCCCGCCGTTCTTCGCCGTCATAGTCGTCGTGCCGGAACCGGCGATCCGGTCCCAGATAGTCGCCCACCTCGAGGAAGGGCCGGCTGTCGCGCGCGACCCACAGGATCCGCTCCAGCAGCATGGCGGCGCTGAACGGCTTGGTGACGACGAAATTGGCGCCGCAGTCGCGCGCTTCGGTGACGCGTCCGCGCCGAATATGGCTGGCGGGCANNTGGGCCCTGACCGACGCAGCCAGCGCACCAGTTCGAAACCGTCGATGTCCGGCATATCGGTATCGACCAACAGCAGATCGACCGGCTTCTCCTGAAGAATGCGGCGCGCCTCGGCGCCTCTGCCGACCGTGAAGGCGGGGCGAATGCCGAAACCGGCCAGGGCGCCCGCCGTCAGGGTCAGGGAGAAGGGCGAATCGTCGACGACCATGGTGATGGCGCCGCTGAGGTTGAAAACCGCGCTTTCTCGAAGAGAATCGCCCTGTGTCGCCATGATTGGTTAGATTTCGCCCCGGTCAGGGGAGAGCTTCACCTGATTTCATGGATTCGGGGTTAACGCCGTTCGGTCAAAGCGCGCCGATGGCGTAGAAGCGGTCGGCGCGCTGTTTGCGGATCTGCTGGGGCGACAGGCCTTCGAAGGCCTTCAGCTCCTCGGCCAGGACGTCGCCGACATTGGCCATGGCGGCGGCGCGGTCGGTGTGGGCGCCGCCGACGGGTTCGTCGATCAGCCGGTCCACGATCTTCAGCGCCAGCAGGTCCGGGCCGGTGATCTTCATGGCCATGGCCGCGTCCCTGGCCCGGGCGCCGTCGCGCCACAGGATGCCGGCTGCGCCTTCGGGCGAGATGACGGAGTAGATCGAGTGTTCCAGCATCAGCACGCGGCTGGCGGCGGCGATGGCGATGGCCCCGCCCGAGCCGCCTTCGCCCGCGATGGTGGCGATGGAGGGCACGCCCAGGGTCAGGCAGCGTTCGGTCGAACGGGCGATGGCCTCGGCCTGGCCGCGCTCCTCGGCGCCCAGGCCCGGATAGGCGCCGGCGGTGTCGATGAAGCTGAGCACCGGCAGGCCGAACTGTTCGGCCAGGTCCATCAGGCGCACGGCCTTGCGATAGCCTTCGGGCCGGGCCATGCCGAAATTGTGGGTGATGCGGGTGGCGGTGTCGTGGCCCTTTTCCTGGCCCATGATGACGACGGGCCGACCGCGGAATCGGGCCAGACCGCCCAGTATGGCCTGATCATCGCCGAACTTGCGGTCGCCGTGCAGCTCGTTCCAGTCGGTGAACAGGCTCTCGACATAGTCAATGAAATGCGGCCGCTGCGGATGGCGCGCCACCTGGGTCTTCATCCAGGGGTCGAGACCGGCGTAGGTCTTCTTGCGCAGCTGTTCCGCCTTCTTGCGCAGGCCCGCGATCTCGGCGTCGAAACCGCCCGAGGTTTCGGACAGGGCCGACAGTTCCTCGATCTTGGCTTCCAGATCGGCGATCGGCTTTTCGAAGTCGAGATAGTGCGTGGCCATAAAGGCGTCCGGGACTGCAGGCGGGAAAACCGCCCCTAGGGAAGGCGGGGGAAACTAGAGAGGTCGAGGCCGCCGGGCAAGCGGGGTTCAGAGCCGCTTCCTTCTCCCATGGGGGGAAGGTGGCCCGCAGGGCCGGATGAGGGCCTGTCGGTGGGCGAGTTCGCACCCATACCCCTCACCCTTTCGCGCAAGACCGATCGCTGCGCTCTCGGGCGCTCAAGCCCTCTCCCGCTGGGAGAGGGAAGGGAAGAGCCGCGACTGTGAAATGTGCTGCAGCCTCGAACCTAATGAGGGTGTCGCCGATAACGTTCATATTCTCGGCCAGAAGCTCTGCAGCGAAATGCCGGGCCAGCACTTCGAACTCGGTCAGCGTCGCGGTTTGGATCACGAGGCCAACGATGTTGGAGTCGCTGAACCAGACTTCGGCCTCGGGGTCCCAGATCGCCTTGACGTAGAAATCCTCGCCCATGGCTCGAATATGCGCCGTCAATCATCCCGCGCCAAGGGGTGGTTTTGCTGGACGACCTGGGCCAGGCGGTCGGTGGCGACGTGGGTGTAGATCTGGGTCGTGGCGATGTCGGCGTGGCCCAGCAGGGTCTGGACGACGCGCAGGTCGGCGCCGCCTTCCAGCAGGTGGGTGGCGAAGGCGTGGCGCAGGACGTGGGGGCTGACGCGGGCGGGGTCGATACCGGCGCCCAGCGCCGCCTCGTCCAGCAGCTGGGCGAACCGGCGCGGCGTCAGATGGCCGGTGCGGCCGGACGAGGGAAACAGCCAGGGGCTGTCGGGCGCCGCGGGTTTTCGCCCATCTTTGCCCTTGAGCTTGGCGTCGCGGGCGGTCAGCCAGGCCTTGATCGCCTCGCGGGCGGCGGCGTTCAGGGGGGCGAGCCGTTCCTTGCCGCCCTTGCCGCGCACCAGAATCATCTGCGGATTGCCGCGCACCGCCGCCACCGGCATTTCCACCAGTTCTGACACGCGGAGGCCGGTGGCATAAAGCAGTTCCAGCAGGGCGCGGTTGCGGATCTGATCATCCAGCGAGCGGCCCTTGTCGCGCGCGGCCTCCAGCAGGCGATCCACCTCTTCATGGGTCAGAACCTGCGGCAGGCGTTTGTCGAGGCCCGGCCCCTTGAGACGCAGCGCCGGATTGTCGGTGCGCCAGTTTTCCTCATGCGCAAAGCGATAGAGCTGGCGGATGGCCGAAAGCCTGCGGGCGCGGGTGGCCTTGGACAGCCCCTCTGCCTCGCAGGAGATCAGGTAATCTTCCACCGCCTGCCGGTCGGCCGTCAGGAAATCGCGGCCGCGATGGGCCAGCCAGCCCGCGAAATCCAGCAGGTCACGGCCATAGGCCAGCCGGGTGTTGCGCGCGGCATCGCGTTCCGCCGCCTGGGCATCGAGGAAGGTGGAAATCCAGCGCTGCATGAGGGCATCGGGCATGGCCTAGCCCCGCCGTTCCAGCAGCAGCAGTTCCAGCGCGGTGCGGCGGGCCACATCCTCCAGCCCCAGACGGCGCAGCAGCGACAGGCCTTCGGCCACGCCGCGCGGATCGCCGCGCACGCCCCGATCCACCGCATCCATCGCCAGCAGCAAAGCCTCGCCCACGCGGCGCTCTTGCAGCATGGTTTCGGCGGCGGGATCGAGCGTGGGGGCGAGGAAGGCCGGGCTGACCCCGCGCGCCATGCTGTCGGGCGGCGTGAGGCCGCTGATATGGCCGGTGGCCAGCCCCAGCAGGAATTCTTCCTGCAGATCAGAGGCCGGGCCACGGGCCAGACGCAGCCGGGCAACCCGTTCAAAGCCCGGTGACAGAAGGCCGATGCGCAGGGCCAGCCCGTCGGCCGGGGTGGGCAGATCCAGCCCGGCCAGTTTTTCGCCATAGAGTTCGGCAAAGACGCTTTCCAGCTCGTTGCCGGACATGGCCTGCCAGACCGGCGGCAGGGCATCGGCAATCGCCTGCGGTTCGCCCAGCGTCAGTGCGCGATCAAACCGCTGGAACAGATCGACCCTGTCCCAGACCCCGCCTGAGGCTGCGGCATCGCGTTCGGTGTAAAGCCCCAGCAGCAGGTTGGGCGTTACGGCCCCGGCGCGGGCCAGCCGTTCTGCCGCTTCGACCTGGGCTTTCCAGCCGGCCTGCGGGCGCAGTTCGGCATGGGCAAAGGCCAGCGGCAGGTGCTGGGTGTTGAGCGGTTCGCCAATCGCCTCGTACATGCGCCAGACCAGCGGGGTCGGGCGGTCGGGCGGGGGCAGGGGCGGCGAATCTTCGGCCAGTTCGGCATCGAGAAAGCGCGACAGCAGCTGATCTTCGGTGCCCTCCACCCGACCCAGCGCGCGGGAGGTGTTCAGCGTCAGCGCGGCGGCGTTCCAGTCGCCCGCGCGGGCCAGGCAGAAGATGCGCGCCGCCAGCGTGGGGGCCAGATTGGCAGAGGCCTGCATCCGGGTGCAGGCGGCATCCTCGTGCCCGGTCAAGAGCGCGATGTCAAAGCTGCGGCGGAACAGTTCGGGGCTGGGCATCCCGCTGAGATCGACGAGGGCTGCGGCCTGATCCAGCGCGCCCATATCCAGCNNTATCCAGCAGCTTGTCGATGCGGGCCATCAGCAGCTGGCCCCGGCCGCCGCTATCCACCGGCGGATCGGTTTCGGCCAGCAGCAAGGTCAGGAACAGGCCGCGCAAGGCGGGCAGCAGGGCCGCGCGTTCGGCGGTGATGGCGCGGGCGATATCTTCGGTCCGGCTGAGCCCCCAGAGCGCGGGGGGCAGGCCGGTCTGGCCGGGCGGCAGCAGGCCCAGACCATCGGGCGAGGCGGCGCCCAGCACGGTGACGGTCACCGCGCCGGGTTGCGCGCTGCTGGCGACGGCGGGCTGATCGGGATCGGGCCGGGGATTGGGGGTCGNNGCAGACAGCCCAGAACAACGGCCCGCCTCAGGCGGGGGTCAGTTGCCATCCAGGCTCACCGGGCGGGAGACATCGGCCTGATCGGGGCGCAGATCGGCCAGATAGGCATAGGCGGTAAGCCCGATGAAGCCGATCACCGCCAGCACGAAAAGAAGTTTGATGATACGGCCCATGATAGCCTCCTGTTCCTGCGGCTTTGCCCGTTGTTGCCGGGTCAGGCCCGGAAAGCCAAGCCCTGACGCGGATTTTCGGGACGATTATATATGGCAATCGCTGCAACTTCACGTCATTCAGGGACAAAAGTTTGCGCAGGCGGCAGTGCTTTGCCGCCCGCCATAAGGCCGGGAGAGTGCTGGGGTGAGCGGTCAGCTGAAAAAGACGGTTGCGCTGGTGGGCATGATGGGTGCGGGCAAGACCGCCGTGGGCACCGCGCTGTTGCGTATGCTGGGGGTGCCTTTCCGCGATTCCGACGAAGAAATCGTGAAAGCCGCCAGCCGCAGCATTGCCGAAATCTTTGAACGCGACGGCGAGCCGTTCTTTCGCGCCCGCGAAACCGAGGTTCTGTCGCGTCTGGTGAAGGGGCAGCCCTGTATCCTGTCCACGGGCGGGGGGGCGTTTCTGTCGGATCTGAACCGCAACATCATCGGGGCGACCGGCGTTTCGGTGTGGTTGCGGGCGGATCTGGATCTGCTATGGCACCGGGTGCGGCACAAGGCGACGCGGCCTTTGCTGCGCACGGCCAACCCGCGCGAGACGCTGCGCCAGCTGCATGAGGCGCGGGTGCCCTATTACGCGCTGGCCGATGTGACGGTGGATGCCGAGCCTGATCTGTCGATCGAGCTGATGGCGCAGCGGGTGATCGAGGCGCTGAAGACGCGCAACGACGTTCTGGAAAGGGTCTGACCGATGGTGATGGATGTGGTTCCGGTGGCGCTTGGCGCCCGGTCTTACGAGGTGCGCATCGGGCCGGGCCTGCTGCAGCGGGCGGGGGCCGAAATCGCGCCACTCTTGCGGCGCAAGCGGGTGGCGGTGGTGACGGACGAGACCGTGGCCGCCCATCATCTGGCCGCGCTGGAGGCCGCGCTGGCGGCCGAGGGTATTGCGATGACCAGCCTTGCGTTGCCGCCGGGCGAGGGCACCAAGGGCTGGCCCGAATTCGCGCGCACGGTGGAATGGCTGCTGGATCAGAAGGTGGAACGCCGCGATGTGGTGGTGGCCTTTGGCGGTGGGGTGATCGGCGATCTGGTGGGCTTTGCCGCCGCTGTGCTGCGCCGGGGCGTGCGGTTTGTGCAGATCCCCACCACTTTGCTGTCGCAGGTGGACAGTTCAGTGGGCGGCAAGACCGGCATCAACACGCCGCAGGGCAAGAATCTGGTGGGGGCGTTTCATCAGCCTGCGCTGGTTTTGGCCGATACGCTGGTGCTGGAAAGCCTGCCCGCGCGGGATTTTCTGGCGGGTTACGGCGAGGTGGTGAAATACGGCCTGCTGGGCGATGCGGCCTTTTTCGACTGGCTGGAAGTCAACGGCCCCGATCTGGCCCGCGATGCGGTGAAGCGGCAATATGCCGTGCGCCGGTCGGTGGAGATGAAGGCCGAAATCGTGGCGCGGGATGAGACCGAAGAGGGTGACCGCGCGCTGCTGAACCTGGGCCATACCTTCTGTCATGCGCTGGAAAAGGCGACCGGATTTGGCGACCGGCTGCTGCATGGCGAGGGGGTGGCGATCGGCTGTGCGCTGGCGTTTGAGCTGTCGCAGCGGCTGGGCCTGTGCAGCCAGGAGGCGCCAAGCCGGGTGCGGGCGCATCTGCGGGCCATGGGCATGAAGGTCGATCTGGCCGATATTCCGGGCGATCTGCCGGATGCTGCGGCGCTGCTGGCGCTGATGGGGCAGGACAAGAAGGTGGTTGATGGCCAGCTGCGCTTCATTCTGGCGCGGGGGATCGGTGCAGCTTTCGTGGCGGCCGATGTGCCCTCGGACAAGGTGCTGGCGCTGCTGGACGACGCCATGCGCGGGCGCTGAGCGCGGGACGCCGCCGGAGAAGAGAAAAGGGGGCAGCCGGGCTGCCCCCTTTTTCATTCAGCCTGCGTTGCGCTGCTGGCGCCAGGCAAGGCCAAGGGCGACAAGGCCCGCCAGCGACAGCGCGATCCCCACGATGCCCGAGGACCGCCAGCCCCAGCCTGCCGCCAGCGCCATGCCCGCAACCCAGGGGCCAAGCGCATTGGCGGCATTGAAGGCGGCATGGTTCATGGCGGCGGCCATGGATTGCGCCTTGCCTGCGACGTCCATCAGCTGGGTCTGCAGCGGCACCACCATGCCGGAGCCAAGGCCCAGCAGGAAGGACGACAGGATCATCAGCGTCCAGCTGCCGACCGCCAGCGCTGCAAAGCCCTGTGTCACGATCATGAACAGCATCAGCGCCAGAGCCGCGCCGAAATTGCCCAGCCGGATGGTCAGCCGCGCGGCGAGAAGGCCGCCCAGCGTGCCGCCGATGCCGAAGGCAGAGAGCGCGACCGTCACCGCCCAGACCGGCGGCTGCGTGGTGGCCAGCATGGCGGCAGACAGGAAGGAATAGACGGCGAACAGCCCGCCGGAGCCGATGGCGCCCACCATCAGCGTCGCCGCGACGGCCGGATTGCGCAGGGCGCGCAGCTCTGCCATCGGATTGGCATTGGGATCGACGCCCACGCGCGGCGCCAGACGCAGGATCAGCAGGGCCGCCGCCAGCGCCAGAACCCCCGGCAGGCCAAAGCCCCAGCGCCAGCCCAGCCCCTGGCCCAGCAGCTGTGCCAGGGGCACGCCGATGATATTGGCGACCGTCAGCCCCAGCAGCACATGGGTCACGCCTTTGGCGCGCTGTTCGTGTGGCAGGGCATCGGCGGCAAACAGCATGGCCACCCCCAGAAAGCCGCCATGCGGCAGCCCGGCCAGAAACCTTGCGCCGACCAGCGTGCTGTAGCCCGGCAGGATCGAGGCGAGGATGTTCATCACGCCATAGATGGCGATCAGGGCCGCCAGATAGCGCCGCCGCGGCAGGCGCGCGCCCAGGATCGAGGTCAGCGGCGCGCCGACCACGACGCCCAGGGCATAGGCGCTGACCACATGGCCTGCCATGGGTTCGGTCACGCCCAGATCGGCGGCATACCAGGGCAGCAGGCCCATGGCGGCAAATTCTGATGTGCCGATGGCAAAGGCCCCCAGCGCCAGCGCCAGAATGGCCAGTGTTGCATTGGGGGCGGGGGATGGTTTTGCAGAAGCGGGAGAGGACATGGAGGCAGACCTTGCAGACGCAGCGCGGGGAGGGCGCGAAGATGATTGCGTTAACAGTGACCCGTCATGACTTCCAGTGCTGACGGGCAGGGTGGTCGGGCAAAATGCCGGTGCCGGGGGGCGGGGTGATTTTTCAGGCGCGGTGGGGCCGGTCTGCCAGAGGTTTGGCCACTGCTCAGACCACCGACGAATTACGGGGGTGATGGGCGCCTGCCGCCGGTGCTGGTCGGGTTGGAAACTTGGTTTGACACAGGTTTTGGGATGCGTCCTTATGGGGGTGCCTGAATTTGACACACAGCTTTGACGAGAACCATTATGGCTGATGAACCATTTGCCCATTCCGGCACAGCCGGAAATCATGCGGATTGGCAGACACTGGCAGATCATTTGCAGGGCGTGGCGGATCTGGCGGCTGCGCGGGGCGGGCCGATCGGGCTTGCGGCCCCGGCCCGGCTGGCCGGGGCGCTGCATGATTTCGGCAAGCATGACCCTGCGTTTCAGCGCCGCCTTGCGGGGGATGCGCGCAGTGTCGACCATTCAACCGCCGGGGCCAAACTGTTGCTGGATCGGGCCAAGGGGGATGAACGGGTGGCGGCAGAAGTGCTGGCCTATGCGATCCTGGGCCATCACGCCGGGCTGCCAGATGCGCGCGGGGCGGATGGCAGCATGGAGCGCAGGATCGACCAGTTCAGCGATCCTATCGCGCCCGGCATCACCGCCGCCGTGAAAACGGATTTCGCGCCCCTGCTGCCAGAGCTGGTGAAGCGGATGCGGCAGGGCCCGCAAGGCGGGTTTGACCTTTCGGTGGCCGGGCGGATGATCTTTTCCTGTCTGGTGGATGCCGATTTCCACGATACCGAACTGTTCTACAACCGGCTGGAAGGGCGCGACAGTGATCGCAGCTGGCCAGCGCTGCCGGATCTTCTGCCCGGGTTGCGGAGCATTTTCGATGCCCATATGGCAGGATTGCCGGGTGAGGGCGCGCTGAACAACCTGCGGGCCGAGGTTCTGGCCCAGATCCGCAGCCGCGCCAGCCTGCCGCCGGGGCTGTTCACGCTGACCGTGCCGACGGGGGGCGGCAAGACCCTGGCATCACTGGGCTTTGCGCTGGATCATGCGGCGCTGCACGGGCATCGGCGGATCATCTATGCAATTCCCTATACATCCATCACCGACCAGACGGCCGCGATCTTTCGCAGCCTGTTTGGCGATATCGTTCTGGAACATCATTCCGCCATCGACACCGAAAAGCCCGGGCAATCGGGGCGCGACAAGGCGCGGCTGGCGATCGAGGATTGGGCGGCGCCTCTGGTTGTCACCACCAATGTGCAGCTGTTTGAAAGCCTGTTCGCCGCCCGCCCCTCGCGCTGCCGCAAGCTGCATAACATCGCCGGTTCGGTGATCGTGCTGGACGAGGCGCAAAGCCTGCCGCGCGAATTGCTGATGCCGAGCCTGCGGATGATCGACACGCTGGCCACGCATTACGGATGCAGCGTGGTTCTGTGCACGGCCACCCAGCCGGCCTTCGACAGCCGCCAGTTGCATCAGGGGGGGCTGCCGCTGGAAGGGCGCGAACTGGCCCCCGATCCGGCCGGGCTGGCCCGCCGCCTGCGCCGGGCGCGGATCCTGCGGGGCGGGCCGATGGAGGATGAGGCGCTGATTGCCGCTTTGCGCGACACGCCGCAGGGCATGGTGATCGTCAACAGCCGCAAACATGCGCTGGAGCTGTTTCAGGCGGCGCAGAGGGCAGGGCTGGAGGGCATGGTGCATCTGACCACCCGGCAATATCCGGCGCATCCCCGCCGTATTCTGGCGGATGTGCGGGCGCGGTTGCAGGCTGGCACGCCCTGCCGCCTGATTGCCACCAGTCTGATCGAGGCGGGGGTTGATGTCGATTTTCCAAAGGGTTGGCGCGCGGAAACCGGGTTGGACAGTATTGTTCAAACCGCAGGCAGGGTGAACAGGGAAGGCAAGCGGCCGCTGGAAGACAGCACCCTGACCGTGTTCGAGGCGCCGGGTCAGCCGGTGCCCGCCAGCCTGAAACCGCTGATTGCAGCAATGCGCGGCACCGCCGGGCGCTTTGACGATCTGCTGTTGCCCGAGGCGATCCGCGACTGGTTTGAACAGGTCTATTGGACAAGGGGGGCGGAACGGATGGGGCAGCCCATGGTTTCGGCCTTTGTACTGGCCCGCAGCGGAACCGATTTTCCCTATCGCACCACTGCCGAAAACTATCGCATGATCGACACGGTCATGGTGCCGGTCATCATGGGCATCGAACCTGCAGCCGAAGCGGCCATCGCCCGGCTTGGCCTGGCCGAGGTGCCCTCGGGGCTGATCGCGCGCCAATTGCAGCCCTTCACCGTGCAGGTGCCGGAAAAGGCGCGCGAGACCTTGCGACGGAACGGCAAGGGCAGCTTTCACGCCCCCGAGCAGCGCGGCGACCAGTTCTTTGTTCTGGGGGACAAGGCGCTGTACCACGCGGATAGCGGGCTGCGGTGGGAGGATGCAGAGTATATCGGTGATGGCATCTGGTGAGGCGCGCAACCTGCGGCAAGATTGTACTTGCCAGATGCGCGCGGCGGGATAGTCTGATCCTGATTTTAAGGAAAGATCATGGCTTACGGTATTAGACTGCACGTCTGGGGCCAGCATGCCCTGTTTACCCGACCGGAATTGAAAGTGGAGCGCGTCAGTTATGACGTGATGACGCCCTCTGCCGCGCGTGGCGTGCTGGAGGCGATCCATTGGAAGCCCGCCATCCGCTGGGTGATCGACCGTATCCATGTGCTGGAACCGATCCGCTTCCAGTCTATCCGCCGCAACGAGGTGGGGCACAAGGCGCCTGCGGGCACGATCAAAAGCGCGATGAAGCGGGGCGATCTGGCTGGCCTGCAGTTGCTGGTGGATGAGGACCGCCAGCAGCGCGCCTCGACCGTGCTGGTGGCGCCGCGCTATGTGATCGAGGCGCATTTCGACCTGACCGCCAAGGCAGAAGCGGGCGATAACGAGGGCAAGCATCTGGATATCTTCAACCGCCGCGCTGCGCGGGGGCAGTGCTTTCACCAGCCTTGTCTGGGCACCCGTGAATTTGCGGCGCATTTCACGCTGATCGAGCCCGGCGCACCCTTGCCGTTGCGCAACCCCGATGCGGAAACCCCGGAGCTGGGTTTTGGTGTGCCCCGCGATCTGGGCTATATGCTGTGGGATATCGACCATGACGCCCCGGGCCGACCGTCGCTGCTGTTTCGGGCGCAGCTGCAGAACGGGGTGATGGAGGTGCCTGCGCCGGGCAGCCCGGAGGTGAAGCGATGAGCCTGCTGTCCGCCCTGGCCCGCGCCTATGACCGCCTGCCCGATGCGCCGCCCTATGGGTTTTCCACCGAAAAGATCGGCTTTTGTGTGGTGCTGAACCCGGATGGATCGGTGGCCGAGGTGGTTGATCTGCGCGACACTGACAAAAAGCGCAGCCCGCGTATGGTGAGGGTGCCGCAGCCTTGGAAGAAGGCATCCGGGATCAAGCCAAACTTCCTTTGGGAAAATACATCCTATGCACTGGGGGTTACTGCTGGTGATGACAAACGTACTGCGCAAGAACGCGCAGCTTTTTGCGAACGGCACGAGAAATGGCTAGCTGACACTGACGAACCGGGCCTGATTGCGCTTAAGAAATTCAATCACCAGTGGAAGCCAGAGCAGTTCAAATCTGGAATCTGGCCGACCGAGATGCTAGATCAAGCTGTCGTTTTTGCCTTGGCTGGCAGCCATCGCCAAGGATTTTTACATGACTCTGCTGTTGCAGGGGCGATGTGGGAGCGCATCAAACTTGCAGAGGCCCTGCCAGATTCGCGCTGTTTGGTAACAGGAGACACTGGACCGATCGCTCGGCTTCACCCCTCGATCAAAGGGGTGTGGGGCGCACAATCATCCGGGGCATCTATTGTATCATTCAATGATGACGCTTATGAATCCTATGGCCATAAACAAGGCGATAACGCCCCGGTGTCCGAGGCTGCGGCTTTTGCCTATACCACCGCGCTGAACCGCTTTCTGGAAAAGGACAGCGGCCACAGGATCCAGATCGGGGATGCTTCGACCGTGTTCTGGGCGGATTGCCAGGATGCCACCGTGGCAGAGGAGGCAGATTTCTGGGCGGCCTGTATGCTGGGCAGCCCCGCGAAATCGGGCACCGAGGAAAAGCTGCTGGAGGCGAAGATTCATTCCAGCCTCAAGATGATGCGCGATGGAAAGCCGCTGAAACAGATTGCTCCGCATCTGGATCTAGGTGTGCGCATGCATCTGCTTGGCCTTGCCCCCAATGCGGCGCGTCTGTCTGTGCGCTTCTATTGGGAGGACAGTTTCGGCACTCTTGCCCGGAACTATGCGGCCTATCTGCGCGATATCGCGCTGGAGCCCGCCCCGGAGCGCCCGGTCTTCTCGATCCGCTCCGCCGTGCTGCGCAGTGCCCCGGCAGAGGTTCAGAACGGCAAGGTGAAATACGACGGTGACCGCGTCTCTCCGCTGCTTGCTGGAGAACTGACCCGAGCCATCCTGACCGGGGCCAGATTTCCGCGATCGCTGCTGAGCCTGCTGCTTCTGCGCATTCGCAGCGATCATGTTCTGGACCGGATTCGCATCTCACTGATCAAGGGGCTGATCCTGCGCGACATGCGGCTGGAACAGCGCCTGCCCAAACGCCCTGACGGCACCCCGATGGAGGATTACCTCATGCGCCCTGATCCCGATGACCTGTGCCCCGCGCGACTTCTTGGCCGACTGTTTGCACTGATCGAGAAGGCGCAGCTTGCGGCCTTGGGCGACCAGATCAATGCGACCGTCAAGGACAAGTTTCTGAGCGCGGCTGCGTCAACTCCCGGCAGGGTCTTCCCCGGCCTGTTGATGAATGCTGAAAACCACCATCTTAAGCGCCTGCGCAATGGCCATTCTGATGCGGACTGGATCAAGGATGCTAGCCACGCCCGCGCAGTCGGGGCTGGTTTGAACCGCGACATCGGCACTCTTTGGGCGGGGCTGCAGAATGCCGCCCCTGCGCAGCATTCATCCGAAGAACAGGGCCTGTTCCTCGTCGGCTATTACCAGGAACGCTATGCAAAACACGGCGAGGCGGATGAAGTCTCCGCCCCGGCAGACCATGACAGCGAGGAGTAAGATAGTGACCCCGATCCAGAACCGCNNTTCGATATCAAGAACGGCAACCCGAACGGCGACCCCGACAATGGCAATATGCCGCGGATCGACAGTGACACGCAGCGCGGACTCGTCACTGATGTCGCGATCAAGCGCAAGATCCGCAACTATGTCGATCTGAAGCATGGCGGGCAGGCCCCGCATGGCATCTACATGCGCGAAAAGGCGGTGCTGAATCACACCCATGCCCAGGCCTATGCAGCGCTTGGTATGAAGTCGGATGCGAAAAAGCTGCCGAAAGAGGAAGAGGGCCGCCAGATCACCCGCTGGATGTGCGACAATTTCTATGACATCCGCACCTTCGGCGCCGTGATGACGACGGAAGTAAATGCCGGGCAGGTGCGCGGCCCGGTGCAGCTTGGCTTTTCGGAATCGGTGGATGCGATCCTGCCGCAAGAAATCACCATCACGCGGTCTTCGGTGACCAATGAAAAAGATGCCGCCAAAGAACGCACCATGGGGCGCAAGTATATCGTGCCTTACGGGCTTTATCGCTGCCATGGCTTCGTCTCGGCCAGCCTTGCAGGCGATGCAACCAAGGGCACCGGCTTTTCGCAAGAGGATCTGGACCTGCTGTTCGAGGCGCTTTGCAACATGTTCGAACATGNNCGAAATGAACACGCAGAATCTGATTGTGTTCCGCCACGACAACCCGCTTGGAAACGCCCCCGCACAGGCGCTGTTCCGGCGCGTGAAAGTTTGTCTTAACGCCGGTGTGAAAGTGCCTCGCAGCATCGACGATTACACAGTCACCGTCGATCTGGAAAACTTGCCCGCAAGTGTTTCTGTCCTGTTCCCCTGCGGTCACTGACCATGCTGCCCCCGCCCGCCGAGATGGACCCCATCCCCCTCTCGGCGGTGCAACATGCGGTCTATTGCTTGCGGCAGGCGGCGCTGATCCATCTGGAGCGGCTTTGGGCCGAGAACAGGTTCACTGCCGAAGGCGATGTGCTTCATGCCGTGGCCGACAAGGGGGGTAGCCGGCGGGCGCGCGGGGTGCGGCGGGTCTTGTCGTTACCGCTGGCCTCGGCGCGGCTTAATCTTGTGGGGATTGCGGATCTGGTGGAATTTGTGCCGGGCGATGGCGGTGAAACGCCTTTCCCGGTGGAATACAAGCGCGGCAAGCCCAAGCTGCACCGTGCCGATGAGGTGCAGCTTTGCGCGCAGGCCCTGTGTCTGGAGGAAATGACCGGCCAGACCGTGCCGCAGGGGGCGCTGTTCTATGCCCAGACTAGGCGCCGAACCGTGGTGCCCTTTGACGCCCCGCTGCGCGCCCTGACCGAAGTGACGGTGGCCGATCTGGCCAAGGTTCTGGCCAGTGGTCAGACGCCGCCGCCCACCCAGCACAAGACCCGATGCCGCGCCTGTTCGTTGCTGGACCTGTGCCGCCCGGATGTCTTTGCCCGGCCGGTCCAGCAATGGCGCGACCGCATGTTGTCCAAAGCGTTGGAGGCGCCGTGAAAAAGCTGTTGAACACGGTTTATGTGACAACGGAAGGCACGGCGCTGAAGAAGGATGGCGAAAACCTTGTCGCAGAAATTGACGGGGTCGAACGGGCCCGGGTGCCGCTGCATATGCTCGCATCCGTGGTGGCCTTTGGCCCGATCCTGATATCGCCCGCGCTGATCGGCATCTGTGCCGAACGGGGGATCACCTTTGTGCTTCTTGATCGCGTCGGGCGGTTTCAGGCCCGGATCGAAGGGCCGATTTCGGGCAATGTGTTGCTGCGGCGTGCCCAGTATCGCGCGGCAGACAGCGCCGAGGATATCGTGCGCTCTGTCGTCATGGGCAAGATCGCCAATCAGCGTGCGGTTATTCGCCGGTCGTTGCGCGACTACGGATCTGACATGGCCGCCAGTGACCGCGACGCGCTGGAGCGGGTGACGGAACGCATGGCCTTGATCCTGCGCCGGGTGCAGATGGCTGACAGCGGGGTGGATGCCCTGCGCGGATCGGAGGGGGAGGCGGCCAACCTGTATTTCTCGGTCTTCGATCATCTGATCCGGTCACCCGATGCCGAATTGCGTTGGACCGGGCGATCACGCCGCCCACCGCTGGATGCGGTGAATGCGCTTCTGTCGTTTCTTTATACGCTGCTGACCCATGATTGCCGTTCGGCCTGCGAGGCGGTGGGGCTTGATCCGGCAGTGGGCTTTCTGCACCGCGACCGGCCGGGTCGCCCCAGCCTGGCACTGGATCTGATGGAGGAACTGCGCGCGCCGCTGGCTGACAGGTTGGCTTTGTCCTTGATCAACCGGCGTCAGCTGCGTGCCCATGATTTCCGCCCGATGGAAAGTGGCGCGGTGCTTCTGACCGACGATGCCCGCAAGCTTGTGCTGACCGCCTGGCAGGAGCGCAAGAAAGAAGAGCGTCTGCATCCGTTTCTGGCAGAAAAGGCCCCCTTCGGGCTGGTGCCCTATCTGCAGGCCCAGATGCTTGCCCGCCATCTGCGGGGCGATATCGACGCTTATCCCCCGTGGTTCTGGAGCTGACATGCTGGTTCTGGTCACCTATGATGTGAATACGCTGGAAGAGGGCGGCAAGAAGCGCCTGCGCCGTGTGGCGCGCGCCTGCGAAGACTGGGGGCAGCGCGTGCAGTTTTCTGTCTTTGAAATCGAGGTGGATCCGGCACAATGGGCCAAGCTCAAGGCGCGTCTGGAAGCGACGATTGATCCTGCCCATGACAGTCTG
>DOMY01000021.1 GCA_003509785.1 Gemmobacter sp.
CCAGATAGCGCCCGGCCAGCAGGAAGAACGACAGCATCACCGCCGCATCGAAATAGGCGTGATGGCCCGAATTCATCGTTTCGAACACCGAAATGCCCGAGGCCAGAATCAGCGCCAGGCTGATCGGCACATCCATGCCCAACCGCCCGGCGCGCAAACTGGCCCAGGCTGATTTGAAAAAGGGCTGGCCCGCAAACACCACGGTCGGCAGGGCAATGGCGCCGGAAATCCAGTGGAACAGATCGCGCGTCGCATCCTCTGCCCCTGACCAGACGGCCACGGACAGCAACATCACATTCATCATCGAAAAGCCGGCCACACCCAGCCGCATCAGCAGATCACGGCCCTGCCGGTCGGTTTCGGTGGCCGACAGCAGGCCCGCGTCCAGTTCATGCGCCTCATATCCCACGCCTTTCAGCGCGGCGATCAGCGTCGCGGGTTCCATATCGGCATCCGCATCCACGGAAACCCGCTTCATCGTCAGGTTCACCCGGGCAGAGCGTACGCCCGGCACCGCCGCCATGGCGCTTTCAACCGTGGAAATGCAGGCCGCACAATGGGCCGCCGGGATGGACAGCATCACCCGCGCATCCTGCGGCGCCGCCATCTGTGCCAGCCGTTCCGCCGAAGGGGCGGCGATGCAGGCCGGGCAGGCTGAAGGGGCGCCGGGGCCTTCGTCGCCACGGGTATCCGGCGTGATGCGTTCCACAAGTGCCATGGCTCAGCCCCGGATGTTCAGATCGACACGCTGCTGGAACAACGTGCCATCCTTGGCCCGCGCCTCGACCTTCAGCATCCACTGGCCGGGCGCCAGCGTGATGGAGGCGGTATACAACCCGCCCTCATGCACGAACTGCGGCCGCGTATCCTTNNGGTGCTGCGGCCCACCAGAACCGACAGATCCCCCAAAGAGACCGGCAGCCCCGCCGCATCGGTGAATTTCAGGATCAGCACCCCCGCCGGATCATATTCCGGCACCATGTCCCAACCCAGGGCCTCTTGCGCGCGGCGCTCGGTATCGAAGTTCTGCGAGGCGACATAAGAGTTCTTCACCTCCAGCCCCGGGAATGTGCTGACCGCCTTGTAGGCCATCAGCACATTCACCGCGATGATGATCCCAAAGGCCCCTGCGGTGAAGGCAAAAACCTGACGGCCGGTGATCTGGCCCATTTCAGTTCCCTTTCCCGTTGAACACGGTGTCATGATGAACCCGGCTGTCATCCTGCGTATCAAAGACCCACAGCCGAATTTCGGTCCGTTCGGTGCTGGCCGCCGGATTGCCTGCCTCGGCCTGCAGGTAAACGCGGGTCGACAGGGTTTCGTTCGCGGGCACAGAGATCACGTTATCATCTTCGCCCTCGATATGCAGCGTCACCCGCTCCGGCCCGGTCACGGTGATGGCATAATCCCGCGCCTCGCCCAGCTTGTTGCGCAGCCGGATGTCATAGGTGTTGCGAATGGTGCCATCCGACAAGGTCACGAACAGCGGATTGCGCACCGGCGTCACGTTGATGTCGATATCCGAACGCAGGAACAGCGCCACGACAAGGGCAATACCCACCCCGCCCCACAGGACGGTGTAAAGGATGGTGCGGGGCCGGAACACATGGCTCCAGACCGATTTCGGCGTATGGCCCGCGCGTTCGCGGGTTTCGTCGGTCAATGCCAGATAACCGATCAGGTCACGCGGCTTGCCGATCTTGTCCATCACCTCGTNNATCAATGCAATCGCCCTGACGCTCGGCCACTTCGCCCTTCTGCAGCTTGCCACGCGGCTCGCCCCGCCACTCACGATAGGCGATGGTCAGCGTGTCTTCATCCATCATCGCGGCCTGAATACGTGGCCAAGGGCAGGCATAGATGCAGACCTGTTCCCGGAAGAAGCCACCGAAGGCAAAGGTGGTCAGGGTGAGGATGGCCATTGTCGTATAGGCAACAGGATGGGCATCCCCCGTCAGCAGATCCCGCGCCAGCGTCGGAGCATCCGTAAAATAGAACACCCAGGCCCCGCCCGTGGCCAGGCCGATCAGCAACCACAGGGTCCATTTCACCGCACGCTTGCGGATCTTCTCGCCGTTCCAGCCCTGACGATGCAGGCGCAGGCGGGCGTTGCGGTCGCCCTCCACCCAGCGTTCCACCAGGATCATCAGATCGGTCCACACCGTCTGCGGGCANNGCCCGCCACGAAATAGAATTCATGGGGCCAGATCTCGATCATGAAGAAAAAGAACCGCCGGTTCGCCAGATCCATCAGGATCGCCTGATCCGGCAGGGCCGGGCCACGATCCCAGCGGATCCAGGGCGCAAGGTAATAGGCCCCCAGCATCAGCGCCAGAAGCCACCATTTCAGGGTGCGAAAACTCCCCTTCACGCGTTTCGGAAATACCGGCTCGCGCGCGGCATAGAGGGAATGAGGTTCGGTATCGGGGCTTGTCACGGAAGGACTCCGGCTGGCAGTGATGCGGGCAGGTATCGACCGATGTTGCATCATCCGCCTTGACCTGCATCAAAAATCACATTCGTGATGCAGGAATGAAATGTGGCAAAGCGCCCCTGCGACAAGAGCTGCGGTCGGGGCGTTGGCAGACTTGCCCGCCGCTTCTGTATGCCATCATTTCAGGAAAGATTGCCGAGGCACCGCCACCCCCAGGAAACGCGCGAACAGGATGGGGCGGCAGTGCCTCTGTCCGAAGGCTGACCCCGGACCAGTGCAGATTGGCAGGCAACACCGCCCCCCGCCTTGACCTGTATCAAACGGCCTGCCGCAAATCTGCGGCAGGCTGACGCAGCGGCGGTCGCCCGATCAGTGCCGCTNNGTGCCGCTCGCCCGCGACCCAAAGCCCCCGCACCGCGCCTGCCGTACCGATCCGCGTGACACGGATCACATCGGCGCGCAGACCGGGCGCAATCTGTCCGCGATCCGTCAGGCCGGTGGCCCGCGCCGGGGCGGCGGTGACAGTGGCGATGCCGCGCGGCAGGTCGCCCCACAGATCGCCCAGCATCAGTGCCGCCGACAGCAGCGCCGAAGGCACATAATCCGATGACAGGATATCCAGCAGCCCCTGTTCCGCCAGATGCTGCGCCGCCACATTGCCGGAATGTGATCCGCCACGGATCAGGTTCGGCGCGCCCATCATCACCGCGATGCCATGATCGTGGCAGGCGCGCGCCGCCTCTTCCGTGGTGGGGAATTCGGCAAAGCCGGTGCCATGCGCGGCCGATACCGCCACCTGCGGCGCCGTGGTGTCATCATGGCTGGCCAGAACCGCCCCATAGCGCCGCGCCTCGGCCACGGCCGTGGCTTCGTGCAGGGCGCCAAGCCGGGCCCGCAGGGCGCGCTGGCCTGCGACATGTTCGATGAAATCCTGTTCGGTCATCCCATGCTTGCCGCAGACGTAATCGCGCAGCTTGGATATGTCGCGGAACTGCCGCTCGCCCGGGGTGTGATCCATCAGGCTGACGATCCCCACGCTGTCATCGGGGCCGAACTTTGCCATTTCCTCCACCAGTGTTTCCGAACAGACCTCGGCCCGCAGGTGCAGAAGATGGCTGATCCGCAAGACACCCTGCGCCCGCAGATCCAGGATCTCATCCGCCAGCGCGCGGGCATATTCGCCGTAGTTGGCCTTCTTGCCGGTGACAGAGCCCACCCGCAACGCATCGAACACCGTGGTGATGCCGACGCTTGCCAGTTCGGCGTCATGGGCGATGATGGCGCTGGCATGGGGCCAGTCCACCCGGGGGCGGGGCTGGATATGGCGTTCCAGATTGTCGGTATGCAGCTCGATCAGCCCCGGCATCACCAGATCGCCCGCGCAATCCAGCGCCCCCGCAGGCACGGCACTGCCCCCGAAAATCTCGGCAATCTGCCCGTCACGGAACACAAGTCCGCCTTTCCGCAATTCGTCGGGCAGAACCAGCGTGGCATTGGCAAGGATGG
>DOMY01000238.1 GCA_003509785.1 Gemmobacter sp.
GGAAGCTGGCGTCGGTCAGATCGGCCGCATCCACGCCGGTCAGCGTGACGACAATCGCGCCGATGGTGACAGTGGCCCCCAGATCGGTATCCGCGATGGTCAGCGCCTCCAGACCGTCCAGGTTCAGCGCCGTCAGGTCGATCACATCATCGGTGGTGCTGAAATCGGTGATCGTGTCGCGCTTCGCCCCTGCGGCAAACACAAAGACATCCGACCCCGCGCCGCCGGTCAGCTCGTCAAAGCCTGCGCCGCCGGTCAGCGTGTCATTGCCGTTGCCGCCCACCAGCGTATCGGCGCCGACGCCACCGTTGATCACATCATGCCCGGCGCCGCCCACCAGCGAATCGCGCCCAGCCCCGCCATACAGCGTGTCATTGCCGCCACCGCCATATTGGGTGTCGTTGCCCGCGCTCCAGCGCAGGGTGTCATTGCCCGAACCGCCCATCAGCAGGTCATCGCCCGCAAAGCCAGTCAGCGTATCGGCGCCGGTCGATCCGGTCACTTCCACCGCATATTCGCTGATCAGATCATAGATCGCAGCGCCATCCAGCAGGCGGATCGCATTGTACAGCGCATGAACCGGGTTCACCGTGGTGTCGCTGCCCGTGCCCGGCTCTGCCGAAATATCCAGTCCTTCGATCACCACCCCGGTATCAAGGCCTGAAATCAGCCCGTCGGCGCCATTGCCCTGGGTGCCGCTGGTCTCGCCCTCCACCCAGGCGCCGAAAGTGATGCTGTCCACGCTGCCGCTGATGCCATGGCCGAAAGAGCTGCCATGATGGATCATGTCATAGGCAAGATCTTCGCCGCCGATCACCACAGCGGCATCATTCTGCGCGCCATCTTCGGTAAAGCGGCCCAGAATCTGGTCGCCGTTCATGTAATAGGTGCCACCAAAGGCGCTGTCCGGCGTGCCCCCGTAAAAGCTCATGGCGCCAGAGGCGAAGCCTGCAAAGAAATCAGAGAAGTAGGTGGCAAGGTTGACGCCGGTAACGCCCGAAGCGTCAATGCTGATCGCATTGGTCATGATATTCATCCTGTCAGTCATGGGGATCGGTATGATGACTGGCAGGATCGGCGGGCTGCATACCTATGCGCCCCGGATATTAAACTTGATAGATTTTGTCAATTAACACTTCGCAGCCTGTTCAGGCCAGAAAATCGCCCGTCACCCCATGCGCAACATCGCCGCCAAAGGCCCGTTCTGGCGCCCCACCAGCTGCCGCAGATCACCGGGGGTCATGGCGTCATCCTTGACGAATTCGATGAACATCATGTTGAGATTGTTGAAAATNNCCTGCAGCCGCAGCAACAGCGCGCAGACCTGCTGGCGCAGCCGCCCGTCCAGTTCCGTATAGCGGCGGCTGAACGGCGTATCGGGCGCCTGAATCGCCAGCGCCATGGCGGTGCGCCACATTTCCTTGGTCAGCCAGACCAGCGAATGGTCATAGTAGCAGCCGATCAGCGCATCCAGCGCCCGCGCCACANNGGCCTCTCCCGCCTCCAGCACCGCCTCCACCTCCATCGTCACGGTGGCCAGCAGCAGATCGCCCTTGGTCTGGAAGTAGTTGTAAAAGGTGCCCACCGAAACTTCGGCCACCTCTGCAATATCCTCGATGCGGGCGGCGTCATATCCCACGGTCTGGAACAGATGCAGCGCCGCATCCAGCAGGCGCCGGTTCCTGTCTGCCTTCTGCCGTGCCCGCAAGCCTGCCATCGTTCATCCTCTGCCTTTTATTTGATATTGACTTCAAAAATGAGGCCATTCAATATTTTTCTCAGGCGCCGTCAGAGCGCACTCCAACAAGCACCTTCCCCAACAGGAGCCACCGCATGACCGCCAAAGCCCCCCTCCGTCTCGCCCTGACCTCTGCCCTTGCCCTGGCCACCGGATTGCCCGCCGCCGCGCAGGAACTGAACGCGCTGATCTGGTGCGATCACGCCGACCCCGCACTGCTGGAACCGTTCGAGGCGGCGCATGGCGTGAAGGTGAATGTGAAAGAATACGAAGGCACCGCCGCAGGCCTGGCCATCCTCGATCAATCGCAGCCCGGCGACTGGGATGTGATGGTGATCGACGGGGTGGATGTCGGCCGCGCGGTGGATCTGGGCCTGCTGGCGCCGCTGCCCGCCGATCAGCTGCCCACCGCCGATTTCTTCCCCGCGCTGGTCATGCCCGAAAACAACAGCCGCGATGGTGTGACCTATGCGGTGACCGAGAAATTCGGCTACAACACCATCGCCTATGACAAATCCAAGGTCGATCCCGCCGATATGGCCGATATGGCCATGCTGACCTCGGGCAAATATGACGGGCGGATTGCGATCTATGATTACTATCTGCCGGTGCTGGGTCTTGTCGGCCTGTCGCAGGGCGTGGCCACTGCCGATCTGGGGGCTGAGGCGCTGGCGGGCCTGAAAGACCCGCTGATGAAGCTGAAAGCCGCATCGAAACTGGTGGGCGATGTGGTCAGCAGCCAGACCGCGCTGGCCACCGGCGAGGTGGATGTTCTGGTGGGCGGCGGCGAGTGGCTGACCGCCGTGCTGGCCGCCGAAAACCCGAACCTCGACTGGACGATCCCGGCACAGGGCGGGCTGCGCTGGTCGCAGAGCATCGCCGTGCTGGCAGGCAGCACCCAGCCCGATCTGGCGCTGGAATTCGTGAAATACATCACCGGGCCAGAAGGTCAGGCGCGGCTGGCCACCTCTTCCTGCTACTGGGGGATGCCTGCCAATGCCAAGGCGGGCGATGTGCTGACCCCCGAACAGAAGGCGGTGCTGCGCTGGGATGAACAGCCCGATTTCATCGCCCGCTCGCAGCTTTACCCGGTGCCCGATGCCGCGCTGGATACCGCGATGCAGGATCTGTGGACCGAGATGCTGCAGAACTGAGATGACGATCGAGGCGCAGGAAAGCCGCCGCGCCGCCCTACTGGTGGCCCCGGCGCTGATCTGGACGGCGGCTTTCTTCATCCTGCCCTTCGGCGCGATGATCTGGCTGAGCCTGTCTTCCATGCAAGGCCGGGCGATCATGCCCGGCCCTGACTTCGGCAATTACATCCGCATCTTCACCGATCCCTCGCTGCGGCAGGGGTTGTGGAATTCGCTGCAGATCACCCTTGCGGTCACGGTGATTTCCGTCGTGCTGGCCTGGCCGCTGGCCTGGATCATCGCCATGCGGGTGCCTGCCCGCTGGCAACGGCTGGCGCTGCTGCTGGCCGTGCTGCCGTTCTGGACCTCCTATGTCGTGCGATCCTACGCCTGGCTTCTGGTGCTGGGGCAGAATGGCGTGCTGAACAAGGCGCTGACCGGACTGGGCCTGGCCGCCGCGCCCTTGGAAATCGTGGCGACGCGCGGCGCCACGCTGNNACGCTGGTCGGTTTCGTGCATTTCTTCGTCATGCTGCTGACGCTGACGATCTATGCCAACCTCATTCAGCTGTCGTCCAACTATGCCCGTGCGGCGGCCGATCTGGGGGCCGGCACCTTCGCCACCTTCCGCCATGTCATCCTGCCGCTGACGCTCCCCGGTGTGATGACCGGCGCCTTTCTGACCTTCGTGCTGTGCATCGGCGATTACATCACGCCGCAGATTCTGGGCGGCAACAATGAACTGACGCTGCCGCAGCTCATCATGCTGCAGCTGGGGCGGCGCGGTGATTTTCCGATGGCCTCGGCCCTGTCGATCCTGCTGATGGCGGTGGTGACGCTGGCCTATGCCGCCTGCGCGCGCTGGCTGCGGATGGAGCGGTTGTGATGCGGCACCTTGCCTGGCTCTATCTGACGCTGGCCTATGGCTTCATCTTCCTGCCGGTGGCGGTGCTGGTGCTGTTTTCCTTTCAGGGCAGCCGCCTGCCGGTGCCGCCCTTCAACGGCCCCACGCTGAAATGGTATGCGCAGGTTCTGGGCGACCGCGATCTGATGGCGGCGCTGGCCAATTCGGCGCTGGTGGCGCTGGTATCTTCGGCCATCGCGCTGCTCTTGGGCTTTCTGGCGGCGCAGGGGCTGGCGCGCTATCGCCTGCCGGGGTCGGCCCTGCTGCGCGGCGTGCTGATCGCACCCATGACGGTCAGCTACCTCATCATCGCGCTGGGGCTGTTGTCGGTGTTCAACGGGTTGGGCATCCGCCCCTCGCTCTGGGCGACGGGGGTGGGGCATGTGGTCATCAACCTGCCTCTGTGCTTTGCCATCCTTTATGCCGCGATGGGCGATCATCAGAAGAACGCCGAACGCGCCGCCCGCGATCTGGGCGCGTGCGAATGGCAGGTGCTGCGCCTTGTCACCGCGCCGATGCTGGCCGCACCCATGGCGGCGGCCTTCTTCCTGTCGGTCACCTTCAGCTGGGATGAATTCATCATCGCCTTCCTGCTGACCCGGTTCGAGGTGACCCTGCCGGTCGAACTGTGGTCGATGCTGCGCTCGGGCCTGTCGCCTGCCACCAATGCCATCGGCAGCCTTGTCTTCCTTGTGTCCATCGCGGTGGTGATCGCGCTGGAACTGACCGTATTCCGAAAGGCCCGCCGATGGNNCGTCAGCCTGGAAATTGCGGCCGGCGAATTCACCGTGCTGCTGGGGCCTTCGGGCTGTGGAAAGACCACGCTGCTGTCGGTTCTGGGCGGGTTTGTCACGCCGACCTCCGGCAAGGTGATGATCGGGGGGCGTGACATGACGCAGGTGCCGCCGAAAGACAGGCCGACGACCACGATGTTTCAGGATTACGCTTTGTTCCCGCATATGACTTTGGCCGAAAATGTGGGCTTCGGTCTGCGGATGCGCGGGCAGGGCCGGGCGCAACGCCGCGCCAGGGCCGAAGCGATGCTGGCCATGGTCGGTCTGGAAGACAAGGCAGAACGCCGCCCGCATGAACTGTCTGGCGGGCAGCGGCAGCGCGTGGCGCTCGCCCGCGCGCTGGCGGTGGAACCCGATGTGCTGCTGCTGGATGAACCCTTGGGCGCGCTGGATCTGAAGCTGCGCCGCCAGATGCAGGACGAGCTGAAGGCGATCCAGCGCCGGGTGGGCACCACCTTCGTGCATGTCACCCACGATCAGGAAGAGGCGATGGCGATTGCCGACCGGATCGTGGTGATGAATGCGGGCCGGATCGAGGATGTGGGCAGCCCGCAAGACATCTATCTGACCCCGCGCAGCCTGTTTTCCGCCAGCTTCATGGGCGAAATCAACCGTATCCCCGCCACAGGGCGCGGCGATCGGGTGGAAACCCCGCTTGGTGCGCTGCCGCTGGCGGGGCAGGGCGATCTGATGCTGTGCCTGCGGCCCGAGAATATCGGCGCTGAAGGTGCGCTGCCGCAGNNCCCCGCTTGCCGCCCCTGATCTGCGGCTGGTGGCGCATCTGCCGCAATCCGCCCACCCCGAACCCGGCAGCGTGATGGCGCTTTTCGCCCGCGCCCCGGTTCTGCTGCCAAAGGAGCCCGCATGATCCGCGCCCGCCCCGAAGACTGGTATCGCCTGCGCAGGCTCGATGATGGCATCACCTGGATCGACGAGCCGCATATCCAGGAATTCTATCGCTGCAACATCTGGCATGTGCGCGGGCGCGACCGTGACATGCTGGTGGACAGCGGCATGGGCGTGGTGTCGCTGCGCCAATGGGTGCCACTGGTGACCGAACGCCCGCTGGATGCCGTGGCGAGCCATACCCATTTCGACCATATCGGCTGCCATCACGAATTTCCCTGCCGTCTCTGCCACGCGGCCGAGGCCGATCTTCTGGCAGCACCGACGCGTGAAAACACCTATGCCGACAAATACGTGACGGATGACATCTTCACCCAGCTGCCGCCCAAGCCTTATCTTTCCGCCACTTACGCGGTGAAGGCGGCCCCGGCGACCCGCATTCTGCAGGATGGCGATGTGATTGAGCTGGGCGACCGGCATTTCGAGGTGATCCACACCCCCGGCCATTCCCCCGGCGGCATCGCATTGTGGGAGGCGGCCAGCGGTGTGCTGATTTCGGGCGACATCGTTTATGACGGCCCGCTGATCGAAGGCACGACGCCCGCCGAGGCCGCGCAATACATCGCCAGCATGAAGCGGCTTTACGATCTGCCGGTGCGGGTGGTGCATGGCGGGCATTTCCCCAGCTATGATGGCGCGCGCCATCGGCAGATCATCGGCAACTGGCTGACAGAAAAGGAAAAGGCATGACCCGTTTCAACCAGCCGCTGGGCGGCAATGACATGCCACGCTTTGGCGGGCCGGCCACGATGATGCGCCTGCCTTCGGCCCCCGATGCGGCGGGTCTGGATGCCTGTTTCGTGGGGATTCCGATGGACATCGGCACCTCCAACCGGCCCGGCACGCGGCTTGGCCCCCGCCAGATCCGCGATGAAAGCCGGATGCTGCGGCCCTTCAACATGGCCACGGGCGCTGCCCCCTTCGATCATCTGCAGGTGGCCGACATTGGCGATGTGCCGATCAACACCTTCGATCTGAAGAAATCGGTGGATATCATCACCGAATTCTATCGCGGCATCCTGGGTCACGGTGCCATTCCGCTGACACTGGGGGGCGATCACACGCTCACCTGGCCGATCCTGCGCGCGATCAAGGAAAAACACGGGCCGGTGGCACTGATCCATGTCGATGCCCATGCCGATATCAATGACGAGATGTTTGGCGAAAAGGTCGCCCATGGTTGCCCCTTCCGCCGGGCGTGGGAGGATGGCTGCCTGCAGAATGACAAGGTGTTCCAGATCGGGCTGCGCGGCACCGGCTATTCCCCCGCCGATTTCGACTGGGGGCGCGAGCGCGGCTGGACGGTGGTGCCCGCCGAAGACTGCTGGTGGAAATCGCTTGCGCCGCTGATGGCCGAGATCCGGGCAAAGATCGGCGATGCGCCGGTTTACCTCAGCTATGATATCGACAGCCTTGATCCCGCCTTTGCCCCCGGCACCGGCACGGTAGAGGTGGGCGGGCTGAACACCTGGCAGGCGCTGGAAATCGTGCGCGGCTGTGCCGGGCTCAATCTGGTGGGCGGCGATCTGGTCGAGGTTTCGCCGCCCTATGATCCGGCGGGGAATACCGCGCTGATCGGGGCCAACCTGCTTTACGAAATGCTCTGCGTGCTGCCGGGGGTGCCGCAGGCCCGCTGACCTTCACGCTCCCCCTCCAGCCGCCGGGCCAGCCTGTCTGTCCCGGCGGTCAGCACCAGCGTCAGGCAGGCCAGCGCCAGCAGTGCTGCAAAGACCAGATCGGTCTTGGCCCGGCCATTGGCCAGCAGCATCAGATAGCCCAGCCCCTTCGACCCGCCGACCCATTCGCCCAGCACCGCGCCGATGGGTGCATAGACGGCGGCCAGCCGCAGCCCCGAGGCCAGCCCGCCCCGCGCCGCAGGCAGCCGGATGCGCCACAGCAGCCGCGCCCGGCCCGCGCCCATCACCTGCGCCATATTCAGCAGCGGTGCGGGCGTGCGCAGCAGCGCATCCAGAAAGGCCGAGGCCACGGGGAAGAAGATCACCAGCACCGCCGTGGCGATCTTGGCCCCAAAGCCATAGCCGAACCACAGCACCAGCAAGGGCGCCAGCGCAAAGACCGGGATCGTCTGGCTGAACACAAGCACCGGGCGCAGCAGCCGCAAAGCGGCGGGCGACAGCGCCAGCCACAGTGCCAGCGCCACACCAAGCGCACTGCCAAGCGACAGCCCGGCCAGCAGCGTGCCGGTGGTGACCAGCGCATGATAGCCGATCAGCGCCCGCTGATCCCACAGCGTGGCCGCAATCGCCGAAGGCGCGGGCAACAGAAAGCGCGGCAGGCCTGCCAGTGTCACCATGCCTTCCCACAGCAGCAGAAAACCCAGCACGGGCAACAGGATATGCCGGGTCATGCGGCTGCCATCATCCGTGACAGCAGCGCCGCCTGCGTGGCCAGCACCGCTGCCGCATCATGGGCACGGGGCGGCGGGCCTTCCGGCACCGCGCAATCCGCCAGCCCTTCGGGCGACAGCAGCAGGATATGATCGGCCAGCCGCGCCGCCTCGGCCGTGTCATGCGTCACCAGAAGCACGGTGCGCCCGGCCAGCAGCCGCGCCGCCAGATCCTGCATCCGCGCCCGGGTCAGCGCATCCAGCGCCGAAAACGGTTCATCCAGCAGCACCACTGGGCGATCTTCATACAGGCAGCGCGCCAGCGCCACCCGCTGGCGCTGCCCACCCGAAAGCGCAGGGGGGCAGCGGCGGTCCATCCCTTCCAGCCCGCAATCGGCCAGCAAGGCGCGGGCGCGTGGCAGATCGGGCAGTTCGCCCCGCAGCCGCGCGCCGATCACCACATTTTCCAGCGTCGAAGCCCAAGGCAGCAGCCCGTCTTCCTGCGCCATCAATGCCAGCCGCCCCTGCAGCGGCTGGCCGTCATCGGCGCCGAAACTGCCGGTGAATTCTGCCTGCGCCAGTCCGGCAAACAGCCGCAGCAGGGTGGATTTGCCCACACCCGAAGGGCCCAGGATCGCCGTCAGCTGCCCGGCCCCGGCCCGAAAGCGCAAGGGGCCGAACAGCGCCCGCCCGCCAAACCGCGCCGTGCCATCCAGCCAGAGGCCGGGCGGCATCACGGCTCCATCCCCATCTGCCAGAAATCACCCTCCAGCCGCGTGGCCATGGTGAATCGCTCTGCCAACTGGCCTGCGCGCGGCAGGCTGTGCCAATCCGGGCCCAGCCGCAATTCCAGCGCCTGATCCAGCAACGCGCCGACAGTGCGGCAGACCGCCTGATACTCGGCCCCGCCATAGGTTTCGATCCAGGGCCGATAGGGCGTATCGCCCGCCTCGGCCAGCAACCGCGCGCCGATCTCGCCATAGCCGAAGACGCAAGGGGCGAGCGCCGCCATCAGATCCAGGAAATCACCGGAATAGCCCGCCTCCAGCACATAGCGGGTATAGGCCAGATTCTCGCGCCGTTCCGGCGTGGCCTGCATGGCGACCAGATCAATGCCTGCATCCGCGCAAAGCCGCAGATGCAGCGCGGTTTCCTCGACGATCAGGGCATGCACGGTGGCGGCGCAGGCGCGCATCTCTTCCACCGTCTGCGCCTTGACGACGCCAAGCGCCCAGGCGCGACCATAATGGATCAGATACAGGTAATCCTGCACCAGATAATGCAGGAAATGCGTCTGCGGCAGGCTGCCATCGCGCAGCCCCTCGACAAACGGATGCCGCATGTAGCGCGCCCAATCCGCCGGGCAGGCGGCGCGCCACAGGGCAAAGGCGCGGCCATAATCGGGGGCCTGATGCAGGTCGGCGGCGCGGGCGGTCATTGCGCGGCCTCCAGCTGTACCGTCAGATCATCCGCCGTCTGCCCGGCCGGGATCAGCCCGCTGTCAGCCATGAACGCGGCGAAGGCGGCATAGCGTTCGGCATCGAACGCCGTGGGGTCGGCGGCGAAATGCGGCAGGGTATCGCCCCAGGCGCGGGTGTTCAGATCATCGCGCAGTTCGGGGTCGTAGCTGGCAAAACTTTCCCAACCGGCCTGTGGATCGGCGGCGATGAAGGCCGCCGCCTTGGCCGTGCCGCGCAGGAAACGTGCGGTGCGCCGGGCATCCATGGTGGCGGGATTGGCCAGATAGATCAGTTCGTCATAGATCGGCACGCCGACCTCTTCCACCGCGAAGCAATGGCCCGGGCGGCCTTCGATCAGCATCTGGTTCAGTTCAAAATTGCGATAGGCGCCGATCACCGCATCCACCTGCCCCGCCATCAGCGCGGGCGACAGCGACCAGTTCACATTCACCAGCTCCACATCCGCGAGCGTAAGGCCCGCGCCCGTCAGGATGCTGCCCAACACCGCATCTTCCACACCGCCCACCGAAAAGCCGATCTTGCGGCCCTTCAGATCGGCGATCTGTTTCACCGGCCCATCGGCCAGAACCAGCAGGCAGTTCAGCGGATTGTCGATCAGCGTGCCCACACGCTTCACCGGCATCCCCTCTGCCACCAGCAGATGCAATTGCGGCTGATAGCTGACCGCCAGATCCGCCTGCCCGGCGGCCAAGAGCTTGGGCGGATCGGCCGGATCGGCGGGCGGCTGGATCGTCACCTCCAACCCTTCGGCGGCAAAGTACCCCTGCTGCTGCGCCACGATGATCGGCCCGTGATCGGGGTTCACGAACCAGTCCAGCAGGATGGTCATCTGATCCGCCGCCGCAGCGGGGGTGGCGATCAGCGGCAGAAGGAAGGCAAGGTGTTTCATGCGGTTACCTGTTCTGGTGTTGCGGTCCGGTCGCCCATGGCAACCAGGGTGATGGGGGTATCGGTCAGCGTGGCCAGCCGTTCGGCGGCGCCCCAGGCGCGCAGGCCGGACCGGCAGACCAGCACGATGCGCGGGGCGGGGCGCAGATGCTGCGCCTCGGCCCCCGGGGGGATACGCAGGGCGGCGGGATGGGGCAGGGGGCCTTCTTCCGGCGCCCGCAGATCCAGGATCAGATCATCGGGGCGCAGCGTATCAGCTTCGATGAAACGCGGCGCAAAGGCCGGTTCCGGCGCCCGCGCGAAGGAAAACCCGCCCCAGCGCCAGTGCGCGGCATCAAAGCTGACCAGCCGCCCCAGTGGTGCGGCATCGCCCGTCAGCAGCGCCAGCGCCATCTGGGCCTGCAGCGCGCCGATGATGCCCACCACCGGCCCGGCCACCCCGGTTTCGGCACAGCTGCCCAGACGCGGCGGCAGATCGGGAAACACCGCCCGCAACGACGGCACGGCGCCGCAGAAAGCACCGCAATAGCCGCCAAGCCCGGTGACACTGGCCGAAACCAGCGGCACACCAGCGTCAAAGCATTGATCCGACAGGATATAACTGACGGCGAAACTATCGGCACAATCCAGCACCAGGCTGCAACCCTCGGCCAGCGCTTCCGCATTGCCGGGGCCAAGCGCCTGCTGCACAGGCTCCACCCCCACATCGGGGTTCAGCGCCCGCACCGCTGCTGCCGCCACCATGGCCTTGGGCTGGCCCAGATCCTCCATGCGGAACAGGGTCTGGCGGTGCAGGTTCGAAAGCTCCACCCGATCGGGATCGACCAGCCGCAGAAAGCCCACACCGGCGCCCGCCAGATACTGCAGCACCGGCGCCGCCAGCCCACCCGCACCCACCACCAGCACCCCGGCAGCGGCCAACAGCGGCTGTGCGGCATCGCCCAGAATGGCGGCCTGCCTTGCGTAACGGCTCATGCCGCCACCTGCAGCCACTGGCGCAGCCGCGCCGCAGGATCGGGGTGCAGCGTGATGTCGGTGACGGCGGAAACCACATCCGCCCCGGCGGCCAGCACACCTGGCGCACGCTCCACGCTCAGCCCGCCGATGGCGACCAAGGGCACCGGGCCGACCCGCGCTTTCCATTCGGTGACGCGGGGCAGGCCCTGCTGCTGCCATTTCATTTGCTTGAGAATGGTGGGGTAAACCGGCCCCAGCGCAATGTAATCGGGCTGGCAGGCCAGCGCCCGGTCCAGTTCCGCATCGTCATGGGTGGACAGGCCAAGGCGCAGCCCGGCGCGGCGGATGGCGGGCAGATCGGCAGTATCCAGATCTTCCTGCCCCAGATGCAGCCAGTCGGCGCCTTCTTCGATGGCAATCTGCCAGTAATCATTCACCACCAGCGCCGCACCATGGGCGCGCGCCAGATCAAGGCCCCGGCGGATTTCGGCGCGGGTCTCGGCCGGGCTGCGATCCTTCACCCGCAGCTGCACCAGCCGCACGCCCAGAGGCAAAGCCAGTTCCAGCCAATGCGCGGCATCGAAGATCGGATAGAAGCGCGGCAGGGTCATGCGAGATTGGCCTTTCCAATCAGGGGGGTAGAGGGTGCCGCCATATCCCGCGGCTCGATCGGGTCGGCGCTTCGGGCCAGCTGCCCCGCCTCCAGCGCCCGCGCGAAGGCCTGCGCCATGGCCACCGGATCGCCCGCGCGGGCCACAGCGGTGTTCAGCAGCACGGCATCAAAGCCCATCTCCATCGCCTGTGCCGCCTGCGACGGCAGGCCAAGGCCCGCATCAATCACCATCGGCACATCGGGGAAATGTGCGCGCAGGCTGCGCAACGCATAGGGGTTCAGCAGGCCCAGCCCGGTGCCGATGGGGGCGCCCCAAGGCATCAGAACCTCGCAGCCCGCATCCAGCAGGCGGTCGGCCAGAACCAGATCCTCGGTCATATAGGGAAAGACCTGAAAGCCATCCTCGCTCAGGATGCGCGCGGCCTCCACCAGCCCAAAGGGATCGGGTTGCAGCGTATCGGCATGGCCGATCACCTCCAGCTTGATCCAGTTCGTGTCAAAGATCTCGCGCGCCATATGGGCTGTGGTGACGGCTTCCTTCACCGAATGGCAACCCGCCGTATTGGGCAGCAGATGCACGCCAAGCCCTTGAATGATCGCCCAGAAATCCCCGCCTGCCGCGCTTTCGCGCCGCACCGATACCGTGGCGACCGATGCCCCCGAGGCGCGGAAGGCCGAAGCCATCACTGCGGGCGAGGGGTAAAGCGCCGTGCCCAGCATGAAGGGCGAGGCCAGGTCGATGCCATAGAATGCCGCCATCTCAGCCTCCCTGCTGCGGGGTGACGATTTCCACCCGGTCGCCCGCGCGCAGCGGCGTTTCGGCCCGCAGGGCGCCGGGCACGAAATCCTCGTTGACGGCCGTGGCGCATTTCGCCCCGGCCATTCCGCGCTCGGCCAGCAGATCGGCCAGATTTCCGGCTGTGGTTTCAATGGCTTCACCGTTCAGAAGCAGGCGAAAGGTCATGCGGTTTCTCCGGTCGGAAGGTGGGTGGTCGGAAGGTCTGGCGTCAGCAGATCCGCCGCGCGGCGGGCCAGCCAGGGCGCCATCAGATAGCCATGGCGATACAGCCCGTTCAGGCACAGCCGCCCCGGCAGCTGCCGCAGGGCAGGGGTGTTATCGGGAAATGCGGGGCGGGCATCATGGCCGATTTCCACCACCTCGGCCTCGCCAAAGGCGGGATGCAGCGCATAGGCGGCGGTCAGCAGTTCCAGCAGCGACCGCACGCTGGCCCGGCCGCGTTCGGCGCTTTCGATCATCGTGGCGCCGATCATGAACAGCCCGGGCCCGCGCGGCACGATATACAGCGGGATGCGCGGATGCAGAAAGCGCACCGGGCGCGACAGATGCAGGCCGGGCGCCTGCAGCAGCAGCATTTCCCCCTTCACCCCGCGCAGATCGGGCAGCAGATCGCGGGCCGCCAGACCGCGGCAATCGACCACCGGGCCGGGCGGTGCCGGGTCGGTGGTAAACCCGACCCCCAGCGCCTGCGCCCGGGTCACCAGCGCCGCCAGCGCCTGACGCGGGTTCAGATGCGCCTCTTCCTCAAAGAACAACGCGCGGGGAAAACGCCCTTCCAGCAGCGGCTCCAGCGCGGTTGCCTCGGCCCCGGTCAGCCAGACATGGCCCCGGGTGCGGCGGGCGAAACGGTCCAGCTCTGCCCTATCGCGACCGGGGGCGACGACCAGCGTTCCGGCCCGGGTGACAAGGGCGCCCTGCGTCTGCCACCAGTCTGCAGCGCGTCGGCCTTCCGTCCCGACAATCGCCTCTGCGGTTTCGCTTTCGCAGAACGGCGCCAGCATCCCGCCGGCCCACCAGCTGCAATGATGCGGGCCGGGCAGACCTGCGGGATCATGCAGCATGACCGCCGCCCCCCGCCCCGCCAGTTCAACCGCCGTGCATAGCCCCATGACCCCGGCGCCCAGAATGTGATGCACCGTCATGCCGACACCACCGGCCAGAGCGCATGAAAATGGTGCACCGGCCCATGGCCCGCGCCAAGGCGCAGCCCGTCGGCCGCAAGGATCGCCCGGTGCAGCCAGCCCTGCGCCCGCGCCACCGCCAAGGGCAGCGGCTGGCCAAGCGCCAGCCCGGCGGCAATCGCGGAAGACAGGCTGCAGCCGGTGCCATGGGTGTTGCGGGTGGCGATGCGCGGCGCGCTGAACCGGGTGATCCCCGCCGCCGTCACCAGCAGATCGGTGCAGACCGGCCCCGCCGCATGGCCGCCCTTCATCAGCACGGCCTGCGGCCCAAGGCGCAGCAGCGCGCGGCCCTGTTCGGCAGCATCCTCTTCCGAGGTTGCCTCGGGCTGGCCCAGCAGACGAGCGGCTTCGGGGCGGTTCGGCGTCAGCAGCGTGGCGCGGGACAGCAGGCTGCTTTCCAGCGCCGCCACCGCATCCTCGGCCAGCAGCGCATCGCCCGATTTCGCCACCATCACCGGATCCAGCACCACCGGCCCGGCATAGCCCGCCAGCGCCCCGGCCACGGCGGCGATCACCGCCGCATCGGCCAGCATCCCGATCTTGACCGCGCGGGGCGGCAGATCCTCCAGCACGGCGGCGATCTGTGCGGTGACCATGGCCGGCGCAATGCCCGCCACGGCCCGCACGCCACAGGTGTTCTGCGCGGTGATCGCCGTCAGGGCCGAGGTGCCATAGACCCCCAGCGCCGAGAAGGTTTTCAGATCGGCCTGAATTCCCGCACCGCCGCCGGAATCAGAGCCTGCAATGGTCAGGGCTATGGGGCAGGGGGGGCTGCGATATGCGTCCATCTTTCAGTTCGCCTTGTGCAAGCCAGCGAAATGAAAGGAGAATAAGGGCGCGCCCACCCTTTTTATCCGTTCCCTCCGCCGGTATTAACCGGATCAGGTTCGATGGGTTGGCTTTCACCTCTCAGCCCTCACGGGCACCCCAACGGAATGGAAACGGGATAAAGCCTGCTTGCGGGTTCCGCAAGGGAAATCTGCTGCAGGTTGCGTATCGTGCCGGTTTGCCCCGCATCAGGGCGCGCCTGATGCGGGGAAGGCAGGGCAGTGGCCCGGTTCAGGCCATTGTTATATATGGATTATTTCACGGCCGCGTCATAGGCCGCCACCAGGGCACGGGCCTTCTGTGCCACGGTTTCCGGCGGCTCGCCCGGGCGGTACAGCGCCGTGCCGATGCCAAAGCCGGTTGCCCCGGCCTGCAGCCAAAGACCCAGATTTGCCGCATCGGCACCACCCACGGCATAGACCGGCATTTGCGGCGGCAGCACCGCGCGCAGCGCCTTGATCCCCTCTGGCCCCATGACAGAGGCGGGGAAGATTTTCAGCCCGTCCGCCCCGGCGCGGATCGCGGCGAAACATTCGGTTGCCGTGAACACGCCGGGATAAGACTGCATCCCGGCAGCCTTGGCGGCGCGGATCACCTCGGGGTTGCAATCGGGCGACACGATCAGCCGCCCGCCCACAGCGCCCACCGCCGCCACATCCGCCACGCTCAGCACCGTGCCCGCGCCGATCAGCGCATGTTTGCCAAAAGCCGCCGCCATGCGCCCGATGCTGTCCAGCGGATCGGGCGAGTTCAGCGGCACTTCGATCTTGTCGATGCCTGCATCCATCAGCGCGGCGGCCACGGCTTCGGCCTCGGGCGGGGTGATGCCGCGCAGGATGGCGATGATCGGGCGGGAGGTCATGCGGCGGTTTCCTTCAGAAGCCTGCGGGCGGCGGTCAGCCCGGCGAGGGTGATTTCGGTGCCATCGGTCAGCTGCGCCGTCGTTCCGGCAAGGCCAAGCGCGGTTGCGTAATGCCCGGCCAGCGCCCCGGCGCCGATCAGGGCAATCTGGCGTCCCTGCCAGATCGGCCGCATCGCCGCAAGCTCTGCACCGATCATCAGCCCCGACAGCCGCGCCCGCGCCTCTGCCCCCGGCAGATCCTGCAGCAAGGCCGCCGCCCGTAACGAAAACAGCAGCTTGGGCAGGTTTTCCGGCGCAGGCAAGATCTCTTGTATAGCGGCGGTAAAGGCCGCGTCAGCCCAGCCTGCGCACAGACTGTGGCGCAGAACGGACTGATCGGCCAGCAGCGCGAAGATTTCGCCTGTCATGCAGGTGTGGAACCGCAGAACGCGGCCTGCATGAATTTCGGCCCATTTCGCATGGGTGCCGGGCAGGCAGATCACCCCGTCAAACCCCGGATTCAGGGCCAGATAGCCCGCGATCTGGGTTTCTTCGCCCCGCATCACATCGGCGGGCCCCGCCTGCGACAGGCCGGGGATGATCTGCAGCTGCAGGCGCGGATCATTGGCGCGCACCTGCCGCAGCGGATGCCCCAGCGGCGTGCAGGGCACCTGCCTGTAGGCCNNACAAGCAATAACCGGCATCGGCCGATCACCAAGCCAGTCTGCGATCAACTGCAGCAGCGCAGGCTCGAAATCTGCAGGCGACAGCTTGCCCATACCATCCGCCGATTGCCGCGCGGCCAAGGGCTGGGCATCGGCCATGGCCCAGACGCGAAGCGATGTCGTACCCCAGTCGACCGCAATCCAGTCAGGTGTCACTGCAACTCCTCATCCAGCAGTTCTG
>DOMY01000295.1 GCA_003509785.1 Gemmobacter sp.
GAACTGGCGCTGGAGGGCGGCGATATCAGCATCCCTGCCCGGGCCCGCATCGGCGGCGTATCGCAGGAGGTGCCCTCGTCTTCCACCTCGCTGATCGACACGGTGCTGGCCGCCGATACCGAGCGCAGCGCGCTGATGGCCGAGGCCGAAACCGCCACCGATGCGCATCGCATTGGCGAAATCCAGACCCGTCTGGCCGATATCGACGCCTGGAGCGCCGAGGGCCGGGCCAGTGCCATCCTGCGCGGGCTGGGCTTCGATGCCGAGGCGCAGCTGCGCCCCTGTTCCGATTTCTCGGGTGGCTGGCGGATGCGTGTCGCGCTGGCGGGCGTGCTGTTCGCGCAGCCCGATTACCTGCTGCTGGACGAACCGACCAACTATCTGGATCTGGAAGGCGCGTTGTGGCTGGAAAGCTATCTGCAGAAATATCCGCATACCGTGCTGATCATCAGCCATGACCGTGGCCTGCTGAACCGGGCCGTGCAGGGCATCCTGCATCTGGACAGCCGCAAGCTGACCTATTGGCAGGGCGGCTATGATCAGTTTGCCCGGCAGATGGCCGAGCGTCGCGACGTGCAGGCCGCCGAATCCAAGAAGGTGGAGGCGCGCCGCGCCCATCTGCAAAGCTTCGTGGACCGCTTCAAGGCCAAGGCCAGCAAGGCCGTGCAGGCGCAATCGCGCGTGAAGATGCTGGAAAAGCTGACGCCGATCACCGCGCCGGAAGAGGCGCGCAAGATGGTCTTCACCTTCCCCGCGCCCGAAGAGCTTTCGCCGCCGATCCTCAATCTGGATGGCGTGTCGGTGGGCTATGGCGGCCCCCCGGTGCTGAAACGGCTGACCCTGCGGATTGATCAGGATGACCGCATTGCGCTTCTGGGCCGCAATGGTGAAGGAAAATCTACGCTTTCCAAGCTGTTGGCGGGCAAACTTGACGCAGAGGGTGGCACGTTCACCCGGCATGGCAAGCTGCGCATCGGGTTCTTTGCCCAGCATCAGGTTGAAGAGCTGTATCTGGATGAAACGCCGCTGCAGCATGTGCAGCGGATGCGCCCCGAAGAGGGCCAGCCCCGGCTGCGCGCCCGTCTGGCGGGGTTTGGCCTGATGGCGGATCAGGCGGAAACCGAGGTGAAGCGGCTGTCTGGCGGGCAGAAGGCCCGGTTGTCGCTGCTGCTGGCCACGATCGACGCGCCGCATCTGCTGATCCTCGACGAACCGACCAACCACCTGGATATCGAAAGCCGCGAGGCGCTGGTTGAGGCGCTGACCGAATATTCCGGGGCCGTGATCCTGGTCAGCCATGACATGCACCTTCTGAGCCTGGTGGCCGACCGGCTGTGGCTGGTGAAGGGGGGCGCGGTCACGCCCTATGAAAAGGATCTGGAAAGCTATCGGGCAGAACTTCTGGCCGGGGCCGAACCTGCGAAGACCGCGGCGAAACCCGTTGAAAAGGTCAAGAAACCCAGCCGGGATGAAATCTCTGCCCTGAAGGCCGAGCTGCGCAAATGCGAAGACCGGCTGACCAAGCTGAACGACATGCGCGACAAGCTGGCCAAGAAGCTGGCGGATCCCGCATTGTACGAAGACGGCCGCAAGGGCGAGCTGGAGACCTGGAACAAGAAATATGGCGAGCTGATGGACGGTCTGGACCGGGCAGAAGCGCTTTGGGTTGCGGCCCAGGAAAAGCTGGATCTGGCCGAAGCGCGTTAGGCGCAAAGCTGCGTCAAGGTGCAGGGGTGAACGCCAAACCTGCGATTGCGCACAGCTTTGTGCGGTTGAACCTGCGGCGTTGCAGCATCACATTTGGTGCTGCAACTGCATAACCGACAGAGACAACCATGACCAACACCACCCTTCTCACGCTGAAGAAACGCCGCACCCAATATGCGCTGGGCAAGACCCTGCCGCAGTCGCAGGCTGCGATCGAGGCATTGATCAAGGAAGCGATCCGCCTCTCGCCCTCGTCGTTCAATTCGCAATCTTCGCGCGCCGTGATCCTGTTCGGGGAAGCCAGCGAAAAGCTGTGGCAGATCACCTCTGATGCGCTGCGCGCCATCGTTCCGGCCGACAGCTTTGCCCCGACCGAAGCCAAGATGCAGGCTTTCGCCGCAGGGGCCGGGACCGTGCTGTTCTATGAAGATCAGGATACCGTGAAGGGCCTGCAGGAAAACTTCCCGCTTTATGCCGATAACTTCCCGATCTTTTCGGAACATTCGGCCGGCATGGCGCAGATCTCGGTCTGGAATGCGCTGGCCGATGCCGGCCTGGGTGCCAGCCTGCAGCACTATAACCCGGTGATCGACGCGGCGGTTGCGGCCGAATTCGGCGTGCCGGCCAGCTGGACCCTGCGGGCGCAGATGCCCTTCGGTTCGCACGAAGCGCCGTTTGCCGAAAAGACCTTCATCGCTGACGAAGGCCGCTTCCTCAGCTTTGGCACGGCCAAGCTGCAGGCCAAAGCCGCCAACTGATCGGCACGAAGATCTGACAAAGGCACCCGAAGTCGGCTTCGGGTGCCTTTTGCATTGCGCCATTTCCGGTTCCGCGCCACGATAGGCACAGCGCAACAGGGATGCCGCATGATCGAGACCGGATTTCTGATAACGGCCTTTGCCACCCTGTTCGTGGTGATCGACCCACCGGGTCTGGTGCCGATGTTCATCGCACTGACCCGCGGCATGAGCGTGGAGCAACGCCGTGCCATGGCGCTGCGCGCCTGCACCATTGCCGCAGTTTTGCTGACGCTGTTCGCCATTGCGGGTGAGGCGATCCTGGGTTTCGTGGGAATTTCGATGTCGGCCTTCCGCATTGCCGGGGGCTTGCTGCTGTTTCTGACCGCGCTGGACATGCTGTTCGAACGCCGCACCCAGCGCCGCGAGGGCCAGCAGGCCGAACCGGATCATGACCCATCGGTATTTCCGCTGGCCACGCCGTTGATTGCGGGGCCTGGCGCCATTGCGACCATGATCCTTCTGGTGGGCCAGACAGGCAGCACCTGGGCGGGAACGGGCGTGGTTGTCGGCCTGATGCTGGCGATGCTGCTGACGACCTATCTGTTCCTGCTGGCCTCGCCGCCCATCGAACGCGCGCTGGGCCGCACCGGCACCATCGTGATTACCCGCTTGCTGGGCATGTTGCTGGCCGCACTTTCCGTGCAATTCGTGATCGACGGGGTGAAGGGCACCGGCTTGATCTGACGTTTTGCCCATCTTGCGGCAGGCTGTTGCAACACCTAACTTCGGGGGATGGAAAGCGAACAGATCAGCCGGATTATCTATATCGGCCTTATTCTTGCCGCCCTCGCGGGCTGGCTGATCGTGGAATATCGGGGCCGGATGGGGGCCGCCCTGAGGGCGCTTCTGGCATGGGGGCTGATCTTCATCGGTGTGGCTGCGGGCTATGGGCTGTGGACGGATATTGCCCGCCAGTCGGGTGGCGCGCAGATGGTGACAGCCAACCGGATCGAGGTGCCGCGCGCGGGCGACGGGCATTATTACCTGACCTTGCAGGTGAACGGCCGCCCGCTGGCATTCATGGTGGATACCGGCGCCTCGAACATCGTCATGAGCCGCGATGATGCCCGTGCCGTGGGGATCGACCCGGAAGGGCTTGCCTTCATCGGCAGCGCGAATACCGCCAATGGCACGGTGCGCACGGCCCGCGTGCGGCTGGACAGCCTGCAATTGGGCGAGTTCGAGGATGGGGGCATGACGGCCTTTGTCACCGAAGGCGAAATGAACGGATCGCTTCTTGGCCTTGATTATCTGCGCCACTGGCGGATCGAAATCGAAGACGGGCGGCTGATCCTGACGCGCTAGGTGGTTTTGCCGCCGTTAAGCCCCGGGCACCTTTTCGGTTTTCATCTGCCAGCGCCCTGTCTCTTCCGACCAGTATTGCGCGTGAAGCCCTTCGGCGGTGATCCGCTTCCACTGTCCGCGCGCGATATTCACCGCCGCTTCGTCATTGCCATCGAACAGCAGCCAGACGCGATCCAGCGCCTGTGCCTCGCCCGGCAGGGGTTCGGCGCCATCCAGCAGCATCAGCGCCCGTGCGGCATTGCCGATGGGGCCGGCGCCGATGAGCACCGGCTGATCCGCATCATGCGGGCCGCCTTCGATGCCATGCGGCAGAAAGCCGTCTTCCGGCCCCAGCCACAGCTTCTGGTCATACCATTCGATCCGGGCCGGATCGGGGCTGCGCAGCATGACCCGCCAGCCCTGCCCCAAGGCACGGTTCAGCAAAAGCTCCACCGTATCCGGCACGGTGGAGCGGGTGACGTGATAGAACAGGACCAGAGCCATCAGCGCTCGTATCGGTCCTTGATCAGCCGGTTCAGCGCCATGACGCCCCAGCCCGTCGCGCCTTTGGGGGCCAGCGCGGTATCGGATTTCAGCAGCGCGGTGCCTGCGATATCCAGGTGGATCCAAGGCGTTTCGGGCTTGACGAAGCGTTGCAGGAACTGCGCGGCGGTGATGCTGCCACCATCCCGGCCCCCCACATTCATCATGTCGGCGATGCGGGATTTTAGCTTGGCATCATAGGCCTCGCCCATCGGCATCCGCCAGGCGCCCTCGCCCTCGGCCCGGGCGGCTTTCAGGAAGCCCTCGCAGAAGGCATCATTGTTGGAAAACACCCCGGTGTTTTCATGGCCCAGTGCGATAATGATCGCGCCGGTCAGGGTGGCCAGGTCGATCATGCCGCAGGGCTTGAACCGTTCCTGCGCATACCACATCACATCGGCCAGCACCAAACGCCCCTCGGCATCGGTGTTGATGACCTCGATCGTGTCGCCCTTCATGGATTTCACCACATCGCCGGGGCGTTGCGCGCGGCCATCGGGCATGTTTTCCACAAGGCCCACGATGCCCACCACATTGGCCTTGGCCTTGCGCAGTGCCAGGGTGCGCATCACGCCGGCCACGGTGCCTGCGCCGCCCATGTCCATGGTCATCTCTTCCATGCCGCCCGCAGGCTTGATGGAAACCCCGCCGGTATCGAAGACGACCCCCTTGCCGATCAGCGCCAGCGGCGGCGCGTCCCCGCCGCCCATCCACTGCATCACCACCACCTTGGACGGGGATTCAGAGCCCATGCCTACGGCCAGCAGCGTGCGCATCCCCAGCTTTTCAAGATCCTCTTCCTCGATGATCTCGACCTCCAGCCCCAGTTCCTGCATGGCGGCCAGACGCGCGGCGAAATCATAGGTGGTCAGCACGTTCGCAGGCTCGTTCACCAGATCGCGGGCGAAGAACACGCCTTCGGCCAGAGCCGCCATCGGCCCGGCCTCGGCCGCCACGGCCTCGGGGTCTGTCACCATCAGCGAGACCGGGCCGGGCGTCTTGGCCTCGCCCGTCTTGTGCGGTGTGAAATCATAGGCCCGTAGCGCAAGGCCAAAAGACAGATCGGCGGCATTGCGCTGCGTTTCTGCCAGAACCAGCGTGCCCGCCCGGGCCAGAGACCGGCCCACGGTGCCGCCGGCCTTGCGCGCGGCCGTGGCATCGGCCTTGCGGTCGAGCTTGACCACCTGAACGCTTTCCGCAGCCAGACCGACCGGCCAGCCGATCTCGGCCGACTCGCCCGATTTCAGCGCGGTGAAGGCCTCGGATGCCAGAAACCGCGCCAGCGCGCCCTTCATCAGCCGGTCCAGCCTGCGGCCGGCGCCGCCCAGCTTGCCTGCCTCATCCACCACCACGGCAATACGGCCGGGGGCGCCGGCCAGCGCTTCGGGATCGACGGGCAGGAAACGGATCGGAACGGGATGCGACATGGGGAACTCCGTATTCTGTGGCGCCGCGCGGGCGGGGCTTTGCCGGGAGGCTAGCGGCTGCGCCGGGTATTGACCAGATAGCAGTTTTCCCCGCCAGGAATTTCGGCTAGCGTCGCCCCCGTTCGGCCTGGAGGGGCCAGCTTGAAAGGGAATGAACGCCGGTGTCCAGATTTGGNNGTCGCACCTTCTGGGGCTGTTCGGCTTCTTTTCGCTGGTGCTGGTGGCAATCTACTGGGTGAACCGGGCGGTTGGCCTGTTCGATCAGCTGATCGGGGATGGCCAGTCGGCGCTGGTGTTTCTGGAATTTTCGCTGCTGACGCTGCCGAATGTGATCCGCCTGGTGCTGCCGATTTCGGCCTTTGCCGCCACGGTCTATGGCATCAACCGGCTGATGGCCGACAGCGAGCTGGTGGTGATGCAGGCCACCGGGTTTTCATCCTTCCGGCTGGCGCGGCCGGTGCTGTATTTCGGGCTTTGCGTCGCCTTGATGATGATGATCCTGATGAATGTTCTGGTGCCGGCCAGCCGCGCCGCGCTGGCCAGCCGCAGCGCCGAAATCGCGGAAAACGTGACCTCGCGCTATATGTCGGATGGCGAATTCATGCACCCTGCCGAGGGAATCACCCTGTTCATCCATGACATTACCGAACAGGGCGAGTTGCGCGACCTGTTCCTGGCCGATGATCGCGCCCCGGATCAGCGCCGCACCTATACCGCCTCGCGCGCTTTGCTGGCGCGGGGCGATGCGGGGCCGGTGCTGATCATGTTCGATGGCATGGTGCAGACGGTGGATGCGGCGCAGCGCCTTTCCGTCACCCGGTTTGCCGATTTTACCTATGATCTGGGCGGGCTGCTGGATGGGGCGGCGCTGCCCAAGCGCACGGTGGACGAGCTTTCCACCGCGGCCCTGTTCCGGGCCGATCCGGCGGTTCTGGCCGAAACCGGCAAAAGCCGCGCCACCTTTCTGTCCGAGGCGCATAGCCGGATCGCCATGCCGTTTCTGGGAACCGCGGCGGCGCTGATCGGCTTTTCGGCGCTGCTGCTGGGCAGTTTTTCGCGCTTTGGCCTGTGGCGCCAGATCGGATTTGCGGTGCTGCTGATCATCCTGGTGCAGCTGATCAACACCGGGGCCAGCGGCGCATCGCTGCGCAGTGACAGGGCCTGGCCCCTGGTCTATGCCGCCCCGCTGGCAGGGCTGGCCATTTCGTTCGTGATCCTGTGGCTGTCGCAGCGGCCAAAGCGCCTGCGCCGCCGGGCCGAGGGCGTGGCATGACCCTGTCCTTCTATATTGCGCGGCGCTTTCTGTGGATGTTCCTGCGCATCTTCTTTGCCTTTTTCGGCATCATGATGCTGATCGACATGCTGGAGCAGCTGCGCCGGTTTTCCGGGCAGGATATCGGGCTGTCGCAGGCGGCTGTGCTGTCGCTGCTGAACGTGCCGGAAAGCCTGTTCCGGGTGCTGCCGCTGATCATGATTCTGGCCGCCATCGCGCTGTTCGTGGCGCTGGCCCGATCTTCTGAACTGGTGGTGGTGCGGGCGGCGGGCCGGTCTGGCCTGCGCTTCCTGCTGGCGCCGGTGTCAGTTTCGGTGCTGATCGGGGCTTTGGCGGTTGCGGTGTTCAATCCTCTGGTCGCGGCCACCAGCAAGGAATATGACGCACTTTACGCAAGCTATGCCAAGGGGCGCGAAAGGGTGTTGTCGGTGTCGAATGAGGGGCTTTGGCTGCGCCAGGGGGGGGATGGATCGCAGACCGTGATCCATGCCGCGCGTGCCAATGCAGATGGCACCGAACTGTTCGATGCCACCTTTCTGTCGTTCAGCGAAACCGGCCTTCCGCGTGAACGGATTGCCGCCGAAACCGCCCGCCTGATCCCCGGCGCATGGGAGCTGACGGGGGCGAAACGCTGGCGTCTGGACAGCGTCAACCCCGAGGCCGCGGCACAGGCCGAAGCCGTTGCAAGCCTGCCCTCGGATCTGACCCGCGCTGCGATCCGCGACAGTTTCGGCAGCCCGTCGGCCATTCCGGTCTGGGAACTGCCCCGCTATATCAAGGGGCTGGAGCGCGCAGGGTTTTCGGCGCGCAATCATCAGGTCTGGCTGCAGATGCAGCTGGCCCTGCCCTTGCTGCTGACGGCGATGGTGCTGGTGGCCGGTGGGTTCACCATGCGGCATGTGCGGTCCGGGCGGACCGGCATGATGGTGCTGTTTGCCATTCTGGGTGGCTTTGCCATCTTCTTCTTGCGCAATTTCGCGCAGGTTCTGGGTGAAAATGGCCAGATCCCGGTCATCATGGCAGCCTGGGCCCCGCCCCTGGCCGCCACGCTGCTGGCCATCGGGCTTTTGCTGCATGTGGAGGATGGCTGATGCGCCTGCGCCGCCTTCTGGCTGCCCTTTTGATTTCTGCCCTGCCCTTTGCCGCCGTGGCACAGGATGCGGCATCATTGCTCGCGGACCGTGTATCTGTCAGCGGTGACAGCCTGCTGATTGCCGAGGGCGGCGTTGAGGTGCGCTATCGCGGGCAGGTGCTGCGCGCGGCGCGCATCACCTATGACCGTGCCGCCGATGCGCTGGCCATCGAAGGCCCGATCACCCTGACCGATGCCAATGGCAATATCCTGCAGGCCGAGGCTGCACAGCTTACGGCCGATCTGCGCGATGGTGTGATGCGGGCGGCCCGGATGGTGCTGAACCGCCAGATGCAGATCGCCGCACAGCAGCTGTACCGGGCGGGCGGGCGCTATACCCAGCTGACCGATACGGTGGCCTCTTCCTGCACGATCTGCGCCACCGATCCGACCCCGCTGTGGGAAATCCGGGCGCGGCGGGTGCTGCATGACCAGCAGGAACGGCAGCTGTATTTTGAAGGCGCGCAACTGCGCTTTGGTGGCGTGCCGGTGTTCTATGTGCCACAGCTGCGGATGCCCGACCCTTCGCTGGATCGGGCCGCAGGCTTTCTGCCGCCCGATCTGCGCACCACCAGTGCCTTGGGCAGCGGGCTGAAGACGCCCTATTTTCTGCCGCTGGGGGAAAGCCGTGATCTGACGATCACACCCTATCTGACCACCAAGGGCGGCCGCACGGTGGAAACCCGTTACCGGCAGGCGTTCCGCAGCGGGATGCTGCAGTTCGGCGCCAGCGCCTCGCGCGATGAAATCCTGCCCGGAGAGCTGCGCGGGCGGCTGACCGCCGAGGGCGATTTCGCCCTGCCGCAGGATTTTCGGCTGACCTTCTCGGCCGAGGCTGTCAGCGATCCGGCCTATCTGCTGGATTACGGCCTGTCGGATGATGACCGCCTGTACAGCCGGGCAGAGATCAGCCGCACCCGGCGCAACGAATACATCTCGGGTCGGCTGGTCAATGTTCATTCGATCCGCGATACGGGCGGCCAGCTGGAAAGCAATGCGACGCTGCCGACCATCATCGGCGATTTCACCTGGCATCGCCGCTTTTCCGGGGGGCCACTGGGGGGCGAGGCCGGGTTCCGGTTTCAGCACCATGCGCATTACCGCAGCGCATCGCTGGATTACGACACCGATGTGGATGGCGACGATATTGCCGATGGCCGCGATCTGGCGCGCACCTCTGTCCGGCTGGACTGGCGGCGCAACTGGATCTTCGGGCCGGGGATGCTGGCGGCGGCGCTGGGCGAGCTGACGGCGGATGTCTATTCCATCCGTGAGGATGCAAGTTTCGGCGGCACCACGACCCGCCTGCAGGGGGCCGGGGCTGTCGAATTGCGCTGGCCATGGTCTGGCGCCACGGCGGATGGCGCGGCACATGTCGTCGAACCTGTGGCGCAGATCGTCTTTACCTCGACCGGCGATGGCGACGTGCCGAACGAGGACAGCACGCTGGTGGAATTTGATGAGGGCAACCTGTTCTCGCTCGGCCGGTTTTCCGGGTCCGACGAACGCGAGGAAGGCACGCGCGTCAACCTTGGTCTGGCCTGGACCCGCTATGCCCCCAGCGGCTGGAGCCTGGCGACGGCTGTGGGGCGCATCTACCGGCTGGAGGATGCCGGGCAGTTCAGCACGGCATCGGGCCTTTCGGGGCAGAATTCCGACTGGCTGGCCACGACGCAGCTGATCGTGCCGGGCGGGCTGACCCTGACCAACCGGATGCTGATCGACACCGGGATGGAGCTGACAAAGGCCGAATTCCGCATGGATCTGGCGCGCGAACGCTATGGTCTGAGCACATCCTATGTCTGGCTGCAGGCCGATGCCGCCGAAGACCGCACGACCGACACGCAAGAGCTTTATCTGGATGGCCGGTATGGGCTGACGGAAAACTGGACCGGCAAGGTTTCGGCCCGATATGATTTCGAGGCCGACCGGGCGACCCGTGCCGGCATCGGTATGCAGTTCCGGAATGAGTGCCTTCTTGTCGATCTTTCCCTCTCGCGCCGCTTTACATCCTCGACTAGTGTGGACCCGACGACTGATTTCGGCCTTTCGGTCGATCTTCTCGGCTTTGGCGGCTCTGCCAAGGCCGGTCCCGCCCGCCAGTGCCGCGGGTGAGGCCGCAGGGATCGAGACGCATCATGACCCGAGGCCAAAAGGAAGAGACTGCCTGATGATCCGCCTTCTGCCCCTTCTGACCGCAAGCCTTCTGGCCCTTTCGGCGGCTGGTCCTGCCCCTGCACAGCAGAACCTGTTCGCCCCGCGCATCGTGATCAATGATCGTGCCATCCCCAATTTCGAAATCGCGCAGCGTGCCGAATTCCTGAAATTGCTGGGCGCGGGCGGCGATCTGGAAAAACTGGCGCTGGAGGGTCTGATCGAAGACCGGCTGCGCCAGCAGGAGGCCAAGCGGCTTGGCGCCAAGCTGGAAGAAAAAGATCTGAAAGCCGCGATGGATGAATTCGCCGGGCGGGCGAATGTGACGGCCGAAGAATTCGTGGCGCGGATCGGCGCGGCCGGGATCGCGCCGGAAACCTATCGCGATTTCGTATCGGCCGGCGTGATCTGGCGTGAAATCGTGCGGGCGAAATTCGGCGCGAGCACCAACAGNNTGCCGCCGCCGTGGCGCAATATTCCGCCTCGCCCACGCGGGAAGAGCAAGGGCGCCTGCCGCCGATCCCGGCGGCCAATATGCCGCAGCAGTTGCGCGCCACCATCGAAGGGCTGCAGCCCGGCCAGATTTCGCCGCCCCTGCCGCTGAACGGGGCGGTGGCCCTGTTCCGGCTGCGCGGTATTGCAGAAACCCGGGTGTCCACAGCTGGGGTCGAGGTGGAATATGGCCGTCTGCGCCTGCCCGCGACCCCGGAGGGCGAGGCAGAGCTGGCGCGCATCCGCACGGCGGCCGAAAGCTGCAAGGACATTTACGGTCTGGCGCCTGACCTGCCAGAGGGCCAGTATGTGATCGAAACCGCCAGCATGGCCACGGTGCCCACCGCCATCGGGATCGAGCTTGCGCGGCTGGATCTGGGCGAAACCGCCATCCGCAGATTGGGCACCAGCAATGAACTGCTGGTGCTTTGTGCCCGCCGCCCGATCAAGGAAGAGCCGGTTGATCGCAATGCGGTGCGCGCCACCATTCTGAACCGCAAACTGGAGGCGCAGAGCGCCCTTTATCTGGCGACCCTGCGCGCCGATGCCATTATCCGCGAGCCATAAGCCATGCTGGCCCCCATCGCTTTGACCTGTGGCGAACCGGCAGGGATCGGCCCCGAAATCGTCGTGAAGGCACGGCAGATCCTGCGCAATGAAATCCCGTTCTTCTGGATGGGCGATCCGCGCCATCTGCCGCCGGGCAGCGGCCACCGGATCATCACAACCCCCGCAGAGGCGGCAGATGTGCCGGGTGATCTGCTGCCGGTTCTGCCGCATCCCTTTGCCCAGCCTGCGACCTCTGGCCATATCACCTATGCCAATGCCCGTGGTGTCGTCGAGGTGATCGCCCGCTGCGTGCGTCTGGTGCAGGAGGGAAAGGCGAGTGCGATCTGCACCGCGCCGATCCACAAGAAGGCGCTGCAGGATGGTGCGGGGTTCAAGCATCCCGGCCATACCGAATATCTGGCCTTTCTGGCCGGGGTCGACCGCGTGGTGATGATGCTGGCCAGCCCGGATCTGCGGGTGGTGCCTGCCACCATCCATATTCCCATCGCCGAGGTGCCGCGGCAATTGACGCCCGCCCTGCTGGAAGAGGTGATCCGCATCACCGAAGCCGGGCTGCGGCGCGACTTCGGGCTGCCGCGCCCCCGTATCGCCGTGGCAGGGCTGAACCCCCATGCCGGCGAAGACGGCGCCATGGGGCAGGAAGAGCTGCGCTTTATTCGGCCATTGATCCAGCGTCTGTCAGAGGAAGGTATGGCCATTCGCGGCCCGCTGCCCGCCGATACCATGTTTCACTCGCGCGCCCGGGCGACCTATGATGTGGCGATCTGCATGTATCACGATCAGGCGCTGATCCCGATCAAGACGATTGATTTCGATGGCGGCGTGAATGTGACGCTGGGCCTGCCCTTCGTGCGCAGCTCTCCGGATCATGGCACGGCGCTGGATATTGCGGGCAAGGGGATTGCCGAACCGGGAAGCCTTGTGGCGGCGCTGCGCATGGCGCAGAAGATGGCGACCGCGCGCAAGGCGTGATCTGCGGCCCGCGGGGGTTTCACACCCCCGCACCCCCGTGGGGTATTTGGACCAAGAGGAAGCAGGAGACGGGGCGCATGGCCACCATCGACGGTTTGCCCCCTTTGCGCGAGGTGATCCTTGCGCATGATCTGGTGGCGAAGAAGCAATTGGGGCAGAACTTCCTGCTGGATCTGAACCTGACCGCGAAAATCGCGCGGCTGGCGGGGGATCTTTCGGGCTGTGATGTGCTGGAAGTGGGGCCCGGCCCCGGTGGCTTGACCCGCGGCCTGCTGGCCGAAGGGGCGCGGCGCGTGCTGGCGGTGGAAAAAGACCCGCGCTGCCTGCCTGCGCTGGCCGAGATTCAGGCGGCCTATCCGGGGCGGCTGGATGTCATCAACGGCGATGCGCTGGAGGTGGATGTGCTGGCGCATCTGACGCCGCCGGTGCGGGTGGTGGCGAACCTGCCCTATAACGTGGGGACGGAGCTGCTGATCCGCTGGTTGACCCCGGCGAACTGGCCGCCGTTCTGGGACAGCCTGACGCTGATGTTTCAGAAGGAAGTGGCCGAACGCATCGTGGCCCGCCCGCGGGGCGATCATTATGGGCGGCTGGCCTTGCTGGTGCAGTGGCGCTGCGATGCGAAGATCGTGCTGCATCTGCCGCCCGAGGCCTTTACGCCTGCGCCCAAGGTTCATTCGGCGGTGGTGCATCTGACCCGCCTGCCCGGCCCGCGCTATCCGGCAGACGAGAAGGTGTTGGGGCGGATCACGGCCATGGCCTTCAATCAGCGGCGCAAGATGCTGCGATCATCGCTGAAAGGCATGGGGCCGCAGATCGAGGCACAGCTGGAGGCGGCGGGTATCCCGCCCACGGCGCGGGCCGAGGAAATCTCGCTGGAACAGTTCTGCGCCCTCGCGCGCGAAGTGGCGAAATGAAAAACGGGGCCTTGCGGCCCCGTTTCTATATTCAGATCCATCCTGGTGACGGAATTTATTCAGCCGCTTCGGCCTTGTCGGTGCCTGCCGCAGCCTTGGGCGCGCGGCTGCGTTCGGACCGGGGCTTGGCAGCCGGTTTTTCCACCGCCACATCAGCGCCGGGTTCAGCCGGTTTTTCGGCACGCGGTTTGCGCGGGGCGGCGGGCTTGCGCGGTTTGGACGCCTGAGCCGCATCGGGAGCCTGTTCGACCGGGGCCGAAGGTGCTGCCGGTGCCGGGGCCGGTGCCTGGACGGCAACCGGCTGCGGCGCGGGTTCGGCCTGAGGCTGGGCTGCAGGTTTCGGCGCATCGCTACGCGGCGCTTCGGCCTGATCGGCCCGCGGGGGGCGGCGTTCGTTGCGATCGCGGCGGAACTCTCGCCGGTCATTGCGGGGGCGGTTTTCACCCTCGGCCCTGCCCTGATCTGACCGGCCCTGATCGGAACGGCCCTGATCTGACCGCGCGGTTTCGGCCCGCACGGGTTTCATTTCAGGGGTTTCGACCAGCGAGCTTTCCTCATCCGCCGCCATGAACGTCAGCGGTTCGGCAATGTCGGGCTGATCGCCGGCACCGGGATAGCGTTCGTCACGCTGTTCGGACGGGCGCTGATCCTGACGATCACCGCGTTCGCGGAACTGGTTGCCGTTGGGCGTGCCGTTCTGCTGAAAGCCTTGCTGACGGGTTTCCTGTTCGGCCGCAAGCTCGCGCTGCGCCTCGCCCAGAAGCCGGGTGTAATGTTCTGCGTGCTGCAGAAAATTCTCTGCCGCCACGCGATCGTTCGAGAGCTGCGCATCACGCGCAAGGATCAGATACTTCTCGATGATCTGCTGAGGCGTGCCACGCACCTTGCCTTCGGGGCCGGAGCTGTCGAAGACGCGGTTGACGACGTTGCCTATGGTGCGCGGGCGGTTCGATTTCGAACGCGAGCGGGATTTAGAGGATCTCATCTTGTCCTTTGATCCAGAAAGACTGGCTTTGACCGGGTGCCTGGCGCGCCATGCGGGTTTCAAGTTACCGGCTTGGGCACATCGTCATGCTGTTCGGCTTGACCGCAGGAGCGATAAATTCGCCCGGCTGCTGTTGGGGGTGTAACCGTGCGAGGCTGGCTCTGACAAGTGTATTTTGCGCGATCCGGGCCTGAAACGTCAGATTCCTGCGCGAATGATGCGCAAGGGCCGCTCAGCCCCGGCGGATTGCCGCCACGACCCGGTCCCGGCCATCAAAATCAGGCAGAATCCGCACGGAGGCAAAGCCGGAAGCCGTGAACAGCCTGGCAACATCGGGGCCTTGCCGGGCGCCGATTTCGACCATCAGGCGCCCACCCGGCTGCAGATGCGCCATGGCATCGGCCGCGATGCGGCGATAGGCCGCAAGCCCGTCGCCGCCCGGTGTCAGGGCCAGATGCGGCTCCCAGTCGCGGACTTCGGGGGAAAGGCCGGGCATTTCATCGGCCGCGATATAGGGCGGGTTCGACACGATCAGATCGAACTGGCCGGTGACTGCGGCGAACCAGTCCGAGATCAGAAGCCGGGCGCGATCTGCCACACCCAGCCGCATCGCGTTGTCCTGTGCGACCGCCAGGGCCGCGGGTGACAGATCCACGCCGAGCCCCCGTGCCGCAGGGCGTTCGGCCAGCAGGCTGAGCAGGATGGCCCCGCTGCCGGTGCCCAGATCCAGAACGCGGGCAAAGGGCAGATCCAGCGCGGCAGAGACCAGGGTTTCGGTTTCGGGGCGCGGGTCCAGCACATCGGGGGTGACGCGGAAGTTGCGGCCCCAGAACATGCGGCTGCCGGTGATCTGCGCCACCGGCTGGCGGCGGG
>DOMY01000293.1 GCA_003509785.1 Gemmobacter sp.
CCCCGCCGGTCTGAACCCGCCCTTCCGAACCGGAGGCAAAAGATGAAAAAGGCCGCAGGTTTGCCCTGCGGCCTTTTTCCATGCCCGGTGCCATCGCTGTCCTGCACCTTCGCCGCCCCACGCTTTCGCCGCCCCGAGCCATCGGTCGGCTGCTGACGCCGCCCGGCCCGCAGCCTCGGCCCCCCGCCCCCCCACAACCCGCGCGCAACGGAAAAGGCNNTGTGCTGCGGGCCTTTCCCTCAGGCTGGTGGGGGCTCAGCCTTCGAAGCTGTCAGCCCTCGTATTTGGGCAGAGCTTCCAGCTCTTCCTTGGTCATCGAAACATAGATCCGGGTTTCATCGCCCCCATCAGCCCGCACCACATCGACCGAGCCGATGGGCAGTGCCACAGGTTTGGCGCCAATCCCCAGGAAACCGCCCACGTCGATCACCGCTTCGGTCAGCTTGCCATCCGCCGACAGCACCAGCTCCGACACTTCGCCGATGCGCTTGTCTTCGGCATCATAGACCGAGGCACCCTGCACATCATCCGCCGTCAGCGCATCCATGGCGATCGAGGCATAGCCTTCGCGCACCACGGGGGCGGTTTCAGCCTGTGCCATATCGGTGGTTGCGGGGGCCATGGCATTCGGGGTTTCGGTGGTCGCCGTATCGGCCGCCGTATCATCCGGCAGGATGCGGTTCGTGGTATCGGTCACGGCGGTGGCTGCCTTGTCCATCGCGCCATCCACGGCAACGGCCGCATCATCCATGGCCTTGGACCAGCTGTATTCCGGGGCGGTTTCCAGCAGCGCGCGGTTGGCGTTCATCACCAGGAAATAGTCATGCGGCAGGTCGGCGGTCGACGAGTCGCTGACAAAGCGGATCGCTTNNGACGGCGATCCGGCGTTCGCCAAGGCCCAGAAACCCGCCGATATCAACCAGCACCGAATCCACGGCACCATCGCGGCCGATGATGACATCGTTCACTTCACCGATGTCTTCCCAGTCAGACTGAACGCCTTCGGCTTCGGTCACAGTGGGTTCGATCTCCAGCGCATAGATGCGCTTGCCCAGAAAATCTGACGCTGCAACCAGGGTCGGATCAGCTTCGCTGCGGAAGGGGGAAGCGGCATCCTGTGCGAAAGCTGCAACACCCGAGGTCAGGGCGATTGCGGTGGAAAGCATAAGCATCTTCATAGGATTTCTCCGTCTTCTCAAACAGTTGTGCGCATCATGCGCTTGCCGGGGACAACGTGCCTGAAATGATCGGGTTCCGAAGATTTTATCCGCCCCCGCGCAGCAGGCCCTTCAGCGGGCCAAAATCCGCCCGTCTGGCAGGGGCCGCCCCAGCGCCAGAAGCGGCGCCACAAGGGCCGAGGGGCGGGGCCGGGGCGACACTGCCTCTTCCATCGCGCGCAGCAGAACCTCGCCCGCCCGGCTCAGCGCACAGGCCCGCAGACGGATGCCCCCCAGATTGCGGGCGGCGGCGGCATGGCGGGCAAAAATCCGCAGCGAGGCGGCAGGCAGCGGCTCTGCCCCGTCGGCCTGCACAAAGATGATGCGCCCGCGCGGCGCCATGGCGGGCAGCAGGATGCGCGCAAAGCGGAAGGCCGACAGGAACCCGGCATCCCAGGCGGCCCGGGCATCCCCGGGCGCGGCCGGGATGAAATGCGCCGCCAGATCCAGCCCGCCCCGCGCCTGACAATCGCGCGCCAGATCCGCCAGATCACCCGGCGTTCCCGCCCCGGCCATCATCACCTCGCGCCCCTCGCCCGCCAGCAGGTCCGGCAGCCAGTCCGGCAGGATCTCGGGCTGCAGCCCATGCAGCAGCGCAAGGCCGGGGCGGCGTTGCGGCGGCAGGCTCAGGGTCGGGGCGCCCGAGCCCAGAGGAAAGCTGCGCAGGGGGAAGGGGCGGTGGGGGAAGGGCATGGGATATTCCTTGCTCCGTGTCGGCATCACACAGCGAACCCGCGCTGCGCCATCCGGTTCCGGCCATTCTGCAACAGCAGGCAAAGATCTGCCTGCCACAGCCATCATCAGGGGAACCCGCGGCACCCCCGGCAGGTTATCCTTGGTACTTCCTCACCATTGGACCTCCTCATGCAATTGCCCCCCTGTCCTGTCTGCGGCCAGCCCGTTCATCCGCATACGCTGTCCTGCCCCTGCGGCACGGAACTGGTGTTCCTGCCGGACGAGGGCCGCTTTTCCTCTGACGCGCCGCAATGCGCCAACCGCGCGCAGATCGGTTGCAACTGGCAGGCCGAAACCGAGGCGGGTCTTTGCCGGTCCTGCGCCATGACCCAGACGGTGCCGGATCTGGCGATCGAGGAAAGCACCGCCCTGTGGTCGGAAACCGAACGCGCCAAGCGGCTGGCAATTCAGGGCTTTGTCCGTCTGGGCTGGTTCACCCCCGAAGATACCGGCCCCCGCCCGGTGTTCCACCTTCTGGCCGAACGCACGGCCGCCGAAGGCCGGGTGAAGGTGCTGATGGCCCATGCCGATGGCGAGGTGACGCTGAATGTGGCCGAGGCCGATCCCGCCATCCGCGCCATCCGTCAAAAGGACATGGACGAAGATTTCCGTTCGATGGTGGGCCATGTGCGGCACGAAATGGGGCATTTCGTGTTCTGGCGCCTGTCCCAGAATCCCGATTTCGTTTCGGCCTTCCGGGCGCTGTTCGGCGATGAACGCGCCGATTACGCCGAGGCGCTGGCCGCCCACCACGAATCGCCACAGCAGGCCGGCACCGATTACATCTCCAGCTATGCCACTTCGCATCCGCATGAAGACTGGGCCGAAACCTTTGCCCATCTGATGCATCTGATGGATCTGGCCGACAGTTTCGATGCCGCCGGGCTCAGCCTCGGGGGCTATCCCGCGCCCGCGTCAGCCTATGGCGAGGCCGATGCGGACAAGCTGCTGATGCGGGCGGGCGATGTGGCCATCGCGCTCAATCACCTGAACCTCAGCATGGGCCTGCCCTCGCCCTATCCCTTCGTTCTGGGGCCGGGGGTGCGGGGCAAACTCGCCTTCGTGCATCGCTGGATGACCGGCCGCGCGGTGGTCTGACCCTCCGCAGGGCGCGGGCGATCAGCCCGCCATCAGTGGAAACTGCAGCAGCGCGCGGGTACCGCGCTGCCCGCCGCGGTTGGTCATGGTCAGCTGCCCGCCCAGCTGCACCGCGAATTGCCGCGCGATGCGCAGGCCCAGGCTCCGGCTCTGTTCCAGATCGAAATCCGCAGGCAGCCCCGGCCCGCCATCGCTCACTTCCAGCAGCGCCTCGCCGGTTTGGGTGGGGGCGCAGCGCACGGTCAGATGCAGGTGCCCGCTGTCATCCGGCCCATGTTCCACCGCATTGGCGATCAGCTCGGTGCAGACCAGCGCCAGCGGGATGGATTGATCCGGGCGGATGCGCAGGGGCTGGGTTTCCATCTTCAGATCCACCTTGCCCGCAGGCCCGGCCGTGGCCAGCACATCGGGCACCATTTCGGCCAGGAAAACCGCCAGATCCATATCTTGCCGTGCCGGATCATGCAGCTGGCGCTGCACCCGCGCCACGATATCCAGCCGGGCCGAGGCCGCATCCAGCGCCGCCTGTGCCGCCGGATCGGCAACATTGCGGCGCTGCAGCTTCAGCAGGGCCGCCACAACCTGCAGGTTGTTCGACACCCGATGCTGCAATTCATGAAACATCAGCGTGTTGGTTTCCGCCAGCTTCGCCGCCCGGTCTGCCTCGTGCCGCATCCGCCGCACCGCCCGCCGCATCAGCGCGATCAGGAACAGCTCGGTCGCCACCACAAAGGCATAGAACAGCAGCGCCACCAGCGACCCGCTGCCAAGCGCAAAAGAGTTTTCCGGCGCGATGAAGAAATACCAGGCCGCCAGCCCGCAAGCCAGCGCCTCGACCGTGCCCGCCCGCGTGCCGCAGATGAATCCGGTCAGGATCACCGCCGGAAAGAAGGTCAGATAGGGAAAGCCGGGCGGCAGCAGATCATCGGCCACAAAGCGCAGCGCAAGGGCCATGACAAAAGACCCGGCGGTAAAGACGGTGACAAAGGCGGGAGAGCGTTCTTTGAGGCTCCAGGCGCTCAGACGGTCGAGCATGATGGCGCGGATGATCCTTGTGGCTGGTGCCGCTTCCTTTGCATGGCTGCGACAATGCCCGTTCCGTCGCTCGCCGGGAAGGAGAATCTTGCGGGCTTCCGCAAGGAAATCTGCCCAGCCCACCGCAAGAAACCCGCCGCATGGAAAAAGGCCCCGCACAAGGCGGGGCCAGTTGACAGGGAGGGAAAACGTCAATCGCTGCGCGGCGAACCCAGAAACCTGAAGGTCAGGTTCGCCGCGCTTCGATGGTTCAACGCAAGACCGCTTTGCCGGTTCCGCCCTCCAAAGATTTTCTTCACAGGCCCGCTGTGCCGTTCAGATCCGGGCCTGCTCTCGCAGATCATCGCCAAAGATCAGCATGGTTGGCCCCTGTGCGGCCACGCCTTCGCGCAGCAGGCCGGGCAGATCGCCCAGTTCGGTCAGGCGCCGCACCTGCCAGCCGCAGGCGGCGGCAATCGCGGCCAGATCGGGGGTGAAGATATCCACGCCCAAGGGCGGGATGTTCTTCGCCTGCATATAGCTTTTGATCTCGCCATAGCCGTTGTTGTCATGCAGCAGCAGCACCACGGGCACCTGCGCCTCGGCGGCGCTGGCCAGCTCGCCCAGACAGAACTGCAACCCGCCATCGCCGGACAGCGCGACCACAGGCCGGTCATCGGCGAGTTTCGCCCCCACGGCGGCGGGCAGCCCATAACCCAGCGTGCCAAAGCCGGTGGCCGAATTGAACCAACTGCCCGGGGTCGCTGCGGCAAAGCCAAGGTTGCCTGCGTAAACCAGCTGGGTGGAATCGCCCACGATCCGCGCATCGGGCAATGTGTCACGCACCATGGCCAGGATCGCCAGATCGCCCAGCATCGCCGCCCCCAGCACCGGGCGCCCGGCCTCTGCCGCTGCGGCCCGCGCGGCGCCATCCGTGGCGGGGCGGGCGGGCAGGGCGGCAGTCAGCGCCGCCACCGCCAGCCCCGCATCCGCCACGATCCCCAGCGCGGCGCCGGTGCCCCGCGCGATCTGGCCCGGGTCGATATCCACCCGGATCAGCCGACCAGGCAGGGCAAAGCCGCCATCCTCATACATGTCGTAATCGGTGGGGCCGAATTCGGTGCCGACTGCCAGCACCACATCCGCCCCGGCAATCAGCGCGCGCGTGGCGGGCATCGAGGCGGACAGGTTCACCCCCAGTGGATGGCCGGGGGGCAACAGGCCACGGGCATTGGTCGTCATCACCACCGGCGCATCCAGCCGTTCGGCCAGTGCGGCAACAACGGCGCGCTGCGCCCCGCCGCCCGCCAGGATCACCGGCTGCGCCGCCGCCGCCAGCCAGCCCGCCGCCTGTGCCACCGCCGCCGCATCCGGCGCGGGCCGCGTCATCGCCACCGGCGCGGGCAAGGCCAGATGTCCGGCATCCGCCAGCATCACGTCGATCGGCAGTTCGATATGCACGGGCCTTGGCCGCGCGCCGTTGAACACCGCAAAGGCCTGCGCCACCGCGCTGGCCAGCTCTTCGGGCCGGTGCACCGTGCGGCTGAACGCCGCCACGCCGGAAACCAGCGCCTGCTGGTTCGGCAGCTCATGCAGCCAGCCCTCGCCAGATCCCATGCGGCCATGGGCATTGACGGTGGAAATCACCAGCATCGGCACCGAATCCGCATGGGCCTGCCCCATCGCGGTCACGATATTCGTCATGCCGGGGCCGGAAATGATGAAACACACCCCCGGCTTGCCGCTGGCGCGCGCATAGCCATCGGCCATGAACCCCGCCCCCTGTTCATGGCGCGGCGTCACATGCCGCACACCGCTGCCCGCCAGCCCGCGATACAGCTCTACCGTATGCACCCCGGGGATGCCGAACACCACTTCGACGCCATAGGCGCGCAGCAGATGGGTCAGATAGACGCCCGTTGAAATGCCCGTATCGCTCATTCTTTCCTCCCTTGCCGCAACTGCCATGCGGTCTTGCCTAGGATCACGGTGGCCACGATGGCGATCAGCACCACCGAAATCGCCGCGATGGCCGGGTCGATATTATCGCGCAGCCCCATCCACATCAGCCTCGGCAGCGTCACCGCATCGACCGAAGTGATGAAAAGCGTCACGCCGATCTCCTCCCAGGACAGCACGAAGGTCAGGAAGAACGCCGTCAGCAGGCCAAAGCGGATATTGGGCAGGATCACCCGGAAGATCCGCGTCGCCAGCCCCGCGCCCATCGACCGCGCCGCCAGATCCACCCGCCGGTCCAGCTGCGCCAGCGAGACAGAGACCAGCACCACCGCAAAAGGCGCGATCATCACCGCATGGGCCAGCGCCACCCCCGCCCAGGTATCATAGGCGACAAAATTGTTGAACTGCGACAGGGTGATAAGGAAGAAATACAGCACCAGCGCCGAAACCACCGGCGGCGCCACCATCGGCAGCAGCGCCAGCCCCAGCAGCAGCCCGGCAAAGCGCGGCTGCAGCATCCAGATCCCCAGCGCAAAGGCTGTGCCCAAAGTGGTGGCCACAACGCTGGCCAGCAGGCCGATGCGGATCGACAGCCAGACACCCGCCGCCCATTCCGGCTTGGCCAGCAGGGTTTCGTAATGCCGAAACGACCATTCGGCATCCGGCACGCTCAGATACCGGGTCGGGGTAAAGCTGACCGGGATCACCGCAATCAGCGGCATCAGCAGAAACACCGCCACCAGCGCGGCAAGGGTGGTGGCCAGCAGGCCGGGGCGCAGCTGGATCATTTCATCCCGCCTTTCAGCTTCATCATCGCGGCCAGCAGCCCGCCGACACCGATCATCAGGATCACGCTGATCGCCGCCCCCAACCCCCAGTCCGGGCTTTGGAAGATGCGCAGATAGATCAGCTCTGCCACCATCACGCTGCGCCCGCCGCCCAGCAGGGCGGGCGTGACAAAGAACCCCAGCGCAAAGACAAAGACCAGAAGCGCCGCGCCCAGAATGCCCGGCAATGTCATCGGCACGAAAACCTGCCAGAAGATCCGCGCCCGGCTGGCCCCCATGCCGCGCGCCGCCATCAGCACGCGTTCATCCACCGTGCGCAGGGCCGAGGCCAGCGGGAAAACCGCAAAGGGGATCAGGAAATGCACCATCCCCACCACCACGCCGAATTCGTTGCGCACCATGGTCAGCGGCTCGGTCAGCATTCCGGCCGATTGCGCCCAGCTGTTCAGGATGCCCTTGTTCGACAGCAGCGCCAGCCAGCCAAAGGCCCGCGTCAGCACGGAAATCCAGAACGGGATCAGGATGCACAGCTCCACCACCACCCGCATCACCGGGCCGCCCCGCACCCAAAGCAGCGTGATGACATAGGCCGCCGCAACCGAAATCACCGTGACCAGCGCGCAAATCCGCAGCGTGCGCCAGATCACCGCCCGCACCAGCGGATCGGTCAGCGCTGCGCGATACTGGCCCAACCCGGGTTCGGGCAGGGTCACGCTCCATTGCATCACGCCCAGGAACGGCACCAGATAGGTCGCGGCCAGAAACAGCAGCAGCGGGCCAAGCAGCAACAGGCGGGAGCGGAGCATGGGCACCTCGTAAGGATGCCCCCGGCACAGGGCCGGGGGCGGAAGGATCAGGCCGAGATGATCTTCAGATATTCATCCAGCGCGGGGCCATAGTTTTCTTCATACCAGGGCATATCCAGCGGGATCTGTTTGGCGAAATTCTCGGGCGCCACCGGGTTGTACTTCGCCTCTTCCGGCGGCAGCAGCGCATCGGCGGCGGGGTTGGCCGGGCCTTGCCCCAGCATCCGGAACATCACCAGCTGCTTTTCCGGGTCCTGAGCCGAAGCGATGAACTGCATCGCGGCATCCTTGCCGCCGGGGTTGCCCTTCACCACCGCCATCGACCCGGGCGCGATCAGCCCCTGATCCCAGATGAAGGCAATATCGCCGCCCGAATCCTGTTCGATCAGCTTGGCGCGGGTGGACCAGATCAGCGCCATCGACGCCTCGCCGTTCAGCAACAGCGACTGGCTTTCCGCCCCGCCGCCCCAATAGCCGATGACATTATCCTTGAAGGCGGCAATCTTGTCATGCGCGCGCTTCATATCCAGCGGATAGAGCGCATCGGGCGCCACGCCATCGGCCAGAAGCGCCGCCTCCCACATGCCGACACCCCATTTATACAGGGCGCGCTTGCCGGGGAATTTTTCCACATCAAAGAAATCCGCCATGGATTTCGGCGGGTTATCGCCAAACTTGGTGGCATCATAGGCGATGATGTAGCTGTAGAAATAGCTGGAGGCCGCATGATCCCAGCCAAAGCCTTCGCGCATCTTGGCCTTGTCGACCACGGCATAATCAATCGGTTCGATCATGCCCTTCTTGCCCAAGGCCTCGGCCGAAAACGGATCGGCATCCACGATATCCCAAGTGGGCTTGCCACTTTCCACCTGTGCCGCAATGGCACCTTCGGTCGGGCCCGATCCATCCTGCTTCACGGTGATGCCCGAGGCCTCCAGGAAGGCCTTGCCATAGGCCTCGTCATAGGCGGGGCCTGCATCGCCGCCCCAGTTGACGAAGACCAGATCCTTGGCCTGTGCCTGCGCCGCCGTGCCGCGCAGGCCAAGCGCCGATGTGCCCAGCAGCAGGGCAAGGCCGGTGGTGAAATCGCGCCGCGAGATCCGGCCCCGCGCAAGCTGCGTGGCAAGGATGTCCATCTGGTCGCGCTGGAAAGGTCCGTTCATGTGTAGCTCCCTGTTTTTATGGTTCTTGCAGGTGCTGCCGGTGGTGCGGCAGGTTGGTCAGATCAGAAAGCCGCGCCCCGCATCCCAGGTGGCCCAGACGGCCGCACCGGGGGCAAGGCCCGGCGGCAGGGTGGCGGTGGGCCGGTGCAGCACCAGCGGCAGCCCGCCCGGGGTTTGCAGCGCCAGCCGGGTTTCGGCGCCCAGATAGGTCAGATCGGTCAGCCGCGCGGCAAGGGACGGGCCGGTGGCGGGGGCGTTCAGGGAAAGCTCCATGTATTCCGGCCGGATCGCCAGATCGCCGCTGCCGCCCATCCCGGCATCCTGGCCTTCGATCTGGCCGCCCTGAAGCGGCAGTATGTTGATATCGCCCAGAAATTCCGCGACAAAGCGGTTGGCGGGGCGTTCATACACATCCCGCGGCGGGGCGATCTGCTGCAACCGGCCCTTTTCGAAGATGGCGATGCGGGAAGACAGCGCCAGCGCCTCTTCCTGATCGTGGGTGACAAAGACAAAGGTGGTGCCGGTATCGCGGTGGATGCGGCGCATTTCATCCTGCATCTGGCCGCGCAGGTTCTTGTCCAGCGCCGAAAACGGCTCGTCCAGCAGCAGGACGGGCGGGGCATAGGCCAGGGCGCGGGCCAGGGCCACACGCTGCTGCTGCCCGCCCGACAGGCCCGCCGGGCGTTTGTGGCCATGGCCGCCCAGCCCCACCATCTCGATCATCTCGGCGACGCGGCGCTTCACTTCGGGGGCGGGGCGGCCCTGAACCTTCAGGGGGAAGGCGATATTGTCTTCGACCGACATATGGGGAAACAGCGCATAGCCCTGAAACACCATGCCGAAGCCGCGCGCTTCGGGCGGGGTTTCGGTCAGTTCGCGGCCATCGAGTGTCAGGCGGCCCGATGTCGGCGCCTCGAACCCGGACAGGATCATCAGGAACGTGGTCTTGCCCGAACCGGACGGGCCAAGCAGCGTCAGAAATTCACCCCGCCCGATGGTAAGCGATATATCCGCTAGCGCGGTGAAGCGGCCGAACATCTTGCCGATCCCGGATGCGCCGATCTCTGCCGCCTGTGTCACGGATGATCCTTTGCGGAGGGTTTCATGGAAAAGTTAACCAAAGCCTAGGGACGGGCGCGGCCCTCTGGCAATCGAAAGTTTTTCGCCCGCTTGTGAAACGAAATTTGCCAAAGGCCCGGGCGTTCGGAAACCGCTCAGGATTGGGGCAGTTCGGCGCGCAGCCAGCCGCGAAAGGCGGCAACCGCCGGATTTCCGGCCTTTTCCGGCGGCACGATCATGTAATAGGACCGGGGCGACCGGATCGCCAGATCGAAGGGCCGGACCAGAAGACCATCGGCCATTGCCTCGTGGCAGATGAATTCATCCCCCATCGCCAACCCCTGCGCCCCCAGACCCGCCGCATAGACCAGATTCATGTCAGAGAATCGGATGCCGGTCTGTGCCGCCGTCACCGGCAGGCCCGCCAGACGGAACCAGTGTTCCCAATCCTCGAAATCCGTCAGATGCAGCAAGGTGGCGTGCAGGATCGCCTCTGGCCTGTCGAAGCCATCAAAGCGGTTCAGCAGGACAGGGCTGCACAGTGGCGTGAATTCAACCTCTTTCAGCAGCTCCACCTCCATGCCCGGCTGGGTTCCATGGCCGAAAATGATGAACAGATCGACATCCGGGTTGCTGACATCATCCAGCCGCCGCGGGGTGACGACCGACAGCGCGACATCGGGAAAGCTTTCGGCAAAGCTGCCGATCTTGGCGCAAAGCCAGCTGGAGGCGAAACCCGGTGGGCAGCTGACGCTGAGCGCGCCGGTGATGCCGCGCGCCGCATTGCGCGTGGCCGAGCCGGAAATCATCGACAGCGCCCGGCGGATATCGGCGGCATAGGCCACGCCCTGCGGCGTCAGTTCCACCCTTGTGCCGATGCGGTTCATCAGCCGGAAGCCCAGATCGCGCTCCAGCAGGCGCAGCTGATGGCTGACGGCGCTGCGCGTCAGGTTCAGCTCGTCCGCGGCCTGCCAGACGGTGCCGTGGCGGGCAAAACTTTCCAGCGCACGCAGCGCCTGGGTGGAGGGGATGCGGGACATGGGCGCGCTCCTTCTGTGGGGCAGAGCCTAGCGGGCTTCGCGGCGGGCGGCCAGTGCTAGGTGAAAATCATTTGCCGAAGCCGGGAAAAGGTTTCACTTCGCCCTTGCCGGGGTGCCGTGTAGCGATGGGGGCAGACCGTCCCGCCTGCGTCCCGCGAGCGTCGGGTTTCCGNNGACAGCGCGCCCGCCCCGGAAAGAGCTGCCATGCCCGCCTTCACTGCTGCCCAGACCACCGCCCTTGCCGTGATCGACGCCCGCCGGGCCGAGCTTTCGGACTGGTGTGCCACGATCTTTGATCATGGCGAAACCGCCTGGCGCGAATATCGTTCCGCCGAATGGTATGTGGCCCGGTTGCGCGCCGAGGGCTTTGCGGTAGAGGAAGGTTCGGGCGGGATGCCCACCGCCTTTTGTGCCGACTGGCGCAATGGCGATGGCCCGGTGATCGGGATGTATGCCGAATATGATGGCATCCCCGGCAATTGTCAGGCGGCCAGCACAAGGCGCGAACCGCGCGCCGGTCTGGGCTTTCAGGCGGGCGGGCATACCGACCCCCATTCGGGCCTGGGCATCGCCGGGCTGGGGGCGGCGCTGGCGGTGAAGGCGGCGATGGAGCGGCACGGCATTGCCGGCGGCATCCGCTTTACCGGCGAACCGGCGGAAAAGGTGCGCGGGTCAAAGCCCATCCATGCGGCGAAAGGGTATTATGACGGGCTGGCGGCGATCCTGTCGTTTCATCCGTTCTACATGCTGCCGATGTGCAACACGGTGCGCTGGGAAACCCACTGCGGCGCGGCCTATGCGATGGTCTATCGTTTCATCTGCGACGCGCCCGAGGCCTGGGGCCGCAGCGATGGCGCGCCGATCCCGCAATCGCACAGCGCGGTGCGGGCGCCCGGCGCGAATGAGGCGCTGAACCTGATGTTCCTGACCTCGAAGGCGCTGCGCGATTCCATGCTGCCGCATCAGGGCGGCTGGTCGATTTCCGAGGCGGTGCTGACGGCGGGGNNGGCCTTGCCGAAGTGCAATACATGATGCGGGTGCCGACGATCGAGATGGCGGAAACCGTGACGGCGGCGCTGGATCGCAATGCGGCGGCGGCGGCGGCGATGACCGGCTGCCGTTGGGAACGGCACTGGGTCTGCAAATCGCGGCCGGGTCTTGCCAATCATGCCATGGCGCGGGTGGTCTGGGATCAGCTGCAGGCGCTGGGCGCCCCGCATTGGGGCGAAGAGGCGCGGGTGGTGGCGCGGGCGATGCAGGCGGAACTGGGGCTGGCGCCGATGGAGCAGCCGTTCATCCCCGAAATGTCGCAGCTGATCGACCCGGAGGCGGCAGAGGCGATCCTGCGCCATGACCTGCCGCCGTCGCAGCGCAATTCCACCTCGGATGATTACACCGACATGACCTGGCACGCCCCGACGGCACGGTTCTATATCGCGCGGCCCGCCTTGCAGGCGCCGCCGGGCTTTGCCTATCCGGCCTGGGTGATGAATGCGCTGGGCGGTATCCGTGCCACCATCGACCCGATGGTGGAACGCGCGGCGCAGGTTCTGGCGCTTTCGGCGCTGCGGCTGATCGAGGATGGCGCGGCGCGCGACGCGGCCTGGGCCGAATTCACCGAACGCACCGGCGGCGGCGTGGGTGGCAGCCGCTGGGTACCGCCGCTGTGCGATTACCCGCCGCCGATCCACTTCCGCTGGCCCGAATATATCACAACCCCACGCGGGCAGGATTGGTGGATCCCCTCTGCCATGCCCGGCGCATGACCCACAGGAGAGAGCGTATGAACATCCAGACCAAGACCGAAGCCTTTACGCTGCAGCGCCGCAAGGCGGGCGGGGGCACTGCGCCGCTGGCGCAATGGGGCTTTGCCAATGAAACCGACCGGCTGACCGATGTGCTGCTGGGCAGCCCGCGCTTCCTGCGCCACATGGCGACCTCCAGCCTGTCGCGCAAGCATCTGCGCGAAAACCCCTGCAACATTCAGGTGGCACAGGCACAGCACAAGGATCTTGTGGCGGCCTATGAACATTTCGGCGTCAAGGTGCATATGGTGGAGCCGGAGCCGGAGCTGCCGATGCAGGTCTATACCCGCGATTCCTCGGTCATGACGCCCTATGGCGCGATCATCACCGCGATGAGCCAGTTCTGGCGCCGGGGCGAGAATTACGCGGCGATCCGCAACTACGAAAGCCTTGGCATCCCGATCTATGACATGGTCACGGCGGGCACCTTTGAAGGCGGCGATTTCAACGTGATCGAGGAAGGCTGCGTGCTGATCGGTTGCGGCGGGGCGCGCACGCAGGAAGAGGGCGCGCGGCAGGTGGCAAGCTGGTTCGAGGCCGAGGGCTGGGAAGTGCGGCTGGCCTTCATCGACGAATATTATGTGCATATCGACCTGATGGTGGTGCCGGTGGCGCCGAAGCTGACCGCGGTTTGTCTGGCCTGCACCGAGCCGGGGATCGTGGACTGGCTGCGCGCCAAGGGGCACGAGATCATCGACGTGCCGTTCCAGGATACCATGGCGCTGGGCTGCAATTTCATGTCACTTGGCGGGGATCGGGTGATCGCGCCGAAAACCTCGCAGGCGCTGATCGGGCAGCTGAAGGCGCGGGGATTCGAGGTGGCAGAGGTGGACATGTCTGAAATTTCGAAGACCGGCGGTGGTATTCACTGCATGGCACAGGCGTTGAAGCGCGAAGCGTGATCGACCCCGCGCTGGACCGCCGCTTTCCCGATGCCGCCGCTTTTGAAGCGGCGGCCTTGCCACGCATCCCCGGATTCGTGGGTGATTATCTGCGCGGCGGCATCGGGGCCGAGGCGGGGCTCGCGCGCAACCGCGCGGTGCTGGAGGCGGTGACGCTGATGCCGCGCTATCTGTGTGCGGATTTTGTGCCGGAGACCGGGGTAGCGGTGGCGGGCGCGCGCTGGGCCGCGCCCTTTGGTGTGGCGCCGCTGGGGCTGGGCGGGCTGATCTGGCCGGGGGCGGAACAGGCGATTGCGCGGGCCGCGGCTGCGGCGGGTGNNCCTTTGCCACCACGGATATGGCGCAGATCGCGCCCATCGCCGGGGCGGGGGCGGCGTTTCAGCTGTATCCGCCCGCCGATCCGGGGATGGAGGCCGACATGATCGCCCGTGCCCGCGCGGCGGGCTATCGGGTGCTGGTGGTGACGGTGGATATTCCGGGGCCGACGCGGCGCAGGCGCGATATTCAAAGCGGGCTGTCGGTGCCGCCACGCTTTGGCGCGAGGGCGGTGATGCAGATCCTGTCCTGCCCGCGCTGGGCGCTGGGCATGGCGCGGCGCGGGGTGCCTGTCTTTGAAAATCTGGCGCCCTATTTCCCGAAGGGCAGCCTTGCCGATGCGGCGGATTTTCTGGGGCAGATGATGGTGGGCCATATCGGCCCGGCGCGGCTTTCGCGCATCCGGGCGGCCTGGCAGGGCCCGCTGATCGTAAAGGGCGTGCTGCACCCCGACGAGGCAGCCGAGGCGCTGGCACTGGGCGCCGATGGGGTGGTGATTTCCAACCACGGCGGGCGGCAGCTGGATGCGGCGCCTGCCGCGCCCGAGATGCTGCCTGCGGTACGCGACAGGCTGGGCGACGGTGCGCTGGTGCTGGCCGATGGTGGCGTGCGGTCGGGGCTGGATGTGGCGCGGATGATCGCGCGGGGGGCGGATGCGGTGCTGATCGGGCGGCCCTTCCTGCATGCGGCGGCGGCCCATCCCAAGGGGCCTGCGCATCTGGCGGCGGTCTTGCGGGCGGAACTGGAGACGACGATGATTCAGCTGGGCGCGAAACGGCTGGCCGATCTGCGCGGCACGATCTGGAGAGGGTGATGTTTCAGGAATTGCACGATCTTCTGGGGCCGCAGGGCTGCCTGACCGGGGCGGATGTGCCCGAGGCCGCGCGCAGCGATGGCAGCCGGTCGGGCCAGATGCTGCCGCTGGCGCTACTGCGCCCGGCGACGGTGGAACAGGTCTCTGCCGCGCTGGCGATCTGCCATCGCCACGGGCAGAAGGTGGTGGTGCAGGGCGGCATGACCGGGCTTGCAGGCGGCGCCAATGCGCTGGGCGGCGAGGTGGCGCTGTCACTTTCCCGCCTGAGCGGGGTGGAAGAGATCGACGCGGTGCAAGGCGTGATGGTGCTGCGCGCGGGCACGGTGCTGGAAGTAGCGCAGCGCGCGGCCGAGGCGGCGGGCTTTCTGCTGCCCATCGACCTGGGCGCGCGGGGATCGTGCCAGATCGGCGGCAATATCGCCACCAATGCCGGGGGCCTCCGGGTGATCCGCCACGGCACCACGCGGGAAAACGTGCTGGGGCTGGAGGTGGTGCAGGCCGATGGCACGGTGCTGAGCCACCTGAACCGCGGGGTGAAGGATAATACCGGCTATGATCTGCGCCACCTGTTTGCCGGGTCGGAAGGCACCTTGGGGGTGATTACCCGCGCCGTGCTGCGGCTGCGCCCGCTGCCTGCCGCGCCGGAAACCGCGCTTTGTGCGCTGGAAGATTTCGGCGCGGTGGTGCGGCTCTTGCAGATGGCGCAGCGCAGTGTCACCGTTGCGGCCTTCGAAGCGATGTGGCGCGAGTATTTCGCGCTGAGCCAGAGCCTGACCGGCAAGGTGCTGTTTGCCGATGTGCCGCCCTTTGCGGTGATCCTGGAGGCAGAGGGCGGCGGGTTGCAGCCGCTGCTGGAGGCGGCCTTTGAAGAGGGCGTGATCTTCGATGCGCTGGTGGCGCAATCCACCGCCGAGGCGCGGGATTTCTGGGCCGTGCGCGAGGGGCATGCGCTGGATGCCTCGCTCAGGGGATTGATCAATCTGGATGTCAGCCTGCCGGTGGCGCGGATGGCCGATTATGCCGATGATGTGACGGCGGCGGTGCTGGCGCAGTTTCCGGGGGCGCATGTGTCGTTCTTTGGCCATGTGGGGGACAGCAACCTGCATGTCGCCATCGCGGTGCCCGACCCTGACCCGCAGAAGGAACAGGCGGTGGACAGGATCGCCTATGACGCCGTGCGGGCGCGGGGCGGGTCGATTTCGGCCGAACATGGCAAACGCACGCTGAAGCGCGACTGGCTGGGCCACAGCCGCAGCCCGGCGGAACTGGCGGCGATGCGGGCGATCAAGGCGGCGCTGGATCCGAAAGGCATCCTCAATCCCGGCAAGGTGATCTGAAAGGGCTTGCGCCGCGCTGCGGCGTGCCCAAGATCAGGGATATGACCCAGCCGCATCTGACCGTTGCCACCTATAACATCCAGAAGGGCATCGGCAGCGATTTTCGCCGCCGCCCCACCCGCGCCGCTGCCGTGCTGGAGGATCTGGGCGCCGATATCGTGGCAGTGCAGGAGGGTGACCGGCGCTTTGGCGAACGCGCCGGGGTGTTTGATCTGGGCGAATTGCGCGACCGCACGGGGTTGCAGCCGGTGCCGGTTCCGACGCGTCTGGGGCTGCGCGCCCATGGCTGGCATGGCAACCTGCTGCTGATGCGCCATGCCGAGCTGCGCGAGGTGCAGGGGCTGCATCTGCCGGGCGCGGAACCGCGCGGGGCGCTGGTGGTGGATCTGGAGCATGAAACCTTCGGGCCGCTGCGGGTGATCGCCGTGCATCTGGCGCTGATGGCGCAGGCGCGGCGCGAACAGGCGCGGCTGCTGGCGCGGCTGGTGGCCGAGGCGGCGCAGCCGGTGATCGTGATGGGCGACATGAACGAATGGCGGCGCTGGCCTTCGGCCACGCTGACCGTGCTGGACGAACAGCTTGGCCCGCCGGGGATGGCGGCAAGCTTTCCCGCGCCCTTCCCCCGGCTGGCCCTGGACCGCATCTATGCGGGCGGCGGGCTGCAGATGGTTTCGGCCCATGCCCATGACACGCCCGCCGCGCGCCGCGCCTCGGATCACCTGCCGGTGGTGGCGCGGATCACAGCAGCCATTCGATCGGAAGCCGCCCCGCAAGGCGCAGCAGCGTCCGGCTGAACAGGGTGGTGCCGGGTTCGGTGATATGGGTCACCTCGCCCGTGTCGGTGGGTTCGACCCAGCGCAGGGCGCCATGGGTGCCATCTTTCTTCAGGAAAAGGCGATAGGCGTTTTCGGCCAGATCCTGATCCAGTGCCTCTGACACTTCGGCGGACAGGCCGGGGCTGTCGATCAGCAGGCCCAGTTCGGTGTTCAGGAACACCGAGCGCTGATCCAGATTGAACGAGCCCACAAAGATCTGCCGCCCGTCGATCACGAAGGTCTTGGCGTGAAGGCTGTTGCCGGACGAGGCAGACAGCACCCGGCGCAACCGCCGCCTGCGGCGCGGCTTTGGCTGGCCAAGGCCTGCCTTCAGCTCGTAGACGCTGATGCCTGCGCGCAGCAGGCGGCGGCGGTAGCGGGCATAGCCGCAATGCACCAGACCCACATCGGTGGATTGCTGGCCATTGGTCAGCACCCGGATACGGACGCCGCGCTTTGCCATGGCGGTCAGCGCGCGCAGACCCCGCCCCCCCGGCACGAAATAGGCGGTGATGAAATCGGCCGAAGTTTCGGGCAGCGACAGCAGCGCCGCCAGCCGCGAGGCCAGCAGATGCTTGCGCTTGGCGCGGCCCGTGGCCTTTACCGGATCGTCGCTGACCAGCTGCACCGGGGCGTGATGCGGTTGCAGGCGGCCGTCCAGCAGATCCTGCACCGGATTGCCATCGTCCAGCGCGGCGGCATAGGCGGCGCTGTCGGGTTCCTGCCAGATGATTTCGGCCTGAGCCTGCAGCCGGTCCAGCGCGCCGGGTGGATGGCGCAGCAGGCGCGTCACCGGCACGGCGGCGGCGCTGGCCCAGTAGATATCGAAATCGGCGGCCACTTCGGCGGCGGCGGGGCCGGTCAGCAGGACATCGAAATCAATGAAGTGAAAATCCTTGCCGCCTTCGAAATATTCATCCCCGATATTGCGGCCGCCCAGGATGCAGGCCACGCCATCGGCGGTCAGGGATTTGTTGTGCATCCGCCGGTTCAGCCGCCCGAAATCCAGCAGCAGGTTCACCGTGCGCATCCGGCGCAGCAGGAACGGGTTGAACAGCCGCACCTCTGCGCCGGGCAGGCTGTTCAGCCCGTGCAGGATATCATCAAGATCAGGGGCGCCCAGATCATCGACCAGCAGGCGCAGCCGCACGCCACGGGCCACGGCGGCGCGTAACTCGTTCAGCATCAGCTGGCCCGCGCGATCCTTGTGCCAGACGTAATATTGCACATCCAGCGCGCTTTGTGCGGCGCGGATCAGGGCGATCCGAGCCGCAAAGGCATCCAGGCCATCACTGATTCCGGTCAGGCCATTCTGGCCTTCGGGCAGGGAAAGCCCGGCCACAGCCGTTGCCAGAGGTGTGGCAGGATCGGGGGGCAGGGCGGTGGAATCAGGCCCTTCGGCCCCGGAAAGCCGGGCGAATTTCACGCGCAGCGCAATTGCGGCAAGAAGCAGGGCACAGGCCATGCCGAAGATGAGCCAGAGCATGAATCCCCCGTGCCTTTGAAGGTTAACTGTAAAGACCGCCTGCCGGTTCCGCCAGCATCGCTTTGTGAAGGCCACCACAGCTTTGTGAAGGATTGGCGACGGGCGCCGCCACAGATAGTCTGGCCGGATCGGCAGGAGGGCGGCATGGATTTCAAATGGCTGGAAGATTTTCTGAGCCTTGCCGAAACGCACAGCTTTTCCCGGTCGGCAGAGCTGCGCGGGGTGACGCAAAGCGCCTTCAGCCGCCGCATCCGGGCGCTGGAGGACTGGCTGGGGGCGGCGCTGCTGAACCGCGAAAGTTTTCCGGTGACGCTGACGCCCGAAGGGCGGCTGTTCCGCGAAACCGCGGAAGAGGCGGTGCGGATGATCCATGCCCGCCGCGCCGAATTTCGCGATCATGCGCGGGGCAGCGGGCCGGAAATCAGCTTTGTGGCGCTGCACAGCCTGACGGTGACATTTCTGCCTGGCTGGCTGATGCGGCTGAAAGGCGCGGTGGGGCAGATGTCCAGCCGGGTGAAGCCCGAAAACTTTGACCGCTGCATCACGGCGCTGGCCGAGGGCGGCTATGATTTCTTCCTGACCTATGCCCATCCCCGTGTGTCGATGCCGCTGGAGCCGCAGGCCTTTCCGCATCTGGTGATCGGTGCCGACAGCCTGGTGGCGGTGGCCCGGCCCGGCTGGCCCGAGGACTGGGCGCGCGAAGGGATGCCGCTGCTGCAATATTCGCGCGGGTCTTTTCTGGGCACGCTGGCACGGATTGCACAGGCGCAGCCGGGGGCGCCCAAGGTCTGGGTGGCGCATACCGACGAAGCCTCGATGGCGGAGGCGATGAAAAGCATGGCGGTCGAGGGGCATGGTGTCGTCTGGCTGCCCCGGCGGCTGGTCAGGGCGGAAATCGCGGCAGGCCAGCTGGAGGTGGTGGCGCCTGAACTGCCGATGGAGATCCGGCTGTATCGCAATGCGGCGCGGGGCCGGGGGATCACCGCGCGGGTCTGGGCGGCGGCGGAAGGGCTGGCCGAACCTTATGCAAAAACAGAATAACCTAGGGCGACTTGGCATTGGAATTCTGCAAGGCGCAGGCATAAATCCCTGACATGGCCAGATAAAACCGGGTGATCCCCGGCGGCCTTCCGAAACGCGAACCCCATACAATCTTGCATGACCCGGTGGGCCCGCATGACGCGGGCGGCTGTTTCATGCCCGAGGATACCATGATCCAGACCCGTATCGACCACGATCTGCTTGGCGACCGCGACGTGCCTGTTGGCGCCTATTGGGGGGTGCATACCCTGCGCGCGGTGGAAAACTTTGCCATTTCCGGGCAGACCATCGGCCAGGTGCCCGATCTGATTGCCGCGCTGGCGGTGATCAAGCAGGCGGCGGCCATGGCCAATGCCGATCTGGGCCTGCTGGATGGCGCGCGGCGTGATGCCATCGTGGCCGCCTGCGAAGAGATCCGCGCCGGCCGGCTGCATGATCATTTCATCGTCGATCAGATTCAGGGCGGGGCCGGCACTTCGACCAACATGAACGCCAATGAGGTGATCGCCAACCGCGCGCTGGAAATCATGGGCCATGCCAAGGGGGAATACCGCTTTCTGCACCCCAACGAGCATGTGAACATGAGCCAGTCCACGAATGACGTTTACCCCACCTCCTTGCGGCTGGCGGCCTGGGCGGGGATTCACCGGCTGATCCTTGCCATGGGCAGCCTGCGCGGGGCCTTTGCGGACAAGGCGGTGGAATTTGCCGATATCCTGAAGATGGGCCGCACCCAGCTGCAGGAAGCCGTGCCGATGACGCTGGGCCAGGAATTCAACACCTTCGCCATCATGCTGGGCGAAGACGAGGCCCGGCTGGCCGAAGCGGCGCAGCTGATCCTGGAAATCAACCTGGGCGCCACGGCGATCGGCACCGGCATCACCGCCCACCCCGAATATGCCGAACGCGTGCGGGCGCGGCTGGCCGAAATCACGGGCATCCCGGTGGTGACCGCTGCCGATCTGGTGGAAGCCACGCCTGGANNCGGGGTGCTGAAGCGGGTGGCGGTGAAGCTGTCGAAAACCTGCAACGACCTGCGGCTGCTGTCTTCGGGCCCGCGCGCAGGCTTTAACGAGATCAACCTGCCCGCGCGGCAGGCGGGCAGTTCGATCATGCCGGGCAAGGTGAATCCGGTGATCCCCGAAGTGGTCAATCAGGTGGCCTTCGAGGTGATCGGCAATGATGTGACGATCAGCTTTGCCGCCGAGGGTGGGCAGCTGCAGCTGAATGCCTTTGAACCGATCATTGCCTATTCGCTGTTCCGCTCGGTCAGCCATCTGACGGCGGCCTGCCGCACGCTGNNGGCGGCGTGCAAGACGCTGGAGGAAAACTGCGTGCGCGGCATCACCGCGAACCGCGACAAGCTGCGGGAAACGGTGGAAAAATCTATCGGCATCGTGACGGCGCTGAACCCCTATATCGGCTATGCGGCGGCCACCGAAGTGGCACTGGAGGCGCATCGCACCGGGCGCGGGGTTTACGAGCTTGTACTGGAAAAGGGTCTGCTGGGCAAAGACCGGCTGGATGCCATCCTGCGCCCCGACATGCTGACGCGCCCGCAGGCCTTTGTAGCCTGAGGGGCCGGGGGTTACCCCCTCCCCAACCCTCCCCCT
>DOMY01000198.1 GCA_003509785.1 Gemmobacter sp.
GAACGGCATCTGCCCAAGGATGACATGTTCATAGATCTCGTCCGACAGGATCAGAACCCGGGGATGGCGGGCCAGAACAGCGGCCAGCGCCTGCAACTCTGCCGCAGAATAGATGGCGCCGGTGGGGTTGGACGGCGAATTCAGCAAAAGCCAGCGCGTCTGCGGGGTGATTGCGGCGGCCAGCCGTTCGGCAGACAGCTTGAACCCCTCCGCTGCGGTGCAGGGCAGATAGAGGGGCTTGCCGCCATGCAGGCCCACGATATCACCATAGGATACCCAGCAGGGGCTGGGAATCAGCACCTCGTCGCCCGGCTCCAGCGTGGCAAGGAAGGCATCGAACAGCAGCTGCTTGGCGCCATTGGCAACGACGATCTGATCGGGCGCATAGGTCAACCCGTTGTCGCGGAGAAACTTTTCGGCAATNNGGCGCTGCGCAGCGCCTCGGTGCCTGCCGCAGCGCCATAGCGGATGCCGCCGATCCGGATCGCGGCGATGGCCGCCGTGCTGACATGGTCGGGCGGTTCGAAATCGGGTTCGCCCAGCGACAGGTCGATCACGTCGCGTCCTTCGGCCTGCAACCGCCGCGCGGCCATGGCGATCTGCATCGAGGGCGAGGGTCTGATGGACAGGGAGCGCTGGCTTTCGAAGCTCATCTGGATATCCGGTTCTGAAGGAAGGGGCAGGGCGGTCAGGCCGCCCTGCAGGGGTCAGCTGCGCGTGACGTATTCGTGGGCCAGATCGCGGGCATGGGCCGTGGGATCACGGTCGGCCGCGGGCCCGTAGCCACCCCCGCCCGGCAGTTCCAGCACCAGCTTGTGGCCCGCGGGCNNCGGCTGGCGGCCCTTGGTCGCCAGTGCCGTGCCATCATCCAGCCGGACAACGCCCGGCGCGCCGTTGCCCCCGCCTTCGCGGCCGCGCGGGGGATGGGCCACGCGGTCGAACATGGCGTTGAAATAGATTTCGTGCCCGGCGGTCGGCGCAATTTCCAGCACCTGACCCAGGCCACCGCGATATTTGCCCGCGCCGCCCGAACCATCGCGCAATTCCTTGCGCCAGAAAATCACCGGGCCGACATGTTCTGTCGCCTCGATCGACATGGAATGAACGCCGCTGGGAAAGGCGGTGGCGTTCAGCCCGTCCAGCTGCGGCCGGGCCCCTGTGCCACCACTGTTGAACAGCAAGACCTCGGCGCGCTGGCCACCATCCAGGGGCGCATCGGCGCCCCGCAGCGGCCGCACCGACACATGCAGGTTCCACAACGCGCCCGAGCCTTCGGCAGGAACGCGGCCCGGCAACATCTTGTGCACGGCACCCAGAACCGCATCGGGCACCAGATGGCCCAGCACATGCCGCACCGATACCGGGGCAGGGCGCTTGACGTTCAGGATGCAATCATCCGGCGCAATCACCCGGAACGGCAGCAGGGAAAAGTGATTGTTCGGGATTTCCGGCGCGATGGAACATTTCAGCGCATAGCAGGCATAGGCCGCCGAATAGATCAGCGGGCAGTTGATGCCCTTGGGGCTGGGCGGCGAGGTGCCGTCGAAATCGCAGGTGATATGATCGGCCTGCACATCCAGCTTTACCGCGATGTCAATGGGGCTTTCATAGCCGTCGACCCGCATCACATTGTCATATTGCCCGCGGGGCAGGGCGGCGATGGCCGCGATCGTGGCATCATAGCTGCGTTTGAAGATGAATTCGGCCAGGCCTTCCAGATCCGACAGGTGGAATTCATCCATCATGTCCATCAGGCGGCGGTGGGCACCCTGTCTGAACTCGGCCAGCTTTTCGGTGTCAGCCGCACGGTCATCCGGGAGGCCGTGGCCGCCCTCGCCACTGAAGGGATACTGGAATCGCGGCACGGGGTGGGCGTCTTCATCTGCAGCGAAACGGCCACAAGCCTGGAACGCCGGGATTCAACAGCGATCCAGACCATGACCCAGTTCAGCGGCTCTTTCATGGATATGCTGGAGGTGCGCATGGCCTTCGAAGTTCATGCCGCAGGTCTGGCCGCGACACGACGCTCCCTCGCACAAGAGGCCGAAATCTGGGCCACGGTGCGCGCCTTCGAAGCGGCAATGTCGGATGACACTGCGCTGGACGAGATCGACTTTGCGTTTCATCAGGCGATCATTCAGGCCACGAACAATTCTGCCTTCATCGAATTCTTCACGATCATGGGGCGGCGCATCCTGCCCGCCGACACCTTCTCGCGGGCGCGTCATCCTGCCTTGATCACAGACAGCTACATCGAACATACCCTGACAGAGCATCGGGCGATCTGCGTGATGATCAGCGATGGTGACGTGGAAGGCGCGCGCGAAGCGATGCGCGCGCATCTCACCCGCGCCCATGACCGGTATCGCGGCATCCTGTATCACAACAGCTGATCAACTGGCCATGCGCAAAGCCGGACATTACAGCTAATAAGTTACATAATGTTGATTATCGGCTTAATCCGCACCTAAACTGCGCGCACGAACTTGAACTGCGGGGTTGGGCCAAAGATTCCGCCAGGCGCGGCGACACCTCCTGCATTACAGCCTCGCCGCCACCCACAGCTCACCCTGCCGTGGCAAGCGCAATGGCATCCGGCCCTGCCGGATAGCGCAGCTGATCCGAACCATCGGTTGCCGCCCGGAACACCGCTTCGGCCACGTCACTTTCCTTCGTGGTCAGCGGCGGATTGGCGAAAGCTGCAAAGATCGGGCGGGCGAAATCAGCATAGGGTTCGGGGATCATCTCTTCGATGGTCAAGCCGATGTTCTGCGCAAAGCGCGTGGTCGGGGCATAGCCGGGTTCGACCAGCTTAACCCGCACACCAAAGGCCGCCATTTCATGCGCCAAAGAGCCGCTGAAGCCCTCGACCGCCTGTTTGCTGGCTGTATAGGCGGCAGCCAACGGCATCGGCGCCAAAGTCACGCTGGAGGTAACGTTGACGATCACGCCGGACCGCCGCGCCCGCATCTGCGGGATCACCGCCTGAACCATCGCCATGGTGCCGAAGGTGTTGGTCTCGAAAATCTTGCGGATATATGACATCGGTGCAGCCTCGAAGGCGCCAACAAGGCCGATACCCGCATTGTTCACCAGAACGTCTACCGGGCCGGCGGCCGCGATGGCGGCGGCGATGCTGGCCGGATCTGTGACATCCAAGGCCAGAACCCGCACGCCTTCGGGCAACAGGCCTTCGCGCGGGCTGCGCATGGTGGCAATGACAGTCCAGCCTCTGGCATGGAAATGCCGGGCGGTTTCAAGCCCGCAGCCGGACGAGGCGCCGGTGATGAGAATGGTGTTCACGGTGATCTCCTGTGGTTTTGGTTGACAACAGAGATCTAACCCGCATGATCCGGACGATCAGCTATCGTTAATCCTGATTGAATTTGCGAAAGTCCTGAATGTCAGACCCTCTTGCCCAAGCGATCGAGCTGCTGCGCCCTCGGGCCGTGTTCTCGAAAACGATCAGCGGGGCCGGTCGTTGGGCGGTTGAATATACCGAATTCGGCCACCCCGCCTTTTCCGCGATGATCGAGGGGAGCTGCCGCCTGAGCGTTGCAGGGGAAGAGCCTGTCGTGATCGAAGCCGGCGATTTCGTGCTGCTGCCCGCCACACCTCGCTTTGGCATGTCGAGCCTTGAACCGGGGCCGGTGCACCGGATCGACGCCCGCGCCGAACCGCCGCAGCAAGAGATCCGCTTTGGTCGGCAGGGTGGCCCGCCCGACATGCGCCAGTTCGGCGGCTGGTTCACCTTCGGGGCGCCGGATGCCGATCTTCTGGTGACGCTGCTGCCCCGGATGATCCATATCCGCGCCGCGCCCCGGCTGGCACAGCTGGTGCAGATGCTGGGCTGCGAGGCCATGCGCGATGACATCGGACGCGGGTTGATCCTGGAGCGGCTGGTCGAGATCCTGCTGATCGAGGCCTTGCGTTCTGCCCCCGCGCAGACGGCACAGCCGGGGTTATTGCGGGGGCTGGCGGATACAAGGATCGCCGCCGCCCTCCGCCATCTGCACGGGGATATCGCCAGACCATGGACCGTCCCTGATCTTGCCGGGGCGGCGGGCATGTCGCGCTCGGCGTTTTTCGAAAGGTTCACCCGGATGGTCGGCGCCCGGCCGATTGAATATCTGACCACCTGGCGCATGGCTGTCGCCCGCGACTTGCTGCGCCGCGGGGGCGTCTCGCTGGACGAGGTTGCGTCCCGGGTCGGCTACAGCTCTGCCAGCACCTTCAGCACCGTCTTCAGCCGACATGCGGGCCAGCCGCCAGGGCGGTTCATGAAAAGCCCCGCCGCCAAATAAGCCGCCCTGCCCCGCCCGCAGTCACAAGGACAGCCCGCATCCTGTGGCCAATCACTGAACGTTGTATCCGCGACTGCCGATACCCGGTCCGGCGAAGCGTGACACGCTCCCGCAGCTGGTTCAGTCTGCCCCGACAAAGCGGGCGAGCTTGCCCAGGGTCTGCAACCCCAGCTCTATCGCGCCAAAGCCCTTTGCCGCCTGGAACTCGGCGGCAGAACTGAAGATCATCCCCAGCGTGACCTTCGTTGCCCCATCTGCATCTTCGAACAGCGCCCAGGCATCGGCATGTTTCGGCCCGTTTTCCCCCCAGTGCAGCGCATAGGTGAACCGGTCTTCAGCGTGGACCTCGCCATAGCGATGATGGTTTGGAAATACCGTGCCATCGGGGGCGATCATGTCGAAAACCCATTCGCCACCGGCCCGCAGGTCGATGCGCTTTGTCCGGCACGAAAACTCATCCGGCCCCCACCAGCGCGGCAGGGTTTCGGGGTTCATCCACGCCCCCCAGACCACCTGCCGTGGTGCCCGGATCAGGCGCTGCAAGATCATCGTCCGCTCGGCGACATGCGCCAGATTGTCCAGCCCTGCATCAAAGCCCTGCCGATAACCTTCGGCCATATCGGCCGCCAAAGACGAAAGCTGCACCGTGACCACCAGATGGCTGCCGTCACTGGCACTGGCAAAATCTGCTGTCACCAGCGCTGCCGATTGTGCCACCCCTTCGCAGGAAATGACCTCGGAATTCACGCAGCGCTGCGGCGGCACAAGGTCCAGCCAGCGACAGTCACAGCGGATGTCGGGCTGGCCCTCAACCTTGCAGACCGAGATTTCGCGCCCGCCAACGCGGGTATCCGCCTCCAGATACGCCACGGTGACAGAAGGCGCAGGCGCCGCCCAGACGGCCCGCGCGGCGGGTGCTGTCCAGGCCTGCCACAGCGTTTCAACCGGCGCCGCCACCTGCCGCTTGAACGTCAGCGTGGCAAACCGGCCGGTCATGGCATCAGGCCCTTGGCATAGGTTTCCAGCTGCGTCACCACCGTGCCCCAGCCATCGAAGAACCCCATATCCTTATGGGCCTTGCAGCTGTCCGCATTGCGGTGGCGGGCAATGGCCGTATAGGTCGTACCGCCGCCCGGCGCATCCGCCAGCAACAGGATCGCGGTCATGAACGGCTCCGGCGCGGGCTTCCAGCCTTCGGTATAGGCATCGGTGAACACCAGCTTCTCGCCCGGCACCACCTCCAGATAGACACCCTGATTGTCCATCACATTGCCATCCACATCGAAGGTGGTGTTGAACCGCCCGCCCACCCGCAGGTCGATATCCACCGCAGTCACCTTATGTGGCGCCGGAATGAAGAAATGCGGGATATGTTTCGGATCTGTCCAACATTCCCAGATCAGCTGCCGGGGCACGGCCAGCGTTCGGGTAAAGCTCAGGTCGGTGCCGGGATCCAGGTCCAAGGTCATTCCTCGCGCTCCTTCATCAATGTCATCACATAATCGTCCAGCCGGTCCAGTCGGGCCTCCCAGATGGCCCGCTGTTCATCAAGCCATGTCCGCATCGGCACCAGCGCCTCTGGCACCATGGCGCAGGTGCGCACCCGCCCGTCTTTCGACGTGGCAATCAGCCCGGCCTCTTCCAACACGCCAAGATGCCGCATCACGGTGGGCAGGCGCAGCCCTGTCGGATGGGCCAGCGCGGTCACCGGGGCCGGCCCTTCGGCCAGACGCTGCAGGATCAACCGCCGGGTCGGATCCGCCAATGCCTGAAAGAGCCGGGAAAGATCTGGGTCATGCTTAGCCATGAAGCTAACTGTACTCATGGCGCAGCCCGGTGCAAGAAAAACTTCGCAGTCCAGCTAAGTATTCGGCCAGAAACTACCGAACCGCTCAAGCCAAAAGGGAAGGCCGACACGGGCCATAAGCGTGCCCCCGCCCCCTCACGCCCAATCCTTTGGCAGGCCGATCATGCGCCCGTCTGCACATCGGCCTGCGCCTAGGGCCGCCCCGCAAGCGGCCAGGCACATCACCGGCATGGCAATATACCCGGCATCACAAGGGCAGGCCTAACCCCGATCCGCGATCAGAGCAGCGCCTCTGCAGCAGCATAATGGGCAACCAGCCCCGCCAGCGCGCCCGAGAAGCCCGCGTTGTAATCGGTGGCCACCTCGTTCTGCACATAGTCGGTGCGGCTGTCGTTGTAGTTGCCCCAGCGATCCGGCCCGCCGACCAGCGCGCCGGTCAGCTCATGCAGGTTATTGGCGCTGCTGCCGATATTGGTGGTGCCCGAAGCCCCGCGATGATGCGGGTTCAGCGGGAAATCATCGCCAAAGCCCACGAGATAGCTTTGCCCCGACGGATTGTCACCCAGCATGTAGTCGATCTGGTCGGATGCAAATTCGAACAGATCGGCGGCGCGCTGCAGATCGCCGGTGCCTTCCGCCAGATTGGCGCGCTGCACGGCGATGAAGGCCATGTTGGCCGCATAGCGGTTGGCTCCCCAGGCATCCAGCCAGGCCAGCCCCGCGTTGCTGTCGGTGCCCGGGGTGCGCGGCAGCCCCGTCATCATATGTGCCAGATGAGCATCGACATCGGCCAGATAGCGCGCCTTTCCCGTGACCTCGGCCAGCAGCATGGCCACGCCGTTCGATTTGTCATCCCAGCCAAGCGCCCAGGTGGTGGAAGCACCGGGGTAATGCGCCTCGGCCTTGGTCAGATAGGCGCTGTCGCCCGTGGCCTTGTAAAGCCAGGCCGCGCCCCAGGACAGTTCATCCTGATACCCGCTGAAGCTGTTGTAATAGTTCTGCGCATCCGGCACCGCATTGGTATAGGTGCCCTGATAGGTGCTGGCGAAATCGTAAAGCTGGATGGCCTTCTGCAGCAGGGCATCGGCCTTGGCGGTCTGGCCCGCCTCGCGCAGCACGATCGAGGTTGAGGCCATCGCCGCCGCTGCCTCGGCCGTCACCTCGGTTCCGGGGGTATTGGCCGTCACCGCATAGGCCGGGCGCGCCATGGTCATGTCTTCGGGGGCGCCCCAATAGTTGTGATCCAGCCCGCCATTGCCGACCTGCGCATAGAAGATGTCATCCGAAAGATCGGCGGTACCGCGATCATCATAGCAGCGCATCAGGTAATCGGTCACCCAGTCGAGATGGGTCAGGATGTCTTCGGTGGCGCCTGCGGCCTCATAGCCTGCGCTGAAATCGGCAGCCCCCCAGGCCAGCATCGTGGCCGAAAACGCCATGGGCAGGTTGAATTTCACATGGTCGCCCGCATCATACCAACCGCCGGTCAGATCGCGGCCCACATCGGCGCCATCGGTCAGCGCGCTGTCGCCGCGCCAGGAAATCGGGTGGTCATCCGGCAGGGCGCCGGAATATTGCGCATAGTAGAAATCCATCGACATATCGAGCGCCGAGGCATAATCCGCCACGCCGAAGGCGCCGGTCCCGCCCGCCGTGCCGCCGCCGTCACCCCCCGTATCGCCCCCTGCGTCACCGCCCGTATCGCCTCCGCCCGTATCCCCGCCACCCGTGCCATCGCCCAGAAACGCCAGCGACACACCGTTCACCGGCACTGTGCCTGCTGCGGTGAAGCCGNNACGTCCAGCCAGTGCCGCCGAACTCCACCCCGCCGCTGGCCAGATTGGTGTAATCCGCACCCCAGGCGTTCGTCACGTCAAACCCGGCCTCGGCCAGCGCCAGTGTCCAGTCGGCCAGCGTAGCCCCGGTGGTATTGGTGATGGTGATGCGCCCGTTGAAGCCATTGCCCCATTGTTCGGTCACTTCGAAGCTGACCGAAGGTGTGGCTGCGCCCGAACCTGTGTCCGAGCCTGTCCCGGTGTCGCCCCCCGTGTCGCCATCATCCCCGCTTTCGCCGCCGGTATCGTNNGGCAGCGTGTCGCCCAGCACATAGGATTGCCCGCCGATCACCGCAACATAGCTGACGGTTGCACCATCTGGCAGCGCACCCGCCCCGTTGAACCCCAGCGATGCAGTCTGCCCGGCGACCAGGTTTGTATTGTAATCGCTGGACCGGATCACCAGATCGCCATTGGCGGCGATATGCCAGGTTCCGCCCCAGATATTGCTGATGCTGAACCCGGGGTCGCTGATGCGGATCTCGAAAGCCTCCAGCAGCTGACCCGAGGTATTGGCCACGTCGATATGCGCGGTGAAGCCGCCGTTCCAGGCCCCACCTGGGCGCCAGCTGATCTCTGGCAAGGCGATGCCATCATTCACCGGCGTGTCCTCCACCGGCGGATCGTCGACCGGCGGTTCCTCTGCCGGGGGATCTTCGGCCGGTGGATCCACAAAAGGCGGATTCTCTGCGGGCGGTTCGTCCACCGGCGGTTCCTCCACTGGCGGATCATCCACCGGCACGTCATCAGGCAGATCCCCGGCCGGGGCGCCGATCACATGCGTCACCCCCCCGATGATGGCGGCAAAGCCCACATCTGCCACATCCGGCAGCGCGCCCGCCCCATTGAACCCGATCGACAGCGTGCCGCCCGCCGAAATATTCCGGCTCCAGTCCAGCCCGGTGATAAGCAGGCTGCCATCGGCCTGCACCGCCGCCATGCCGCCCCAGATATTCGACACCGTGAAACCCGGATCGGGAATACGGATCTGGAAATCATCCATCACCTGCCCGGAAAGGTTTTCGATGTCGATATACAGGGTAAAGCCACCCTGCCAGACCGAGCCGGGCCGCAAGGTGAAAACCGGCAGCGGTGCCCCGGCACTGCTTTGCTCTGCCCCGAACGGCTGGTTGTCTGACATCGCGTGCACCTTGCTGCTGAAACTTCCGGAATGGATGCCCGAGGATGGGGCACAACGTATTGATGCCACATAACAACTCCACCCCAGGCTGCAAGGCAAGCCTTCTTCACACCGCTGTGGCAGAAAGACTGGAAAGATATCCTGATGCCTGGCGCATAGGCGCAATTCTTCCGCTATCCGCCCCATCACGAGCGTTCGGCCAGCACCCGCCGACGCGGCCATCGCCCATCAACCTGACGCCGTCACCTATGCCATGGCCTGTGACATCGGCATTGTGATCAGGTGACAGAAAAAATGCCATGTCCCGCCCGTGTTACGGGCGGGACAATCAACCTTCATGCCGAACGGCGTCACAATTGCTGCGCGGGCCGCCATCCACCCGGCCAAAGCGGTGCCGAAGCGACGCGCCCCTGTCAATCAGGGCGATCATCCTTGAAGGTGCGGTGGCCAGAGATCATGGTGGATACGATGCTCTGTCGGCTCATGATATCCTCGCGGATTGCCACATAGATGTGCACGATCATGAAGATCACGATCCACCACATGCCCAGATGGTGCAGCGTGTGCAGCCGCTGGGTGTTCTGCACCCAGGCAATCAACCAGCCGAACAGATCATGCGGCAGGCTGCCTTCCTGCGCGCCTTCGGCATAAAGGGCAAAGCCGGTAACGATCATGAAGCCGACGCCCAAAGTGATGAAGAAGAACATCGCCAGCTGCGCCAGCGGGTTGTGGCCGACATATTTCTTCGGCTCACGCGCCAGGAACAGATACCAGCGGATCTCGAACCAGACCTCGGCCCAGAAATGCGCCGACCAGACCGGCACATAGAACATCTGCCGGGCATGGTGATTGCCCACCAGCGCCCAATAGACCCGGCCCAGAAAACCGATGGCCAGAACCCAGCCCGCCGCAAAATGGGCAAAACGGATATAGCCGAAGACGAACTGATCCGTCGCCTCGCCGATCTGCATCGACGGCGGCGGCGAGCCGATGAAATAGCCGGTCAGGCACAGGGTCAGGATGGCGGCGGCATTGATCCAGTGCCACATCCGCACCGGCGCCTCATAGACATAGATCGAGGTCTGGCGGCTGATGGTGGCGACATCTTCGGGCGCCACATCATGCGCTGCGATGGGGGATTGCGTCATGGCCCTACCCCGCGATCAGGTAAAGGCCGGACAGGGCGATGCCAGCCCCCAGCGCCTGCTGCGCCACAGGCCGGGCGGCCACGGCGCGGGCCAGACCGATGCCCGCCAGATGCAGCGCCGCCGTGGCGATCAGGAAGCCCACCAGATAGGCCAGCGCATGGCCGCTCGCCTCGGTGGCATGGGCATGACCATGGCACAGCGCGAACAGCGCGATGACGGCCAGCGCAGCGCGGGTGACACCTTCAGGCTGCCCCCGGCGCGAGGCCAGCGTCAGCAGGCCAAAGGCCACCACCGACAGCAGGATCCAGGTTTCGACCCGCGGAATACCGATACCTGCCCAGGACAGCCCCGCCCCGGCGGCCATTGCCACCAGAAAACAGGCAGCCCCCCGCCAGAACCGTTCGGGGATCACGAACCCCGACCACAGACCGACCGCCAGCATGGCCAGCAGATGATCGGGGCCAAGAACCGGATGCGACAACCCGGCCATGAAACCCGAGGTTTCGCCATGGCCGCTATGGGCCAGCGCCGGGCCTGCCAGCAGCAGCGCGGCAAGGATGATTGCAGCTTTGTTCATCACGACCTCCGGGTTCAGCGCACTTTGACCCGGGCCATTTCCTGGCCTTCGGGTGACATGACATGGGTGGAACAGGCCAGACAGGGATCGAAACTGTGCAAAGTGCGCAGAATTTCCACCGGCTCTTCCGGGCGTTCCATCTTGGTGCCCATCAGGCTGGCCTCGAAGGCGCCGATATTGCCCTGAACATCGCGCGGGCTGCCGTTCCAGGTGGTTGGCACCACACACTGATAATTCTCGATCCGGCCATCCTTGATCTTGATCCAGTGCCCCAGCGCCCCGCGCGGTGCCTCGGTCGCGCCCACGCCCTTCGCCTCTTTCGGCCAGGTCGAGGGATCCCATTTGGCGATATTGGCGGTGCTTTCGTCGCCGTTCTTGATGTTCTGCACCAGCTTGTCGAAGAAATGCTTCTGCAGCCGCCCGCAATATTCGCTTTCCAGCGCCCGCGCCGCCGTGCGGCCCAGGGTGGAAAACAGCGCGTTGAACGGCAGGTTCATGGTGCGCAGCAGCCCGTCGACCTGGTTCTTGATCTCTTCATGCCCCTTGGCATAGCCCACGACATAGCGGCCCAGCGGCCCCACTTCCATCGCGTGCCCGCGCCAGCGTGGCGCCTTGATCCAGCTGTATTTCGCAGCCTCGTCCAGCTGTTCGATATTGGTCTTGGTGCCCTTGAAATTCGGGCCCAGCTCGAACTTCGGCTTGGTCTCACCCTCCCACGGATGCAGGCCGCGTCCGGGTTCGCCATATTCATACCAGCTGTGATCGACGAATTCCTGCACCTGTTCAGGATCGCGCTNNGGCAGCGGAAAAATCATTGGCGTTTTCGGGGATGTCGCCATAGGCCAGCACCGATTTCCCCGACAGCCCACCACCATACAGCCAGTTGCGGTAGAAGCCGCCGATGGCGATCACATCGGGGATATACACATTGCGGTTGAACTCGATGCACTTGTCGATGATCGACGAGACAAGGTTCAGCCGCTCCATGTTGATCG
>DOMY01000217.1 GCA_003509785.1 Gemmobacter sp.
CCGATGTCGATCACGGGATGGACAGGATCGGCCTTGGCCGCCGCATCGCGGCGGTCCGGCAGGGGCTGGCGGCACTGTCGCCTGCGGATTTTGACGGCGCCGAGACCCGCATCATCCGTCACCGCGCAGGCTTTGCCGAGCTGGAGCAGAGTGGCGCCGATTTCCTGCATCTGTTCGGGATGCCCAATTTCATGTTCCATGCCGCCATGGCCTTTGCCGTGCTGCGCCGCGAAGGGCTGGAGATCGGCAAGGCCGATTTTGACGGGTTGCATGATTACCCGCATGGCTTTCGCTTCTGACATCCCGGCGAAGGCCCGCCTGTTGTCGCGGGCGTGAAGGCACACGGGGTCTGTTATCCTGCGGCGGCGGGCCTATCTNNGCAAGGGGTATGTTATGTCGTGGCCACCTGGTGGAGCGTTGCATGGCAGATCCCGCAGATATTCTGGCCTTCCGTTTCGGATATGGGCTGCCGCATGGCGCGGATCGGCCCGAGACTGCGCAGGACAGGCTTGTGCGGCTGGCGCAGGCCGATGCGGGGCTGGCCCTGTGGCCCGCGCTGCCAGAGGCCGGGGTTTTTGCCCGGATGGATGCGGCTGTGGCCATGCGCAAGGCGCTGCGGGACAGGCCGAAAGATGAGGATCTGCGCAAGACCTATCAGCAGGCTTTGCGCGGCATCACGCAGGAGGCCGGGCAGATGCAGCGCCGCGTCTTTGCCCGCGCGCTGGATTCGCCCGATGGCTTGCGCGAAAGGCTGTGCTGGTTCTGGGCCGATCATTTCACCACGGTGTCGCGGGGGCGCACGGGCGAGGGGCTGCCCGGCATCATGGCCGATCATGCCATTCGTCCGCATGTGACCGGGCGTTTTGTCGATATGCTGCGGGCGGCGGCCCTGCATCCGGCCATGCTGGCCTATCTGGATCAGGGCGCTTCGGTCGGGCCGAATTCCCGGGTGGGGCGCAAGGGCGGCGGTCTGAACGAAAATCTGGCGCGCGAATTGATCGAGCTGCATACGCTGGGGGTCGGGTCCGGTTACGCGCAGGCCGATGTGCGGCAATTGGCAGAGCTGCTGACAGGGGTGGTTTATGCCCCGGGCAAGGGGATGGTGTTTCACCCGCAGCGGGCCGAGCCGGGGGCGGAACAGGTGCTGGGGCGCAGCTATGACGGGCCGGGGCTGGCGCCGATCCATGCGGTGCTGGACGATCTGGCGCGCAGACCGGAAACCGCAGAGCATCTGGCGCGCAAGCTGGCGGTGCATTTTCTGCAAGATGATCCCGATCCGGCATTGGTCAGGCGCATGGCACAGGTCTATCTGGCGGAAGATACCGGGTTGATGCCGGTTTATGCCGTGCTGTTGCAAAGCCCGGCCGCGCAGGCCGCGCCGATGCGCAAGGCGCGCCAGCCGGTGGAATTCATCATTGCGGGGCTGCGGGCGCTTGGCGTTCCGGGGGCTGCGCTGGTTGACATGTCGCCCAAGCTGTTCAACCGGGTGATCTCTGCCCCGCTCGCCCTGATGGCGCAGCCTTTCGGGGNNGAGCCGCTGGCGGATTGGGTGACGCCGCAGGGGCTTGCCGGGCGGATCGCCTGGGCCATGGCGGCGCCCGGGGTCTTGCTGGGCGATGCACTGCCCGATCCGCGCCGCTTTGCGCAGCAGGCGCTGGGGTCTTTGGCCGGGCCTGCGCTGCTGACGGCGGTGGCCAGATCCGAATCCGTGGCCGAAGGGGTGGGCCTTGTGTTGGCCGCGCCCGAATTCAACCGGCGCTGAGCGCACGAAAGGAGAGGCCATGCTGAACCGGAGGTTGTTTCTGCGCGGGGCTGCTGTGCTGGGCTGTTCGGCGGCCGCGCATCCCTGGCTCACGACAGTGACGCTGGCGCAGGGGGCGCGCAGGCTGGGCGATCACCGGCTGGTGGTGGTGATCCTGCGGGGCGCGATGGATGGGCTGGATGCGGTGCAGCCGCTGGCAGAGCCGGATTTTGTGCGTTACCGCCCCAATCTGGCCCGCCAGGGCGATGCCCTGCCGCTGGACAACCGCTTTGCCCTGCATGGCAAGCTGGGCGCGCTGATGCCGCTGTGGCAGGCGGGACAGCTGGGCTTTGTTCATGCCACCTCGACCCCCTATCGCAACAAGCGCAGCCATTTCGACGGGCAGGATATTCTGGAGGCGGGCACCGGGCTTGACGTGCCGGTGCCCGAGGTGCGCGACGGCTGGTTGAACCGAATGTTGCAGGCGGTGCCGGGGCTGCAGGCCGAAACCGCCTATGCCATCGGGCGCGAGGCGCTGCCGCTGCTGGCAGGCGCTGCCCCTGCGCGCAGCTGGACGCCAGAGGTGCGGTTGCAGCTTTCGGCGCAAAGCCGGTTGCTGCTGGAAAGCGTCTATCATGATGACCCCTTGTTCCGCGATGCCGCGCAAGAGGCGATGGAACTGGCCGCCGCGCTTGATCTGGACCGCGCGGCGCAGCAGATGAGTGGGGCCGCGCCGGGCGGAATGTCTGCCGCGCCCAAGCCCGCCGACAAACCCGCCGCCGCGAAACGCTTTGCCGATGTCGACCAGCTGGCTGGATTTGCGGCGGATCGTTTGCAGGCCGAGGCGCGCATCGCCGCCTTTTCTCTGGCCGGGTGGGATACGCATCGCGGGCAGAAGGGCGTGCTGGGCGGCAATCTGGAAAAGCTGGCGCGGCTTGTGTTGCAGTTGCAGGCGGGGCTTGGCCCTGTCTGGGGCAAGACATTGGTGGTGGCGATGACGGAATTCGGCCGCACCGTGGCCGAGAACGGCACCCAGGGCACCGATCACGGCACGGGCGGGGCCATGCTGATGGCGGGGGGTGCGCAGCGCGGCGGGCAGATCTATGGCCGATGGCCGGGGCTGTCCGAGGCCGATCTGTATGACCGGCGCGACCTGATGCCTACATCCGACGTGCGCAGCTGGGCGGCCTGGGCGATGCGCGGGATGTATGGCCTGGATCGCGCCGTGCTGGAAAGTGCGGTGTTTCCGGGGCTGGACATGGGGGATGACCCGCGCATCCTGTTGTAACGCGCCCCATTGCGCCGGGCGGTGGTGCCGCCTAACCTTTGGCCTGACCCGCAGGAGACAGGCATGGCGCAGAATGAGATCGGGCCGGAAGTCACGGATTTTGCAACGCCCGACCATCCGGCGGGCATTGTGCTGGAAGGCCGCCACATCCGGCTTGAACCACTTGTGGCCGATGCCCATGCCGCCGATCTGTACCGCGCCTTTGCCGGGGATGATGCGCTGTGGGATTACATGCCCTATGGCCCGTTTCACGGCGCCCCGGCCTATCACCGCTGGGTGAAAGAGCGGGAGGGCAGCCGCGATCCGGTGTTCTTTGCGCTGCGCGATCTGGCCAGTGGCCATTGCGGCGGTGTGGCCTCTTTCCTGCGGATTGATCCGGCCAATGGCGTGATCGAGGTGGGGCATATCTGCCTTTCCCCAGAGTTGCAGAAGACCCCTGCCGCAACCGAGGCCATGGCGCTGATGATGGGCTGGGCCTTTGGCGCGGGCTATCGCCGGTATGAATGGAAGTGCCCTNNGCCATCGCGGCGGGCGGCTCAAAGGCTCGGCTTCAGTTTTGAAGGGGTGTTTCGCCAGCACATGATCCAGAAAGGCCGCAACCGTGACAGCGCGTGGTTTTCGGTGATCGACAGCGAATGGCCCGGCCTGCACGAGGCCTTCCGCGCCTGGCTTGCCCCGTCGAATTTCGACGCGCAGGGGATGCAGCGCGAAAGGCTGGCGGATCTGACCGGGCTGGTGCGGGCAGGCAGCGATCCCGCGCTGTGAGCGGTGGCCTGAGGGCGCGCTTCGGGTGAAGACGAATATCTGGCGGCCCCTGCCCGGGGCAGGGGCCGCNNCCAGACCAAGAAAGGATCATGTCATGCGGTTTCTTCCGGTTCTGTGCCTGCTGATGGCGGCGCCGCTTGTGGCGCAGGCGGATGTGGGGATCACCACGCAGGCCTATCTGTGTGATCGGGGCGCCCGCCTGCAGGCCAGCTATCTGAACGTGGAGGCGCGCAGCTTTGCCGTTCTGGCCTTTGAAGGGCGGCAACTGGTGTTTGAAACGGCCGCCAGCGGATCGGGTGCGCGCTATGTCAGCACGGATCCGGCGCAGCCCTTCGTCTGGTGGACCAAGGGGGATGAGGCGATGCTGCTGCATGGCAGCGGCGATGAGGAGATGATGGTTTACGGCGCCTGCACCCCCGGCTGAGGCGGCACGACGCCATCGCCCATGGCAGACAGGCGGCTGGCAATCATCTGCCGCAACCGGGCCATACCTTGCCCCTGTGGCCCCAGATCTGTGGCTGCAGATGCCAAGGCCGGATCATCGCTGCTGCGGGCCAGACCCAGCACGAACCCAGCCACAAACCGGCCATCCCGCTGGCCAAGCATCTGCGCGGCCTGTCGCAGATCATCTTGCAAAGCCAGCGGATCGGGCGGCGGGGGCTGGGCCGTTCCGGCCATGGCAGGCAAGCTTGCGCGCCCCTGCCGGAGGGCCAGCACAAGAGCCTGAAAATCTGCCAGACCCGGCAGCGGTTTCTGCACAAAGGCATCCGCCCCGGCAGGCAGGCCGTCATGGCCCATCCCGCTCATGCCGATGATGGGCGGGCGGCCGGGCTGGGCCGCCAGATCGGCCATCAGATCTTCGCCCCGCCCATCCGGCAGGCCCAGGTCGATCAGCACCACATCCGGCCGGTATCGGCGCAGATGCGCCCGTGCCGCTGCGACACCGTCGGCGCGCCGCAGCCGGGCCCCGCTGCGCTGGCACATCAGGCGCAACACCTCGCAGGTAAGGCGGCTGTCTTCGACGACAAGCAGGGTCAGCCCTTGCAGCGGCAGATCCGTGCCGCGCAGGGCAGGCAGATTCAGGGCAGGCTCTGACAGCGGCATGGCATTTCCTTTCGGCACGCTCTGGCATCCGACCACAAAGGCCCTAAGATCGGGTAAACCGCTGTCTGCGACCAGCCGTCGCTTGCACCACGCCGCGCTGCGCCGCATAAGCCGGGCAGGGGCATGGCCCGCCCCAGAAACCGCAATGCGAGAGGAGAGCGCAGCAATGATCGGACGCCTGAACCATGTGGCAATCGCCGTGCCGGATCTGGAAGCCGCGGTGGCGCAATACCGCGACACGCTGGGCGCCAGCGTCCGCGCCCCGCAGGACGAGCCCGATCATGGCGTGACCGTGGTGTTCATCGACCTGCCGAATACCAAGGTGGAATTGCTGTACCCGCTGGGAGAAAACTCGCCCATCACCGGGTTTCTGGAAAAGAACCCGGCCGGTGGCATCCACCATATCTGCTATGAGGTGGAAGACATCCTGGCCGCCCGAGACCGGCTGAAAGCGGCAGGGGNNGGGCGAGCCGAAGATCGGGGCGCATGGCAAGCCCGTCCTGTTTCTGCATCCCAAGGATTTCAACGGCTGCCTTGTCGAACTGGAGCAAGTCTGACCCATGACCATTACCGCCGCCCTGATCCTGTTTGCCGTGACCTGGTTCATGGTGTTCTTCATCGTGCTGCCGATCCGGTTCAATTCGCAGCAGGATGCGGGCGTCGTGGTGCCCGGCACCCCGAAATCCGCACCTTCGGATTACCGGGTGGGCCGCAAGGCCTGGATCACGACGGGGGTGACCTTCGTGATCTGGGTCGGCCTGGTGGCCTTCATCACCAGCGGCGTGCTGACGGTGCGGGACATTGATTTCATGGGAAGAATGGGGCCACCCTCGGCGGTAGAGGCGGAGTGAGGGAAGGGGGCCGGGCCGGTGGGTCCGGCTTTTTGGTTGCGGGGGAAGCAATAGCAGTTCGGATCACGGCATGCCCCGATTTCCCCGCTGTTCCATCCTACCGAAAGATGCGCCCACGTTTTTGGTGACGGAGTATGGTCGCCCCCACGCGGCGGCTGGCTTCGAAAACTGGATGCGGGATCGCTGCGATGAGGCCGGTTTGCCAAACTGTTCATCGCACGGTCTGCGTAAGTCTTGTTCCCGGCGTCTGGCAGAAAGGGTGTGCACCGTTCACAAAATCAAGGCGATCACCGGGCACAAGACAGATTCAGAAGTGCGACGCTGCATCGACAAAGCCGATCAAGTTCGCCTCGCCCACAGGGTGCTGAAGAAACTGCAAGACAGCGCCAGTAGCCCTAAACCTGCTAACCCCCTCTAAGAGGTCGGAGAACACGAGGAAATACCCCACGCGTTCCAATATCTTAATGGAAAAAATGGCAGCCCGTAGGGAAGGGCGCTTCTCTTGCAATATCAATGGACTTAGCTTGTCCAACCCGGCCAACTGGCACCATTGAAAACAATGGCGAAAATCGGCGTTTGTCCAACCGATTTGACGGTGCTGAAAACGGAAACGCCGATGCACCGATCCTTGGAAGGCGTGTTGATCAGAACGGCAACTGGAACCGCGCCCGCTGGGGATGGCTCAAAGCGATCACGGGTGACCCGGATCTGTCGCCCATGGCCCGGCTTCTCGCCCATGTTCTCGCAACGCAGTTTTCGCACCATGAGACGGCGCATTGTGCGCCCGGCACCGACACCTTGGCCGATGCCCTTGCTACGTCCGTCGATACCATCAAGCGCGCCCTACGCGATCTGGCGGCGGCGGGATGGCTGATCAAGACCGAAGGACGCGGGCGCGGGAATCGGTCTGAAATCTTCTTTCTGGGCGGCAACAACGTAGTGCCGATGATCTGCCCGAAGGGGCCGGAAGCGTCCGGCCATGACCGCCCGAAAGCGGCACAAGCACCAACCACGAAGCACAAAAAGGGGGGCAAGCCTGCACCCGTTTGTAACTGCGAAGGGGCAACGCAAAAGGGGGCAGATATGCGCGGAAAAGGGGGCAAGGCTGCACCTTCCCATATAAAGGCTGATCCAAAGAATATCCAAAGGGCTGGCCAGCTATCGGAAACCGATCTTTCGAAGCGTCCTTCTGGCCGGATGGACTGGACGTCTTACGACCGGGCGACGGCACCTGAAACATGGACTGGTGTCCTTTTCACGATCAAGCGCGGCGGTAACGCTGAAGCTGCGTGGAACGATTGGCTTACGGGTCATGGGTTTCCGACACTGGCCGAGATCGGGCCGAGAAGTGGCGAAGATGGATGGGCGGTGCCCTGCACCCTACCGCCACGCCGCGAAGGTGATCGGTTTGAAGTCAGCTTGGCTGAGAAATGGGCGCGCGTCTTTTCCCGCAAGATGAAGGACCGGGCCAATGCTTGAGCAAGCGAAGGACAGATGGCTTCGGGCCGTGATGTATGACCGTGGCCTGTCCCCGGCTGCGCGCGTTCTGGGCGCGGTGCTGATCAGCGACTTCCTAGGCAATACCAGCGCCCCGGATATCGACGCCTTCGCCGAGGCGTTGTGTGTGTCGCCGCGAACCACGAAGCGGGCATTGAACCAGTTGGAACAGGCGGGTTGGCTGACCATTGCCAATCCCGGCAAGCGCGGCAAGCCGCTGCACCTTGCCTTGATCGACCGCTCCTTGCTGACTTCGGGTCCTTCCCGGCCCTGACCTATACGGGGGACAGAGGCGCGATGCTTGAAGCTATGCAAGAATTTACAAGGGGTTAAAAGATGCGGATCATGTCGGAACTGCCGGGGCTGGGGGGCGACAAGCCCGTCCATCGCATTGGCGGTTCCGACCTTTGCGACCTGTTCGGCATCACGCCGGGGATGCTGACCACCCTTGGCAAGCGCGATATCGTGGTTCGTCTTGGCCATGATGCCTATGACCTTGAAGAAAGCACCCGCCGTTACATCGCCAGTCTGCGCGAGACGGCAAGCGGGCGCGGCGGCGAAGAACAGGTGCTGAACCTGACCAGCGAACGGGCGCGGTTGGCACGGGAACAGGCCGACGCGCAGGCCCTGAAGAATGCCGTCCTGCGCGGCGAATACGTCCCGGCAAGCGACGTGGAACGGGCGTGGTCCGATACCCTGCGCGCCCTTCGTTCCCGGCTGCGCCAGTCCATGCAGCATCTGACCACCAGCGACGTGACCATGATTGACCGCGAATTGCGCGACGCCTTGCAGGAACTTGGCAATGCCGACGCTTGAACAGATCACGAAACAGGCGCTGCGCGCCCTGATTCCCCCGCCGCGCCTGCGCCTGTCGGAATGGATCGAACGGGAAATCGTGCTGCCGGACGGCGTGTCCGCCTTGCCCGGCCCGGTGCGACTTTGGCCGTTTCAGCACGAGATTGCCGACGCCATAGGCGACGCGGAAATCGAACGGGTGACTCTGGTGAAGCCCGTCCGGGTGGGGTTCACCACGCTTCTGACCAGCGCCCTTGCGTCCTTCGTCGCCAATGAACCCGCGCCGATCCTCTGCCTTCTGCCCGCTGAAGCCGATTGCCGCGACTACATGGTGTCCGATATCGAACCGATCTTCGGGGCATCCCCGGCGCTTGCCGCTGCCCTGTCGGATGAACAGGACGAGTCCGGGCGCAACACGCTTCTATCGCGCCGCTTCCCCGGCGGATCGTTGAAAGTGGTCGCAGCGAAGGCACCCCGCAACCTGCGCCGTCACAACGTCCGGGTTCTGTTCATGGACGAAGCCGACGGCATGGAATCGACCGCTGAAGGGTCGCCGATCCTTTTGGCCGAACGCCGCACCATGTCCTTTCCCGACCGCAAGATCGTTCTGGGAAGCACCCCGGTTCACGACGAAACCAGCCATGTTCTGCGCGCCTATGCCCAATCCGACGCCCGAATCTATGAAGTGCCGTGCCCCGAATGTGGGACCATGAGCGAACTTCTGTGGCCCGATATCGTCTGGGATGCAGGCGCGCCCGAAACTGCCCGTTGGCGCTGCTCGCATTGCGCGGCAGAGGTATCGGAACGGCACAAGCCGGATATGGTCGCGGCGGGCGCGTGGCGCGCCACAAGGCCCGAAGTCAGAGGCCATGCAGGGTTCCGCATGAACGCCCTGATCAGCCTTCACACCAACGCGGCTTGGGGCAAGCTGGCGGTGGAATTCGTCCAGGCGAAGGACGA
>DOMY01000015.1 GCA_003509785.1 Gemmobacter sp.
CGGCCCTTGGCTGCTGGCCGGATGATCCGCAGGTCGATCCGGCCGCCGAAGTGGTGGAGACCGCTCATGCCGAACTGCTCAGCCAGATCGCGGGGGCAGAACTGATCGGCTTTCATGGCCAGACACTTGCGCATGATCCGGGGGGGCGTGGCACGCATCAGGCGGGATCGGGCGCCGTTCTGGCTGAGGTTCTGGGCCTGCCCGTGGTCTGGGATTTTCGGTCGAACGACGTGGCGCTTGGCGGGCAGGGCGCGCCGCTGGCACCCTTCTTCCATTTCGCCTGTGCCCGCTGGATCGAGGCGCAGGCCCCTGTCGCCTTCCTGAATCTGGGCGGGGTGGGCAATATCACCTGGGTTGACCCGCGCAAGACGATGGCAGAGGCGCAGGGGGCCTGCCTTGCCTTCGACACCGGCCCCGCCAATGCGCCGATCAATGATCTGATGCGCGCCCGCTGTGGTGTGGAACAGGATATGGGCGGGGCACTGGCTGCAAAAGGCCGATGGCAGCGCCAGATCATCGACGGCTTTCTGGCCCATGGGTTCTTTCGCCGAATTCCGCCAAAATCATTGGATCGCAATGACTTCTATGATCTTCTTAAAGCTGTTTCTGAGCTTCCCGACGAAGATGCCGCTGCAACGCTGACCCGGGCCGCCGCTGCCGCCGTTGCGTGCAGCTCTGAACATTTCCCCGAACCGGTCAGCCATCTGCTGGTCACAGGGGGTGGGCGGCACAATGCCACGCTGATGGCCCATCTGACAGAGCTTATGCCCTGCGAGGTGCTGCCGGTGGAAGCTGTGGGTCTGAATGGTGACATGCTGGAAGCGCAGGCCTTCGCCTGGCTCGCCGTGCGGGTGATGCGTGGCTTGCCAACCTCTGGGCCCAGCACCACAGGGGTGGCGGCAAATGTGGGCGGGGGCCAGATCAGCTATCCGGGCGTCTAGCGGCGCGCGCGCAGCATCCCCCAACTGTAGATCACCAGCGCGGCCCAGATCATCGGGAAGGCGATCATCTTGGCCGCACCGAACGGCTCGCCAAAGATGAACACCGCCACCAGAAAGATCATCGTGGGGGCAACATATTGCAGGATGCCGATGGTCGACAGACGCAGCAGTTTGGCGCCATTGGCATAGCAGATCAACGGCACCGCCGTCACCACGCCAGCCGCCGCCAGCATCCAGGTATCCGTCGTCACACTGCCCAGGAAATGGCTTTGCCCGGTGGCCTGCAGCCAGATCGCATAGGCCAGTGCAAAAGGCAGCAGCAGCAACACTTCCAGCATGAAGCCCTGATTGGGGCCGATGGGCAGCTGCTTCTTGAAATAGGCATAGGCGGCCCAGGTCAGCGTCATTCCCAAGGCCAGAACCGGCAGCCGCCCCGCATCCACCGTCAGAACCACCACGGCACCAGCCGCCAGCGCAATGGCCAGCAACTGCGGCCGGTTCAGCTTTTCTCCCAGCAGGGTGGCGCCCAGAAACACGCTGAACAGCGGGTTGATGTAATAGCCCAGTGCCGCATCCAGCGCATGGCCGTGCTGGATGGCCCAGACATAGATCCCCCAGTTCAGCGAGATCAGCAGTGCCGTCACCGCCCCCATGGCCAGCATCCGGGGGGTGCGCAGTGCCACAACCAGATCGCCGGTGCGGCCAAGCCAGATCAGCAGCAGCCCCGCCACCGGCACAGACCACATGACACGATGCGCGATCACCTCGGCAGCGGGCACATGGGACAGCGCCTTCATGTAAAGCGGAAGAAATCCCCACATCACATAGGCGGAAAGCGCGAAAGCAAGCCCGCGCGGCGAATCTTGGGTCGGTTGCATCATGCCCATTGCCTAGATGTTCGGCAGGGGGGCTGCCATGCTGAACTTGTTCCGGGCACAATTCGGATGGCGCGTCACGCGCGCGGAATGTCAAAGCCCGGCGCGGCCAATGTGAAGCCGTCAAAACGGAAGCCCGGCGATACGGTGCAGGACACCAGCGCAAAGGCGCCCACGGGCTGTGCCATCTGCCAGTGATGCGCCGGAATCACCAGCTGCGGCCGCTCTCCGGCCAGAACATCCGGGCCAAGGCGGATGGTCTGCGCAGGCCCCGTATCGGTTGCGGATGTGGACAGGATCAGCGGGCNNGGCTTTGTTCGCCTGCCTTCAGCAGGAAATAGATCGCTGTGCCAGAGGGGCGGCCCTCTGCTGTATCATCCACCCAGGTCTGCCGATACCAGCCGCCTTCGGGATGTGGCTCAAGCCCGAGGGCGACGATGAGGCGGTCGGCTTCGGTCATCCGGGCGGCCTTTGTGCTGGGGGTTTGCAGAATGGGTCTTGAGCGGGGCAGGTGGCATGGCCACTGTAATCTCGCGCCAGCCCCCGGGGGCAAGACCGTCCAGCCGCCAGTCGCCCACCGCGATCCGGATCAGCCGCAAGGTGGGCAGGCCCACCGCTGCCGTCATCCGCCGCACCTGCCGGTTGCGGCCTTCGCGCAAGGTCAGCTCGACCCAGGCATCGGGCACCGATTTGCGCTCACGGATCGGTGGGATGCGTGGCCAGAGCCATTCGGGCGGATCCACAGCCCGCGCCCCGGCAGGCAGGGTCGGGCCATCGTTCAGCAGGACACCTGCGCGCAGGGCTGCCAGCGCCTCGGGCGAGGGAATGCCCTCAACCTGCGCCAGATAGGTCTTGGCCATCTTGTGGGACGGGTCAGAAATGCGGGCCTGCAACCGGCCGTCGTCGGTCAGCAGCACAAGGCCTTCGCTGTCACGATCCAGCCGCCCGGCGGGATAGACACCGGGCACCGGCACCAGATCGGCCAGGGTCGCCCGGCTGCCATCGCCGGAAAACTGGCACATCACGTCATAGGGTTTGTTCAGAAGGATCAGCCGCGCCATGCGCATGGTGTAGCGCAGGGCGCGGCTGCGCGATAGGCCCGATCAGGCCGCAGGACGCGCCAGTGCGCCGCCCAGACGTTCCGACACCAGCCCGAACAGGTTGCCCACCACCAGCGAGGCAAAGATCATCGCGGCCGCCTTGGCCGTGGCCATCGGTTCGGCAATCGCCACCCCGCCCAGCAGGCAGAAGGCAGCGGTAGAGGCATAGCCGTAAACTGCCGCCGGAATGGTGGAAAGCTGCGGCAGATGCGCCGCCAGCACCAGCACCACGACCGAAGCGCCGACAATGGCCGAAGTAACGATGACAGATCCGCCGACCGTGCCGACGACGATCAGCGTGACCGCGGCGACCAGCACGCCCCAGCCGTGATTGATGACCGATTTGCCCAGCCCTTCGGGCTTGCCGCCGGTGTGGTAGAAGCTGCCCCAGCCGACGAACAGCGCCCAGACCTGCAGCCCCAGGCCGGTGCCAAGACAGAGCCAGGTGGCCACGGCGGCCAGCGCGCCGATGGAAATCGCCAGTGCGGTGATGATGTGCATTCTGTGTCTCCTCCCGTTTGTGCCGCCCGTTGCTCGGCGGTCGCGCCGACAATCGGGCAGGGGGGACAGACCGGACAATGGCACCATTGTCTCTACGACCGTGAACGGATCGGGGGAAAAGGCGGAACAACCGACTGGCTTGTGGTCGTAGATGCCGCATAGGGCCGGGGTAGCGGCTGGAGGGTGTCCTACCGCGCCGGTCGGGTCTTGCAGCCAGGCTGCGGTGCAGTTAGGAAGTTATTGTAATGTTATTACATATGAATCACGAGCAGGAGCTTGCCATGCAAGGAATGAAAAACATGAAACGCGCCGGGGCAGGGTTTGGCCTGCTGATGGGGCTGGTCTTGATGACTGCCGCAGGCGCACAGACCACCGGCCATGATCTCAATCATGACCATACCCACGATCACGCCCATTCCGCCGATGATGCAATCTACAAGGGCTATTTCGAGGATCATCAGATCCAGCCGCGCCCGTTGTCGGACTGGGCAGGGGATTGGCAGTCAGTCTATCCGCTGCTGGCCGATGGCACATTGGACCCGGTGATGGTGATGAAAGCCGCAACCGGCGACAAGACCACCGGCGAATACCGTGCCTATTACGAAACCGGCTACAAGACCGATGTGAACCGGATCGAAATCATGGGGGACGTGGTCCGCTTTCACAGCCCGGCGGGCGTGGTTTCCGGGCGCTATACCGATGATGGCCATGAAGTGCTGACCTATGCCAAGGGCAATCGCGGCGTGCGCTACATCTTTGCCAAGGCCAGTGGCGATGCGGCAGCGCCGGATTTCATCCAGTTCAGCGATCATGCCATCGCCCCCGTGCAGGCGGGCCATTATCACCTCTATTGGGGGGATGACCGCGCTGCGCTGCTGGAAGAGGTGACGAACTGGCCCACCTATTACCCCTCGGCGCTGACCCCTGCGCAGATCGTGGACGAGATGCTGGCGCACTAAGGCGCCGCTGCCGGACGGGACAGTTGGATAAACGAAAATGGGCGCCCCAAAGGGCGCCCATCGCGTTCTGGGATCGGGGCTTAGCCCTTCAGGATGCTGCGGCCTGCGAATTCGGCCACTTCTANNGCGAGCCGGTCTTGATCTGGCCGCAGTTGGTGGCAACTGCCAGATCGGCAATGGTGGCATCCTCGGTTTCGCCCGAGCGGTGCGACATGACATTGGTGTAGCGGGCGCGATGCGCCATTTCCACCGCCTGCAGCGTTTCGGTCAGCGAACCGATCTGGTTGACCTTCACCAGCATCGAGTTGGCGCAGCCCTTGGCAATACCCTCGGCCAGACGGCGCGGGTTGGTCACGAACAGATCGTCGCCCACCAGCTGCACCTTGTTGCCCAGCCGCTCGGTCAGTGCCTGCCAGCCTGCCCAGTCATCTTCCGCCATGCCGTCCTCGATCGAGATGATCGGGTAATCGGCGCAGAGCTTGGCCAGATAATCGACGTTTTCTTCCGAAGACAGCGACAGGCCTTCGCCCTTCATCTCGTATTTGCCGCCCTTGAAATACTCGGTCGAGGCGCAATCGAGTGCCAGATAGATCTCTTCGCCCGGCTTGTAGCCTGCCTTTTCGATGGCCTTCAGGATGAAGTCCAGCGCCACGCGGGTCGAAGACAGGTTGGGGGCAAAGCCGCCCTCGTCACCGATGCCGGTGGACAGGCCCGCCGCCGACAGCTCTTTTTTCAAGGTGTGGAACACCTCGGAACCCATGCGCACCGCTTCCTTGATATTGGAAGCCGCCACCGGCATGATCATGAATTCCTGAATGTCGATCGGATTGTCGGCATGTTCGCCGCCGTTGATGATGTTCATCATCGGCACCGGCAGAACGCGGGCCGCAGTGCCGCCGACGTAACGATACAGCGGCTGGCCAGACACTTCGGCCGCCGCCTTGGCCACTGCCAGAGACACGCCCAGAATGGCATTGGCACCCAGACGCGATTTGTTCGGCGTGCCGTCCATCTCGATCATGGTGCGGTCGATGCCGACCTGTTCGGTCGCGTCGAAACCGATCAGCGCTTCGGCGATCTCGCCGTTCACGGCGGCAACGGCTTCCAGCACGCCCTTGCCCATGTAGCGCGACTTGTCGCCGTCGCGCTTTTCAACCGCCTCATGGGCGCCGGTCGATGCGCCCGAGGGCACGGCAGCGCGGCCAAACGCCCCGCTTTCCAGCGTCACATCCACCTCGACGGTGGGGTTGCCGCGGCTGTCAAGAATCTCGCGGGCGTGAATGTCAATGATCGTGCTCATGGGGGTGTTCCTCCTGAGGAAGCAATGCTCTCGCGGCGTCTTTACCCTGCGGCGCCTGATGTGGGAAGGGAGCGTTTGCGCAAACGCTCGCGCCAGAAGGTATAAAGCCCCGAAGCGATGATGATTGCGGCGCCCAGAAGCGTCAGCGCATCAGGCCTTTCCCCGAAAATCACCACGCCGATTACCATGGCGAACACCAGCCGGGAATAGCGGAAAGGGGTGATGGCCGACACCTCGCCCAGCCGCATGGCCTGCGTAATCATCCAATAGGCCACGATCCCGAAGAACAAGGCCCCTGCCATATAGCCCGCCTGCGCGGCCCCCGGCACATGCGCGCCACCGGAAACCGACAGCATCATCGCCCCCAGAAGGCCCACGGCAATGAAACCCCAGGCTGAAATCTGCGTTGTGGAAATGCTGGCCGGGATGCGCCGCGTCGCCACATCGCGGATCGACAGGCCGATGACCGCCAGCACAGACCACAGCGAGGCGGTCTGAAACCCGTCCAGCCCCGGCCGGATGATGATCATGACCCCGATGAACCCCGCAAAGATCGCGCTCCACCGCCGCCAGCCCACCTGTTCCCCCAGAAACAGCGCCGCCCCCAGCGTCACGGCCAGAGGAGCTGCCTGAAAGATCGCCGTCGCCGTGGTCAGCGGCGTCAGCGCCAGCGCGGTCACAAAGCCCAGGGTGCCGATCATCTCGCCAAGGTTGCGCCAGATGACGCCCGGATTCCACGCCTCGGCGGTGAAGGTGCGTTTGCCCTCGCGCCGGGCCATGGCGGCAAAGACCGGCGTGCCTGCCAGCCCCAGCATCAGCAGAATCTGCCCGGTGGGCAGATCGGCCGCTGCCCATTTGATGAACATATCCTCGATGGCAAATCCGGCCATGGCGGCCACCATCAACAGGATGCCGCGGAAATTGTCGCGCGCGTCGGTCATGTCAGCCTTTCTTCAGCGGCACGCCCAGCAATTCAAGCCGGTGGCCAATCAGCCGGTATCCCAGCCGTGCGGCGATGCGTTCCTGCAACTCTTCGATCTCGGGATCGACAAATTCGATCACGGCGCCGCTGTTCACATCAATCAGGTGGTCATGGTGATCGCGGTCGGCATCTTCATAGCGGGCGCGGCCATCGCCGAATTCCAGACGTTCCAGAATCCCCGCCTCTTCGAACAGCTTGACCGTGCGGTAGACGGTCGCCAGCGAAATGCGCGGATCAACCGCAGCGGCGCGGGCGAACAGTTCTTCGACATCCGGGTGGTCTTCGGCCGCGCCGATGACACGGGCCACGATGCGCCGCTGTTCTGTCATGCGCAGGCCTTTCGCCTCGCATCGTCTGATGATCGCTTCGGTCATGCCGTCCCCTGTGGCCGTGACTTCCGATTTACGCCGATCGGGCGCCGGGCTCCATAGGGAAAGGCGGCTTGACTTCGCAGGGCGGGGCCGAAATCTTCCGTCCTGACAGAAAAGGGGCGATGATGCGCAAGGACAGGCTGGATGGTGTGGGCCTTGCGGCGCTGCTGGGGGTGACCCTGCTGCTGGCGGCCAACCAGGTAATCGTCAAGATCACAACTGTCGGGCTGCAGCCGGCCTTCTTTGCCGGGGCGCGTTCGGCGCTGGCCGTGCCGTTCATCATCGGCTGGATGGTCTGGCGCGGGATCCCCTTGCGCTACACACCCGGCACCGCCTGGCCTGGCCTGCTGATCGGGGTGGTCTTCGCGGTTGAATTCCTGTGCCTCTTCCTGGCGCTGGATCTTACCACGGTCAGCCGCGCCGCGATCATCTTCTATTCCATGCCGGTCTGGCTGGCGATCCTCGCGCATTTCGGCCTGCCCGGAGAGCGTCTGACCATCTTGCGCGCCTTTGGTCTGGCGCTGGCCTTCGCGGGCACGGCCTGGGCCATTCTGGATCGCAGCGGCACCGGCGGGCAGGGCAGTCTTGCGGGCGATCTGTTCGCCCTTGTCGGCGCGCTGTTCTGGGCGGGCACAGCCTTTCTGGCGCGCAGGCCCGCCATGGCCAAGGTCGGCCCTGAAATGCAACTGCTGTGGATGGCCGCCGTTTCCGGGCCCTTGCTGATCCTCGCCTCGCCCTTGTTCGGCCCGCTGCTGCGCGCGGTAGAGCCGATGCACTGGGTCTGGCTGGTGTTTCAGGCAGGCGTCGTGATGGCGGGCGGCTTCATCACCTGGCTCTGGCTGCTGTCATCCTATCCTCCGGCAACGGTGGCGAGCTTTTCCTTCCTGACCCCGATCCTAAGCATCGTCTTCGGCTGGGCTGTGATGGGCGAGTCGCTCGGACCATCGACATTGGGGGCAGGCGTCCTGGTGGCGGCGGGAATCATCCTGATCAACCGGCGGCGCTGACGCTGCGGCAGTTTCTTCATTCGGCCTGTGTTTCCTGATGCGCCCCGCGCGATGCGCGGCCTTTTGGCCACAATTGCAGATTCTGCGGCTTGTGNNGGGGGGCAGGGCCCGAATCTCTTGATTTGCTGGGCAGTTGGGCCGCGAAGCTGCGATTGTGCAGAAACTGTCCAGAAACTTTTCCACAAGCCCCCGATCCTGCCGCTGAATCGGGCAGCTGCGGCATCCCTTGTGGGTAAGATTATCGTCAACACCAAATCAGGCCCGTCTCTGGTAATTTTCCCGTTGAACGGCTGTTAAAATTCCGACAACTTGAGTGTGTAGCGCGGGAAGCCACTAGATATGGTGTGGCACCAGCCATCGAGCAGAGGTTCCATTTTTTGGGCTACGGGTGATTTTACCCGATCCTGTCCGGTTTTCCGGTCGGGGTTGTTCTGTTCGTGCGGCCCGCGCGGGATGCGGATTTGGTGGCGGGGTTGGTCCCGCCCTTGAGGGGACGACGAGGCAGATGAAGATCGAGCGGAAGTTCACCACGGATGCGACCGGCGCCTATGGGGCTCTGGCCTTCACCACGACCACCTCGGAGATCCGCAATCCCGATGGCAAGGTGGTGTTCCGCAACGATGCGGTGGAAGTGCCCGCCGGCTGGAGCCAGGTGGCCTCTGACGTTCTGGCGCAGAAATACTTCCGCAAGGCAGGTGTCCCGGCGGTTCTGAAGCGCGTGCCGGAAAAGGGCGTGCCCGAATTCCTGTGGCGGTCGGTTCCGGACGAAGAGGCGCTGGCCGATCTGCCGGAAGATCAGCGCATCGTCGGCGAAACCTCGGCCAAGCAGGTGTTCGACCGTCTGGCGGGCGCCTGGGCCTATTGGGGCTGGAAGGGCGGCTATTTCACGGCCGAAGCCGATGCCCGCGCCTATTACGACGAAATGCGCTTCATGCTCGCCCGCCAGATGGCGGCGCCGAACTCTCCCCAATGGTTCAACACCGGGCTGCACTGGGCCTATGGCATCGACGGCCCGAGCCAGGGCCATTACTACGTCGATTACCAGACCGGCGTGCTGACCAAATCCACCAGCGCTTATGAGCATCCGCAGCCCCATGCCTGCTTCATCCAGTCGGTGAAGGATGATCTGGTGGGCGATGGCGGCATCATGGATCTGTGGGTGCGCGAGGCGCGGCTGTTCAAATACGGCTCGGGCACCGGCACCAACTTCTCCAGCCTGCGGGGCGAGGGCGAAAAGCTGTCGGGTGGTGGCAAATCCTCGGGCCTGATGGGCTTTCTGAAAATCGGTGACCGCGCAGCGGGCGCCATCAAATCGGGCGGCACCACCCGCCGCGCCGCCAAGATGGTGATCTGCGACATGGATCACCCGGATGTCGAGGCGTTCATCAACTGGAAGGTCATCGAGGAACAGAAGGTCGCCTCGCTGGTGGCCGGCTCCAAGATGCACGAAAAGTATCTGAACGAGATCTTTGCGGCGATCCGGCAGTGGGATGGCACCGCCACCGATGCTGCCGACGTGACCAAGAACGCCGCGCTGAAAACCGCGATCCGCGCCGCGAAAAAGGTGATGATCCCGGAAACCTACATCAACCGCGTGCTGCAATATGCGCGGCAGGGTTTCACCGCGATCGAATTCCCGACCTATGATACCGACTGGGATTCCGAGGCCTATATCTCGGTTTCCGGGCAGAACTCCAACAACTCGGTCCGGGTGACGGATGCCTTCCTGCAAGCGGTGAAAGCCGATGCCGACTGGGCGCTGATCCGCCGCACCGATGGCAAGGTGGCCAAGACCGTTAAGGCGCGCGAGCTGTGGGATCAGATCGGCCATGCCGCCTGGGCCTGTGCCGATCCGGGCATCCAGTTCCATGATACCGTCAACGCCTGGCACACCTGCCCGGAAGATGGCCCGATCCGCGGTTCGAATCCCTGTTCGGAATACATGTTCCTGGACGATACCGCCTGCAACCTCGCCTCGATGAACCTGCTGACCTTCTTCCGGGATGGCCGTTTCGATGCGCAGGGCTATATGCATGCCACGCGGCTGTGGACGGTGACGCTGGAAATCAGCGTGATGATGGCACAGTTCCCGTCACAGGAAATCGCGCAGCTTTCCTATGATTTCCGCACCCTTGGCCTTGGCTATGCCAATATCGGCGGTCTGCTGATGAACATGGGGCTGGGCTATGACTCGGATGAGGGTCGGGCACTTTGCGGTGCGCTGACCGCGCTGATGACCGGCGTGACCTATGCCACCAGCGCCGAAATGGCGGGCGAGCTGGGGCCGTTCTCCGGCTACAAGCGCAACGAGCCGCATATGCTGCGCGTGATCCGCAACCACCGCCGCGCCGCCTATGGCCATGCCGAGGGCTATGAATCGGTGAACGTGGCGCCGGTGCCGCTGGATGCCGCGAACTGCCCCGACGCCGAGCTGGTGGCCCTGGCCAAATCCGCCTGGGACGAGGCGCTGCTGCTGGGTGAAACCCATGGCTACCGCAATGCGCAGACCACGGTGATCGCCCCCACCGGCACCATCGGTCTGGTGATGGATTGCGACACCACCGGGATCGAACCGGATTTCGCATTGGTGAAATTCAAGAAACTGGCCGGCGGTGGCTATTTCAAGATCATCAACCAGTCGGTTCCGGCGGCGCTGGAAAAGCTCGGCTATGCCTCCAGCCAGATCGCCGAGATCGTGGCCTATGCCGTGGGCCATGGCTCCATCGGCAATTGCCCCGGCATCAACCATACCGCGCTGATCGGTCATGGCTTTGGCCCGCGCGAGATCGAAAAGATCGAAGGCGCGCTGCCCTCGGCCTTCGATATCCGTTTTGTCTTCAACCAGTGGACGCTGGGCGAGGATTTCTGCAAGCAGACGCTGGGCATCCCGGCCGAAAAGCTGGCCGATCCCACCTTCGACCTGCTGCGCCATCTGGGCTTCACCAAGGCCCAGATTGATGCCGCCAACGATCATGTCTGCGGCACCATGACGCTGGAAGGCGCGCCCTTCCTGAAGCCCGCGCATTACAGCGTTTTTGATTGTGCCAATCCCTGTGGCAAGATCGGCAAGCGCTATCTCTCGGTCAACAGCCACATCACCATGATGGCGGCGGCACAGAGCTTCATCTCGGGTGCCATCTCCAAGACGATCAACATGCCGAATTCGGCCTCGATCGAAGAAACGCTGGCGGCTTACGAACTGTCGCACTCGCTGGGCATCAAGGCCAATGCGCTCTACCGCGACGGATCGAAGCTGAGCCAGCCGCTCGCCTCGGCCCTGGTCGAGGATGACGAAGAAGCCGAAGAGATCCTCGCCACCGGCAGCCAGCAGGAAAAAGTCGCCGTTCTGGCCGAAAAGATCGTGGAAAAGGTGATCATCCGCGAAATCATCCGCACCAATCGCGAAAAGCTGCCGGATCGGCGCAAGGGCTATACCCAGAAGGCGGTTGTCGGCGGGCACAAGGTCTATCTGCGCACCGGCGAATATGGCGATGGCCGTCTGGGCGAGATCTTCATCGACATGCACAAGGAAGGCGCGGGCTTCCGCGCGATGATGAACAATTTCGCCATCGCGGTATCGGTCGGCCTGCAATATGGCGTGCCGCTGGAAGAATTTGTCGATGCCTTCACCTTCACCAAATTCGAACCGGCAGGGATGGTGCAGGGCAACGATTCGATCAAGAACGCGACCTCGATCCTGGATTATGTTTTCCGCGAACTGGCGGTCAGCTATCTCGATCGCACCGATCTGGCGCATGTGCAGCCCAAGGGCGCGTCTTTCGACGATCTGGGCGGCGGCGTGACCGAGGGCAAGCGCGAAGCCAATGTAGAGCCGGTCAGCGACACGGCCGCCTCGAAATCGCTGGAGGTTCTGCGCCAGATTTCCTCCACCGGCTATCTGCGCAAGCGGCTCCCGCAAGAGCTGATGGTGCTGCAGGGCGGCATGGCCCCGGCCAGCGGCTTTTCCGAAGGTGCTGCCAGCTTTGTGATGGCCACTGCAAAAGCCACCGCTCTGGCCAGCGGCACTGTGGGGATGGATGCCCGGGTGAAGGCCAAGATGCAGGGCTACGAGGGCGATCCTTGTGGCGAATGTGGCAACTACACGCTGGTGCGCAATGGCACCTGCATGAAGTGCAACACCTGCGGCGGCACCAGCGGCTGCAGCTGAAACGCCGATCAGGCGAAATCCAAAAGCACCGCCGGATCGGAAGATCCGGCACTGCACCCCGGATTTCAACCTGACGCGCGTGATTGGAAAGCCTGATTGGCGCCGGATCACCGGCGCCGATGATCCGCAGAAGGCCCGCCTTCGCCCTCTGTCAGCTGCAAATTCCGAACCAGAAGTGAAGCCTGAAATGTCCCTGCACACCGCGCCTGAACTGATCGTCGGCACCCTGCGTGTCATGCCTGTCAGCCTTGATGCCTTCGACGGCGGTGTTGTCGCGCGGCTCTCCGGCCCCGGCCTGCTCTCCGTGCTGGATGCGGCTTTCGCAGGGGATGCCGCGATCCAGCTGTGGTCTTCGGGCACGCTGCCGCGCGCCATGATGGTGACAGAGATCGCCATGCAGGGCGGATCGACGCTGGTCACGCTGGAAGACGCGCCGGCCCCGCTGCGCCTGAACTGAAAACCTCCTGTCGGGCCGCAGGTAGCCCTGATCCGTCGGCAGGTTGCAAAGCTCTGTTGGCAAATGGATGTTTTATGGCTNNGATATGGCGGCCAGCCGGAGGATCTGCAATGGCGCGACCGAAATCCCTTTATCCCGCGCTCCTTGCGCTGAGCCTTGCCCTATCCGGCGCAGCGCAGGCGCAGACGGTGCCCGCACAGCCCGCCCCCTCGGATCCTGCGCCACAGCTTGTGCCGACAGATGCAAAAGTGGTGACCGAGATCCGCGCCTTGGGCCAGGTGTTGCAGATCGACGGGGTGCTGGATGTGATGCGCGCCGAAGGTGTGGAATATGGCGCAACCCTGCGGGACGAGATGTTCGCGGGCAAGGGCGGGGCCGCCTGGGATGCCACGGTGGCACAGATCTATGATCCCCTGCGGATGCGTGCAGAATTCGATGCCGCGCTGACCAAAGCGCTTGCCGACGATGCGGAGGTGACCGCCGCCGCGACAGCCTTCTTCCAGTCGCCGCGCGGGCAGAAGATCCTGGAACTGGAGCTGGAGGCGCGCCGCGCCCTGCTGGACGAGGCGACCGAAGCCGCCGCCAAAGAGGCCGCCGCGCAGATGCAGGCCGAAGGCAGCCCGCGCTTCGAGGCGCTGCAGCGGTTTGCCGCCACCAACGATCTGATCGAACTGAACGTGATGGGGGCGCTGAACTCCAACCTCGCCTTCTACAAGGGGCTGTCGCGCGGCGGTGCCTTTGGCGATGCCATGACGGAAGAAGATATTCTGGCCGATGTCTGGGCACAGGAAGCCGATCTGCGGGCCGAAACGGAAGAATGGCTCTGGCCCTATCTGGCGCTGGCCTATGGCCCGCTGTCGGACGAAGAGCTTCAGGCCTATGCCGACTTTTCGGCCACCGCGGAAGGCGAGCGTCTGAACGGCGCGATCTTCGCGGCTAATGATGCGATTTTCCTGCGCATCAGCGAAGAGCTTGGCATGGCCGCCGCACGCCAGATGCAGGGCGAGGATATCTGACAGCCGCCCCGCAGGCGGGTCAACCCATGCGGGCGGCCTGGCCCGCTTTGGGCTTGACGGGACAGGGGGGATTGTGGATAAGCCCCCATCCCGGATCAGGCATGCAGTCTGCTCCGGGATTCGTATTTTCAATAACGTCCCGTTAGGGGCGCGCTGTCCGAGGCGGGGAAACCCGGCAACACCGAACCGGCACCGGGAAACCGAANNACGATAGGGGCCACAGGATGCGGCAACCTGGAAGGAAAGACCCATGTTCGCGGTCCTCAAGACAGGCGGCAAGCAATACAAGGTGCAGGCTGGTGACATCCTGCGCGTTGAAAAGCTCGCGGCCAATGCTGGTGACAAAGTCCAGTTCAACGAAATCCTGATGGTTGGTGGCGACACCGTGACCGTCGGCGTGCCCACCGTGGCAGGCGCCGCCGTTCAGGCCGAGGTGATTGCCCAGATCAAGGGCGAGAAAGTCATCCACTACGTCAAGCGTCGCCGCAAGCACAGCTCGCAGCGCACCAAGGGCCACCGCCAGCATCTGACGCTGCTGCGCGTGACCGAAGTGCTGGCTTCGGGCGCTGAAGCGACCGGCGTTCTGGCTGCCACCGGCACGGCCGATGCGCGCCGTGCAGCCCACAATGGCGGCGCTGCCGTCGCTGCGGAATAAGGAGTAACACCCCATGGCACATAAAAAGGCAGGCGGTTCATCCCGCAACGGTCGTGATTCGGCCGGTCGTCGTCTTGGCGTGAAGCTCTATGGTGGCCAGGCTGCCATTCCGGGCAACATCATCTGCCGTCAGCGCGGGACCACCTGGTTCCCGGGCGAAGGCGTCGGCATGGGCACGGATCACACGATCTTCGCCACTGTCGAAGGCAAGGTGACCTTCAAGAAGGGCCTCAAGGGGCGTACCTTCATTTCGGTCCTCCCGGTTGCGGAGGCGGCCGAGTAAGCCGAACCGTTACATCCCGTATGTAACAAGGGGGTCGGCCGTAAGGTCGGCCCCTTTCTCATTTCCGCCACCGATTTGGCGGATTGGGCGCTAAAGATCGTCGGGTGCAGGACCGTTGTCTTGCTTCGGGCGGAGGTAATCCCCAAGTCGCAGGCAGGGGAGAACGAGTATGTGCAGGGGTGCGGGGTCCGCACCTGTCATGCGCTTCATAGGAGGGAAGCGATGAAGCTGGATGTGATTGCAAAGGATCAGGATTTCACCGGGATTGCGGGCTTCGGCCAGGTGGTTGACGGTGTCATTGGCGCGGGCCGTTTCGTGTTGCGCCCTGTCCGAAAATCCGATGCCGGGCTGTTTGCCATGTATGCGGGCGACCGCCGCGTGGCCGAGGCCACCCGCTCCATCCCGCATCCGCTGCCGCCGGGCGCGGCCGAGAATTTCGTGACCCGTGCCACCAGCGGCAAGGGCGCCGAGGACATCTGGGTGCTGGACGGCTCGGCCCATGGTCTGGCCGAGGTGCTGGGCGTGATCTCGCTGAAACGCATGGACGAGGCAAAGTTCCACCGCGACCAGTCGGAAATCGGCTATTGGGTGGCACCCGCCTTCTGGAACACCGGATTTGCCTCCGAAGCCGTGCGCGCCCTCGTGGCCGCCAACCCGCAGAAGAACCGCACCATCTTTGCCGAGGTGTTTCAGGATAACCCCGGTTCGGCGCGTGTCCTGACCAATGCGGGCTTCCAGTATCTGGGCGATGCCGAAACCTTCAGCGTGGCGCGCAATGCCCGGGTGCCAACCTGGACCTATCTGCGCAAGCTGGACTAGGGGGGCGATCATGGCGCTTCCGGCCCGGCTTCAGGCGGGGCAGAGGCTGCTGCGCCCGATCGTGGAACATGACAGGGCGGCCGTGGTGGCCGTGCTGTCACAATTCGAGGTCAGCCGCTGGCTGACCTCGGTTCCCCATCCCTATGCAAACGCCGATTTCGATGCCTGGCTGCCCGGCCTGCCACCTGGCGGGATCTGGGCGATCGAGGCTGCGGGGCGCTTCGTCGGGGTGGTGGGGCTGAATGTCGATGGTCTGGGCTACTGGATAGACCCGGCGGCGCAGGGGCAGGGCCATGCCACCGCGGCGGCGTCTTGCCTTCTGGCCGCGCATTTCGCGGCGGCCGATGCCGCGCCCGTCATCGCGCGGCGCTTTGCCGATAATGCGGCCTCGGCCCATGTGCTGGGCAAGCTGGGCTTTCGCGAAACCGGGCGCGGCGTGAAATTCGCCCGCTCTCTGGGCCGCGACGTGCCGCAGGTCTGGCTTGAACTGACGCGCGGCGATTGGGACGCAAAGAGGCTGGAGATTCCCGCAAGGCCGGGGCAGGATAAGGCATGATGAGCGACCAGATCACCCTGCGCGATGCAACGCCCGAAGATGCGGCAGGCATTGCCGACATCTATAACGATGCCGTGCGCCACACGACCGCCATCCTGATGGAGGGCGAGGTGGATGCCGCCAACCGCGTGGCCTGGATGCAGGCGCGCGCGGCACTGGGCTATCCGGTGCTGGTGGCGGTGCGCGGCCCCCAGGTGCTGGGCTATGCCAGCTTTGGCGACTGGCGGCCGTTTGATGGGTTCCGGGCCACGGTGGAAAACTCGGTCTATGTCCATGCGCAGGCGCGTGGGCAGGGAGTCGCACAGAACCTGCTGGCGGCGCTGCTGCCCCGGGCTGCGGCCTGCGGCAAGCACAAGATGGTCGCGGCCATCACATCGGAAAACGCGGCCTCGCTCCGCCTGCATGCCCGCGCGGGCTTTGTGGAAACCGCGCGGATGCGCGAGGTGGGCCAGAAATTCGGCCGCTGGCTGGATCTTGTCTTCATGGAAGCCACGCTCGACGACCGACCACAGCCCTAAATACAGCCTTGCAGGCAAGGCTGCGCTTGCGCCCGGAAGGCTCCGGGTCTATCGCCTTTACCCGTATCATTCCCGAAGGGTCACCCCATGAAGTTTCTCGATCTTGCCAAAGTCTATATCCGCTCGGGCGGCGGCGGATCGGGCTGCGTGTCCTTCCGGCGCGAGAAGTTCATCGAATTCGGCGGCCCTGATGGCGGCGATGGCGGCAATGGCGGTTCCGTCTGGGCCGAAGCGGTGGAGGGGCTGAATACCCTGATCGACTTCCGCTACCAGCAGCATTTCTTCGCCAAATCGGGCCAGCCCGGCATGGGCAACCAGAAAACCGGCAAATCCGGCGATGACATCGTGCTGCGCGTGCCGGTGGGCACCGAGCTGATCGACGAAGACGAGGAAACCGTTCTGGCCGATCTGACGGTGCCGGGCCAGCGCGTGCTGCTGGCCAAGGGCGGTAATGGCGGCTTCGGCAACCTCTATTTCAAATCCTCGACCAACCGCGCCCCGGCCCGCGCCAATCCCGGGCAGGATGGTGTCGAACGCACCATCTGGCTGCGGCTGAAGCTGATCGCGGATGCGGGCCTTGTCGGCCTGCCGAATGCCGGCAAATCCACCTTCCTGGCCGCCGTATCGAACGCACGGCCAAAGATCGCGGATTATCCGTTCACCACGCTGGTGCCCAATCTGGGTGTGGTGGGCATTGATGCGCATGAATTCGTGATGGCCGATATCCCCGGCCTGATCGAAGGCGCCAGCGAAGGCCGCGGCCTGGGCGACCAGTTCCTCGCCCATGTCGAACGCTGTTCGGTGCTGCTGCATCTGGTGGATGGCACCTCCAGCACCATCACCAAGGATTACCGCACCATCGTGCACGAGCTGGAAGCCTATGCCGAAGATCTGGCCGACAAGCCGCGCATCCTCGCCATGAACAAGATCGACGCGCTGGATAAAAAGACCATCGGCACCCGCAAGCGCGCGCTTGAAAAGGCCAGCGGCGGCGAGGTGCATCTGATTTCCGGTGCCACCGGCGAAGGCATCAAGGATGTGTTGCGCAACCTTTATGCCCGCATCACCGAAGATCGCCGGGCGCAGATGCCGGTCGAGGTCAAGCCGTGGCAACCGTGATGGAGCGTGTCGCGCCCGATGTGCGCGCGGCAAAGCGGCTGGTCATCAAGATCGGATCGGCCCTGCTGGTGGATCGGGCAAAGGGATTGCGGCAGGGCTGGCTGTCGGCGCTGGCTCTCGACGTGGCCGAGGCCAAGGTGCGCGGCGCCGATGTGGTGCTGGTATCCTCCGGCTCCATCGCGCTGGGACGCATCGTGCTGGGCCTGCCTGCCGGGGCGCTGACGCTGGAACAATCGCAGGCCGCCGCTGCCGTGGGGCAGATCCGGCTGGCCCGCGCCTATGAAGAGGTTCTGGCGCCGCATGGTATCACCACGGGGCAGGTGCTGGTGACGCTGGAAGATACCGAAGACCGCCGCCGCTATCTGAACAGCCGCGCCACGATGGAAACCCTGCTGGGGTTGGGCGTCGTGCCGATTGTCAACGAAAACGACACAGTCGCCANNGGCTGGCGGCGCAGATCGCGGTGACGGTGGGGGCAGATCAGCTGATCCTGCTGTCTGATGTCGACGGGTTCTATTCGGCCAATCCGAAAGAAGACCCGACGGCGGTGCGCTTTGATCTGGTCGATGTCATCACGCCCGAGATCGAGGCGATGGCGGGCGATCCGATTTCCGGCCTGTCCAAGGGCGGCATGAAGACCAAGCTGATGGCGGCCAAGACCGCTGTTGCCGGCGGCTGTGCCATGGCGATCATGGAAGGCTCCACCCTTCGCCCGCTGAAGGCGCTGGCCGAAGGAGCGCATCGCACCTGGTTTGTGGCCCAAGCTGATCCGCAGCTGGCGCGCAAGCGCTGGATCAATGCGATGAAGGAAAAGGGCCGGGNNGATGCCGGGGCCGTGCTGGCCCTGCGCGCCGGGAAAAGCCTTTTGCCTGCCGGTGTGGTGGCGGTGGAAGGCAGCTTTGGCCGGGGCGAGCCGGTGGGGATCATCGGCCCCGATGGCGCGGCGCTGGGGCGCGGCCTGATCCGCTATACCTCCGACGAGGCGCGGGCGATTGCCGGGCACCGATCGGGCGATATTGCTGGGATCCTGGGCTACGAGGGCCGGGCGGCGCTGATCCACCGCGACGATATGGTGGTGTGACCCTCGGGAAGAAGCGCAAAAATCTTGCAAGATTTT
>DOMY01000133.1 GCA_003509785.1 Gemmobacter sp.
CCTGATACCGGTGAAGATCGAGTACGACAACCCCAACGAAATCGGCGCCGACCGTATCGTGAACGCCTACGCGGGGATATGCATGTACCCCGGCAGGAATCTCATCATCGTCGATTTCGGCACCGCCACCACCTTCGATGTGGTGGATACCGACGGCGCCTATATCGGCGGGGTGATCGCCCCCGGCGTCAACCTCAGCCTGGAGGCGTTGCACATGGCCGCCGCCGCCTTGCCGCATATCGACATCGCCCGCCCGGCCAGTGCCATCGGCACGAATACGGTGGCCTGTATGCAATCTGGCGTGTATTGGGGGTATATCGGGCTTGTCGAGGGCATCGTGAGGCAAATCCGCGCAGAGCGCGTGATGCCGATGAAAGTCATCGCAACCGGGGGGCTTGCCCCCTTGTTCCAGCAAGGAACCGCGCTATTCGATTCGGTGGAAGATGATCTGACGATGCACGGCCTCGTTCTCATCCACCGCCACAACAAGGAACTGGAAACCGCATGAGCACCAACCGCCTGATCTATCTGCCCCTTGGCGGCGCCGGCGAGATCGGCATGAACGCCTATGTCTATGGTTACGGGCCGGAAGATCGGGAACGGCTGATCGTCGTGGATCTGGGCGTGACCTTCGGGGATATGGAATCCTCGCCCGGGATCGACCTCATCATGGCGGATATGCGCTGGCTGGTCGAACGGGCCGACCGGATCGAGGCGATCTTCATTACCCATGCCCATGAAGATCATATCGGCGCGCTGGGGCATCTGTGGCCCATGCTGCAGAAGCGGGTCTATGCCCGCCGCTTTACCGCCGCCATCGGCCGTCTGAAATTTGAAGAACAGGGCCATCCGCTGGAAATGATCCAGACGGTGGAACCGCGCCCTGCCGTGATCGAGGCAGGCCCGTTCAAGGTGCAGTTCGTGCCGGTGGCCCATTCGATCCCTGAAAGCTCTGCCCTGGTGATCGACACGCCTGCGGGCCGGATCGTGCATTCAGGGGATTTCAAGCTGGATGCCTCACCCATCGTGGGCGAGCCGTGGTCCGAAGAAACCTTCCGCCAGATCGCGGCAGAACGCCCGGTCAAGGTGCTGATGTGTGACAGCACGAACGTCTTCACCCCGCATCCGGGCCGGTCAGAGGCCACTTTGGCCGATCCGATCCACGGGCTGATCGCCAATGCCGGCGGCATGGTTGTGGCAACCACCTTTGCTTCGAATGTGGCGCGGCTGAAAACCCTGGCCGAGGCCGGGCGTGCGGCGGGCCGCACCGTCTGCCTTCTGGGGCGGGCGATGCAGCGCATGGTCAAGGTGGCGGGGGAAACCGGCGTGCTGACCGGCTTCCCGCCCACCGTGCCGGTGGAACAGGCGGCCGAGATTTCGCGGCAGAACCTGATGCTGATCGTCACCGGCAGCCAGGGCGAACGCCGCGCCGCCACCGCGCAGCTGAGCCGGGGCAAATATCTGGGGATGGAGATGAAAGAGGGCGACATGTTCCTGTTTTCATCCAAAACCATTCCGGGCAACGAACGCGGTGTGCTGCGCATCTGGAACGCACTGTCGGAAATGGGCGTCGATGTGGTGGATGACACCAATGGGCGCTACCATGTGTCGGGCCATGCCAACCGCCCGGATCTGGAAAAGATGCACGAGGTTCTGCAGCCCAAGATCCTGATCCCGATGCATGGCGAACACCGCCATCTGCGCGAACATGCCAAACTGGGCGCGGCGCGTGGCATCGCGACCGAAGTTGCGACCAACGGCATGATGATTGATCTGACCGGCGATGTGCCCGAAGTGGCCGAATATATCGACACCGGCCGGGTTTATCTGGATGGGTCCACGCTGATCGGGGCGATGGATGGTGTGGTGCGCGACCGTATCCGCATGGCGCTGAACGGCCATGCCGTGGCGACCGTCATCCTGGATGAACAGGACGAGCCGCTCGGCGAAGCCTGGGTGGAGCTGATGGGCCTGCCCACCGCCGGTAAACGCGGCACCGCTTTGGCCGAGATGATGGAGGCGGGGGTGAACGATCTGCTGGCCACCGCCCCGGTCAAGGTGCTGCGCGATGATGACAAGCTGGAAGAGGCCATCCGCCGCGTGCTGCGTCAGGTGGCAATCGAGGAAATCGGCAAGAAGCCGGAAACCACGATCATCGTCTCCCGCCTGATCGAGGAATAAGGATCAGGGCGTGGCGGCTGCCGCCACGCCCTGTTTCGGCAGGGTCCAGATCCTGCCCGCATCCAGTGTCTGCCAGTCGCCCGCGTGGCCATCGGGCCAGATCACCCGCACCTCGGCCCTGTCGGCCGCACCAAGCCCGAAGTGATGCGGCACCATCTGCCCCGAGGCATGGCAGCCGCCCAGCGTGATTTCCCGCCGTTGCAGCCCTGCCTCTGTCCGCAGCTCTACCCAGCCATTGACCGCATGGCGGTTGGGCGCGGGCTGTTCCGGGGCAATGGCGATCCAGTTGCCCGGGGCATCCGTGCCCAGATTGCGCCAGATCTCTGACGGCACATTGCGGTTCACCGCCACGATATCCAGCCAGCCATCACCGTTCAGATCCACCACCGCCCCGCCGCGGGCAGGCTGCATCGAGGCGACGCCCGCCTTGTCGCCCGCCTCGGCAAAGCTGCCATCGGCGCGCTGCAGCAGCAGGTTGTTGGGGTCATCCATCGCGAAATCCGGCATGGCCGACACATTGCCCTTGGCGATGAACAGATCAGCGCGGGTATCATTGTTCACATCCTCGAACTGCACATGCCAGGCGGTGGAGGGCCGCACATCGCCCCCGGTGTAGGGCCGCTGCGCATGGGCCCCCAGGGAAAAGGCGATATCGGCATAACGGGGCAGCACCGGCCCTTCGCCGGGGGGCTGCAGCTTCTGCAGCTTGTTATCGGCCATCGAGGTCAGGAAAAACTCGGGGTAGCCATCGGCGTCAAGATCGCGCGAGGCGATGCCCATCCCCCAGATGCGCAGCCTTTGCCAGCCTTCGGCTTCGGTATACAGGCGCGGCGGCTTTCCCGGTTCCAGATGCCACAGCTGTTCTTGCCCGCCCTTGTAATATTCGCGGTCGTTCGACACGCGCAGGGCCGGGCGGCCACTGGCGTTCCAGTCGGTGAACAGCAGCGACAAGGCGCAGAAGCTGGGCGTCAGCGGCAGCCGCGGGGCATAACCTGCGCCCGCAGGCCGATGCAGCCAGTTGTCGGTGCAGCTGCCCCAGGGAAAGGCATCCTGCGTCCGGTCGATATAATTGCCGATGGCCAGGGTGGGCAGGCTTTGGCCCGGCTCCCATGTGGCGGCAAAGGCGGTGGACCAGCCATCGCCACCATCGAACCCCAGCGCCTCGTTCGCGCGTTCGAACCGGCAATCGCCCAGGCCGCGCATCAGCAGGTTTTCCCCCACGCGCAGAATGGCCAGATCGGTGATCCCGTCATCGTCAAAATCCAGCGGCCAGATCCCGGCCGCCCCGGCGCCCTCGATCCCACTTTGCACGCGGGTAAAGCGCAGCGCACCGCCCTTTGCGCTGTCATTGCGCCACAGCGTGCTGTACGAGGTGCCGCCGGTAAAGGCCAGATCAGGCAACCCGTCGCCCGAACAATCGAAGGCGGCCACACCGCCGCCCACCATGAATTCCCAGTCGCCGGTAAAGCTGTGCGCCAGCCCCGCCGCTTCGGTTTCGGCGGCAAAGCGCGGCACGGCGGGTTCATCGGCCAGTGCGGGGGTGGCAATGACCGTCAGCGCAAGGAGCAGCCTCATTCCAGTGTCTCCAGCCGGTTGGCATGGGTGGCGATACAGGCGCCCTGCGCCAGACCGCGGTCGATGGCGGCGCGGAAATGGATGCCGCCATACAGCCGCGAGATCGCCGCCTCTTCCGCTGCTGCGGCAAAGCTGGTGAAATGGCGCACAGGCAGGCCATCCGCCTCGTGGGTAGCATCGTCAAAGCTGTGGTTTTCGCCAAATAGCGCCGTCAGAATACCGGCCGCCGCCCCCGATTGGGTGCTGTGCCCCGAGGGGTATTCGGGGAAGGGCGGGGTAATCAGGATGGGTTGCCAGCCCGGGTCGATCACACGCCGGATATAGGTGACAGGGCGCACCAGATCATATTCGAATTTCGTATGCCAGCAGCCGATGAACGCATCCGCGCCCGCCTTGCCCAGCCGCGCCAGCGCACGGGCGCGGCGGTCCACTGGCCAGTCTGCCCGCTCCATCTCATCCAGCAGGATGGAAACCCAATGGCCGGGCGGCGTGGGCGACAGCATCGGATCATCCGACCAGAACCGCGCGATCAGCTTTTGTTCGTCTGTCAGGCTGCGCGAGGTGTCATAAACCTCCTGCGCCTCGGTGCGGAAGGCGGAACCCGCTTCCTCGCTATAGGCCGGGGGCGGCGGCAGCGGGCAGGCATTGCCCATCGGCATGGCAAAGGGGCGGTTCTTGCCCCAGGCCGGCAACAACGGTGCCTGCTGCTGCACGATCGTCGAGGTGGGCACCCAGAATTCCGGGCCGGATTTCGGCAGGTATTCCATGGGAAAGCCCATGTTTTCCACCAAAGCACCGCCATCGCCCTGCGACCACTCGATGATATGTGCCGCCACGGCGGCCCCATGCGCCAGGCTGCGCGCCGCCACCTCGGGCGGCAGTTCCGCGGCAAGCCTTGCGGCGGTCTTGTCTGTCATCGCCTGCATGGCCCGCTGGCCGGTGGGGCCGGTGTTGCCAAAGAAATACTGCACCGAAGCCGCCATGGCCCCGTGCATCGCCAATACCGGGTCGATATCGAGTTGGGCGGCGGGGGGCGGCATGTCAAGCCCGTTCAGCTGGCCGGACAGGCTGCGCCCGCCCGACAGGCCTGCCACCAGCTCCCATGCGGTGACGCCGACATAGCCAAAGGCGCGGCTGGCCACGGGTGGCGAATAGGTGGGGGTATGGCGCACCAGTTCCAGCACCAGCCGGTGCCATGTCGTCAGCACTTCCGCTCCATCTGCGCCCCGGTCCTGGGCCTGCACGGGCCAGCCTGCACCGGCGATCACCAGACAGAGGATGGCAAGAAAGTGACGCATGGAAATGCCCCTGCTGATTGCGCTAACGGCCAAGATTGCCGCCAGAACAGGCAGAGGTCAAACACCCTGTGCGGAAATCCCTGGAAAAAGTGCTAGCCGATCCGCGCCAGCGCGGGCTTCGGCGCCGCGCAGAACATTTCATAGACCATGCCGATGGCCGTGGCCACCTTGGGATCCTGGATCGAGTAATACATCACCTTGCCCTCGCGCCGGCAGCCCACCAGCCCCTCCAGCCGCAGCCGGGCCAGTTGCTGGCTGACCGCCGCCTGCCGCGAGGACAGCAGGTTTTCCAGTTCGGTCACCGATTTCTCGCCCGATTGCAGATGGCACAGGATCATCAGCCGCCCCTCATGTGCCAGCGCCTTCAGAAAACCGGCGGCCGCCGTGGCCTGAACCATCATGTCTTCGGCGGAAAGCGTGGTGCAAGGCTCTGCCTCCTCCTCTGTCAGAAGGGCAGGTGCTGTCTGCTTTGGGGTCATTCTGTCTGCTGTCATCACCGGCGCAATCAAAAGAGGAGGGGAGAAAAGGGGCGGGGGCGCATCACGGGCAGCACCATCCGGGAAGGGACATATCTGAATATAAAGGTAACGGGGGCCGTTTTCAAATACCGCCTTCAGCCACCATGGACAAAGCCGCCATAGGCCCCCTGGCTGAACACCAGCGGCGCCCCGTCGCGCAGCGCAAGCCGGGTGACGCGCCCGAGGATGATCAGATGATCGCCGCCATCATGGGTGGCGTGCTGGCGGCAATCGAATCGTGCCAGCGCATCGGGCAAGACCGGCACGCCTTCGGGCGTCAGATCATGCGCCAGCCCGTCAAAGCCGGTGCCGCGCCGCGAAAACCGCTGGATCAGATCGAAATGTTCCAGCCCCAGGATATGGATGCTGTAATCCTGCGCCGCCGCAAATGCCGCAAACCGGCTGGACGCCCGCGCCGGCGACCACAAGACCAGCGGCGGGTCCAGCGACACCGAGGCAAAGCTGTTGGCCACAAACCCCATCGGCCCGGCTATGGTGACCAGCGTTATGCCGGTGGCAAACCGGCCCAACGCATCCCGGAAATCGCGCTCTGCCACGGCATCGGCCATTCTGATGGTATCCTTCATGATGCGCCTTTCCCGTGCAGGTCTGCGGCACTTTGTCCTGCGTGGGGATATAGCGTCATTTCCGCCAAGTCGAGCCTGCCAACCCTGCCTGTCGGGCAAACCTGCCCGGCCAACGACAGCTGAGGTCGCCTGCTGACATTCCGCCGTCATGCGGATCGGCTAGCCCTGAGACAAATCGAGGAGACCGCCATGACCCAGCGCCTGTCCGCCTTCACCGCCCCCGGCCGCTTCTGGCGCGGCAATCTGCATACCCATTCCAACATCTCGGACGGGGTGCTGACCCCTGAAGAGGTCTGCCGCCGCTATCAGGCCGAAGGCTATGATTTTCTGGCGCTGACAGATCATTTCGTGGGCCTTTATGGCTATCCCGTGGTGGATACCCGGCCGTTCCGGGCCGAAGGCTTTACCACCCTTCTCGGCGCAGAGCTTCATTCCGGCCCGATGGCCAATGGCGAGCTGTGGCATATTCTGGCGGTGGGCCTGCCCGAAGATTTCGCCCGGCCGCAGGCGCCCGATTTCAGCGTTTATCCCGATATGGAAAGCGGCCCCGATATCGCCGCCCGGGCCGTGGCGGCCGGGGCTTTCGTGNNTAGGCCATCGCGCATCCGCAATGGTCTGGCCTGACGCTGGCCGATGCGCGCAGCATCACCGCCGCCCATGCGGTTGAAATCTACAACCACGGCTGTGCCACCGGCTGTGACCGGCCGGATGGGTTCGCCATTGCCGATCTGCTGCTGACCGAAGGCCGCGCGCTGACCGTGATCGCCACCGATGATGCGCATTTCAGCGAGCCCGATCATTTCGGCGGCTGGGTGATGGTGAAATCACAGGCCAACACGCCCGATGCCCTGCTGGCCGCGCTGAAGGCCGGGGCGTTCTATTCCAGCCAGGGGCCGGAACTGCGCGATGTGGTGATCGAAGATGACCGTGTCATCATCGAAAGCTCTGCCGTGGTCGCCGCCATGGTGCAGGGCGCGGGCACGGCGGCCAAGGCGGTGCATGGGCACAGCATGACCCGCTGTGAAATCCCGCTGGCCCGGTTCGACGCTTCGCCCTGGCTTCGGGTTACGGTGGTCGATGCCGCCGGGCGGCGCGCCTGGTCCAACCCGGTGTTCCGCTGACCCGGTGTTCCGCTGATTACCGCCCCAGATCGACCAGCCGCAGATAGGGCCGTGCCTTTGCCGTTTCCTTGACGGCAAAGACATCGGGCTGATTGGTGTCACAGGGCGGGCCGCCAATCCGCTCGCTGCGATGGCCGCGCAGCGACAGGCGGCGCGGCGCCTTGCCAACCTCGCCCGACAGCGCCAGACAGCCCATCACCGCGCGGCCCCGGTGGGCACATTCGGCCAGCGGCAGCAGGATCATGCGCCCGATGATCGGCGGCCGCCCGATGCCGGTTTCGCAATCCAGCTGCAGATCAACGATGGCCCGCGCGTCAAAGGCCTGCGCCAGCAAAGGCCCGAATGCCGCCCGCGCCGGCGGATCGAACATGGCCGACAGCGGCATCCCCCGCGCCTCCATCCCAAGAAGATCGGTGAAATTCTGCCCGGCGATCCGGATCCGCCCGGATTGCGGCGCGATCTGTTCAACCAGAAACGCCCCCGACAAGGCACCCCGGATGCCACGCGGGTTGATCTCGGCGCGGCCGGGCAGGGCCGGTCCATCGCGCAAGGATTCCCAATAGCCGCGCATTTCGGCAATCATGATCTGCAGATCCATCCGGCGCTGCGCCTGTGCTGCACCGCCGTCGCCGCCAAACCAGCCATGCCGCATCGCATCCTCCTTGCCAGCCCCCGGCAGCGCCCGATTGCCATATGGCCGCCGATCGGCCAATCTCGCCCGGCCGGGCGGTCCTGCGGGGGCTGCCAGAATTGATTACCTATCTGTTAATCTACACCGGATTCCGCCATGTCGGCGCAGAATCTTTACGAATGGTAAATTCGGCCGATCCGATGAAGGGGCACCCGCCATGACGATTTCAATGACAGGCTTCGCGGCGCGTAAGGGGCAGGGGGCCGGGCTGACATGGGCCTGGGATATCCGTTCGGTCAATGGCAAGGGGCTGGACCTGCGGCTGCGCGTGCCCGACTGGATCGACGGGCTGGAACTGGCGCTGCGGGCCGAACTGCAGCGCGCCCTGTCGCGCGGCAATGTCAGCCTGTCGTTGAAGGTCAGCCGCGAGGCGGCCGAAAGCGGCGATGCCCTGCGCATCAATCAGGCCACGCTGCGCGCCGTTCTGGGGGCCATTGCCACCGTGGGCAGCGCTGCCAGCGAAACAGCCGTGGCGCTGGCGGCCCCCAGCCCGATGGAGGTGCTGGGCTTTCGCGGCGTGCTGGACAGCGGCTGGGCCGATGAGGATACGGCGCCGTTGCGCGCCGCCATTCTGGCCGACCTGCCGCCACTGCTGGCCGATTTCGCCGCCATGCGCGCCGCCGAAGGCGCCGCCCTGGCCGCCGTGATCGCCGCACAGCTGGACCGGATCGACGATCTGCGCGCCCAGGCCTGTGCTGCCACCGAGGCGCGGCGCGCCACCCAGGCCGAAACCCTGCGCACCCAGCTGGCGCGGTTGCTGGATCACAGCGATGGCGCCGATCCGCAGCGCGTGGCGCAGGAACTGGCGCTGATCGCGGTGAAAACCGATGTGACGGAAGAGCTTGACCGCCTCGCCGCCCATGTCGGCGCGGCGCGGGCCCTGCTGGGCGAAACCGGCCCGGTGGGGCGCAAGTTCGATTTCCTGATGCAGGAATTCATGCGCGAGGCCAATACGCTCTGTTCCAAATCGCAGGATCTGGCGCTGACCCGGATCGGGCTTGACCTCAAGACGGTGATCGACCAGATGCGGGAACAGGTTCAGAACGTGGAATGAAAATGACGCGCAAGGGTTTGCTGCTTATCCTGTCTTCGCCTTCCGGGGCGGGAAAATCGACACTGGCGCGGCGGCTGATGGACTGGGACGATACGCTGCGCTTTTCGGTTTCGGCCACCACCCGCGCGCCGCGTCCGGGCGAACAGGATGGCCGCGAGTATTATTTCAAGACGCGCGCCGAATTTGAGACCCTCGCCGCTGCCGGTGAAATGCTGGAACATGCCGAGGTGTTCGGCAACCTCTACGGCTCGCCCAAGGGGCCGGTGCAGCAGGCGATGGCCGAGGGCCGCGATACGCTGCTCGATATCGACTGGCAGGGTGGCCAGCAGATCCGCAATTCCAGCCTGGGCCGCGATGTGGTGTCGATCTTCGTGCTGCCCCCCAGCATTGCCGAACTGGACAGCCGCTTGCGTGGCCGCGCCCAGGACAGCGAAGAGGTGATCGCGGGCCGCATGGCGAAAAGCCGCGATGAAATCAGCCATTGGGCGGAATATGATTATGTCATCGTCAACCATGACATTGATCAGGCCTTTGACGAGCTGGTGACGATCCTGAAGGCCGAACGCATGCGCCGCGACCGCCAGCCCGGGCTGGCCGATTTCGTCCGCGGCCTGAACCGGGAGTTTGAGGCAAGATGATCTATGCTCTGGATGGCATCGCCCCGCAGATCGCCGCCGATGCCTGGGTGGCGCCCGATGCCAATCTGATTGGCAAGGTGGTGCTGGAACCCGAAAGCTCGGTCTGGTTCGGCGCCACATTGCGCGGCGATAACGAGGAAATCCGGCTGGGGCGCGGCAGCAATATTCAGGAAAACTGCGTGCTGCATACCGATATGGGCTATCCGATGTTGATCGGCGCCGATTGCACCATCGGGCACAAGGCCATGCTGCATGGCTGCACGATTGGTGACGGCAGCCTGATCGGCATGGGCGCCACAGTGCTGAACGGGGCAAAGATCGGCCGCTTCTGCCTGATCGGCGCGGGGGCGCTGATTACCGAAGGCAAGGAAATCCCGGATTTCAGCCTGGTGATGGGCGCGCCGGGCAAGGTCGTGCGGCAGCTGGATGAGGCCGCGCAACAGCGCCTGCTGAAATCCGCCGCAGGCTACCGCGCAAATGCGGCGCGGTTTCGCGCGGGGCTGAAGCCGGTCGTGGGCTGAGCCTCGTCGCGGCGGGGGTTTCACACCCCCGCACCCCCGTGGGATATTTCCACAACGGGAAAGCCTGCAGGCTGGGGCGCATCATCTTCCCGTTGTCCAAGTATCCTCAGGGGGTGAATGGCCGCAGGCCAGAGGGGGCGCGAGCGCCCCCTTTCTTCTTGCGCAATGTCGGCGGGGCGGGGTGGTTGCAGCCTCGCCGCATGATGGCTGTTCACGATTCGGCGCAAATGCGGCGAAATATTGGCGGCTGTCCGCAGGATGCTGCGGCCGATCACTTTTGCTTGCGTGAAAATAGCAAACATGCCACTAAATCCGGTAGATGTTATTCTAAATCCTGACGATATTCCGCCTTGGTTTTGACATGATCTTGTCTGCCAGGGGCAGCTGTTCGTGAGGATCCTGGCCGATCTGCGGTGCGGCGGGCGATGGGTTCAGAGCGGGGAATTTGATGCAGGGCTATATATGCGGCGCGGTCTGTTCGGTTCTGCTGGCGCTGTCTGCCGGCACCGCCGGGGCGCAGATGATGACTGGCGATATGAAGGTGTCAAAGGAACAGGTTTATGAAACGCTGGGCCTGACGCTGCCGGGCGAGATCGACTGTTTCGCCCCCGAAGGCACTGCGCCTGCCTATCCGCTGCGCTGCAATCTGGCGGGGGTTCATGCCACCATCGGTCGGCTGTCCATCGAAGGGGTGGAATTGTGGAAGCTGCTGGGTGGCATCCCCGGGGCGGATTGGAACCGCTTCAGCGCGGTGCCGATCGTCGATGCCTTTCACTGGAAGGTGAATGTCGATGAATTCACCCGCTGGGAAGTGGATTACCGCCGCGCCCTGTGTGTGGTGGGATCGCCCGCCTCGGGCGAGGAACGCCAGCGCATCGCCGCCCGCGCCGAATGTATCGTGGGCGCCATGAGCGATGCCGAGGCTTTGTGGGTGACCTATGAATTCCCGGTAGAAGGGGCGCCGCAGCCCGATCAAGCCTATCACCTGTCACCGGGCGCGATGCGGCAGCTGAAGATTTCGGCCGAATTCTGGACCGACAAATTGTGGCTGTGGTTCTGACCGGCGCCATCTCTGGCACCGGACCGGGGGGCGGTGGTCATTCAGGGTCGAACAGGAAATCGCGTGCGCCGATCCGTGCCGCGCCATCCAGATCAATCAGCAGATTGCCCCTGAGATACAGCTCTGCCTCCTGCCGCGCAAAGTAGAAGGTCGAAAAGTCATTGCCGATATCGGCGGCCCTTTCGACGAAGACCAGATCCTCTGGCTGAAAATCATCATTCGTCACAACGATCTTGTCCTGCCCGGCGCGGAAATCCGTGATGATGGCGGATGTGGCATTCTGGAGTATATCGGTCACGTAACGGTCGCGCCCCGCGCCGCCGGTGATGATATCGGGGTTCACACCGTGGTTGTGGCCATCCAGAATGATCGTATCATTGCCGCCGCCCGCCATGATGCGTTCGGAATTCAGCCAGCTGGTGTAGATCGTATCCCCACCCGCGCCGCTGTTGACCGTGGTGCTTTCGACCGTGGGCCCCAATCTTATCGTGTCATTGCCGGTGCCGGTATGGATGATCACATTGAGAGGCCGCCCGAACCCGTTGATCGCAACCGTATCCGCGCCGCCGCCCGTCATCGCGCGCAACATTCCGGTGGTATATGCCGTGGTCTGAAAATTCAGGATATCGGTGCCGCCGGTGCCCTGCAGGGTGAAATCGGGCGTTCCCTCCAGGTATGTGGCGAACATGGCGTTGATTTCGATCGCTTCGGCAGAGCCTGTGCGGAAACCCTGCCGGTTCAGATTCAGGACAATGTCGATACGATCCAGATCGAGCGTCATTTCGATGGTGTCAAAGCCGGGGCCGCCGACGAATTTCACATCTTTCAGCAGGCCGGTGGGGGCGGATCGGTCGATATCTTCGGGGAAGTCGATCTTCAGCCTGTCAACGCCCGCGCCGCCAATGAAGCGATCACTTCGGTCGTTGAAGTGGAACAGGAAGGTGTCATCGCCGCCAAGGCCGCGCAGTTCCTCTTGCCTGGTCGATGTGGCGGAAAGCTGATCGGAAAATTTCGTACCTTTGATGATGGGCATGTCGGGCCTCGTCTCTGGGGAAATCTTCCAAGAGGGTGACCCGAATCGCGGCTGTTTCAAAGCCGGAAGTCCGGCAGATCAGAAGTTGATGGCGCGTTGCCGCTGCAACTGGCGCATCGCCCGGACGATCAGACCCAGTGAGGCACCGCCCGCGAGCCCAGCCATATCGGCCATCCAGTCTGCCAGTTCGGCAGAGCGGCCGACGAAGGGCTGCACCACTTCGATGCCCGCGCCAAAGGCCGCGGCCAGCGGCACAACGGCCCAGAGCATCCGCGGGCTGAGTAGGGCGGCGGGCAGTGCCAGCAGGGCAAAGGCCAGCACATGGTGCATCTTGTCCGATCCGGGCACCGAAGGCAGACCCGCGGGCGGGGCAAGCGTGACGGCCCCGATGCCAAGGGCGATCAGGACGGTCAGCAGAAGGGCGGAGATGTCGCGCAGGGTCATAGCTGAAATGTGCAAATCCCGCCTGAAAGGGCAAGACGGGCGGGATGAAATTCCTGTCATCCCGCCTGACTGGTGGCGGAAACCCGCCTTCAGATCAGCCCAGAACAGCCTTGATCGCGCTTGCGGCGGCATCCACCACCACATCGGATTCGGCGCGGGTCAGGCACAGCGGCGGGGCGAAGCCCAGAATATCGCCCTGCGGCATGGCACGGCCGATCACGCCGCGATCCAGCAGTGCTGCGGCCACGGCCGGGCCGATCTTGCGTGCGGGATCGAAGAACCGGCGGTCATCGCGGTCTTCGACGAATTCCACCGCAGCCATCAGCCCGTCACCCCGCACCTCGCCGACATGGGTATGGCCTGCCAGGGCATCGGCAAGGCTGGCGCGGAAATAGGCGCCGGTCTCGCCTGCGTTCTGCACCAGATTCAGATCGTCGATCAGTTTCAGGTTTGCCACGCCCGCCGCCGCGCAGATCGGATGGGCGGAATAGGTCCAGCCATGGCCGATGGGGCCGAAATCATCCGAACCCTGCACCAGCACCTGCCACATGCGATCCGACACGATCGAGCCTGACAGCGGCGCATAGGCCGAGGTCAGCCCCTTGGCGATGGTGATGAGGTCAGGCTCCATCCCGTAATGGGTGCTGCCGAACATGCTGCCCAGGCGGCCAAAGCCTGTCACCACCTCATCCGCCACCAGCAGGATGTCGTATTTCTTCAGCACGGCCTGAATGGCTGCCCAATAGCCCTTGGGCGGCGGCACGATACCGCCGGTGCCCAGGATCGGTTCACCGATGAAGGCGGCGATGGTATCGGGGCCTTCGGCCAGGATCATCTCTTCCAGCTTTGCCGCGCAATGGGCGCTGAACTGTTCTTCGGTCTGGGTGCGATCCTCGCGGCGGAAGTAATAGGGCGCCTCGGTGTGCAGGATCGGGGCGCGGGGCAGGTCGAAATGCGCGTGGAACAGGGCCAGCCCGGTCAGGCTGCCGGTCATCACGCCCGAGCCGTGATAGCCACGCCAGCGCGAGATGATCTTCTTCTTTTCCGGGCGGCCGAGGATGTTGTTGTAATACCAGATCAGCTTGATGTTGGTTTCATTCGCATCCGACCCCGACAGGCCGAAATAGACCCGGCTCATATGCGCGGGGGCGCGTTCGATGATCATGCGGGCCAGGGTGATGCTGGCCTCTGTGCCATGGCCGACATAGGCGTGGTAATAGGCCAGCTCGCGCGCCTGGGCGGCGATGGCATCGGCCACTTCGGTGCGGCCATAGCCGATGTTCACGCAGTAAAGCCCGGCAAAGGCATCGAGGCTGCGCTTGCCCGCCGTATCGGTGATGTAGCAGCCTTCGCCGCCCGCGATCACCCGGCGCGGCGTTTCGCCCCGCGCATGGCCGCCCATATGGGTGGAGGGGTGAAAGAAATGGTCACGATCCCAGGCGTTCAGTTCGTTTTCACGGTCCAGCATTGGTGTTCCTTTCCCGCGGTCAGGCGGCAGTGTCGATGCAAAGATATTTCAGTTCGGTGAAGGCCTCCAACCCGTGGCGCGACCCTTCGCGCCCGAGGCCGGACATTTTCCAGCCGCCAAAGGGGATCGGCCCGCCGGTGATTTTCATCCGGTTCACCGCCACCATCCCGAATTCCAGCGCGCGGGCCAGCCGCAGCTGCCGAGCGCCGTTCTGGGTGATGACATAGGCCACCAGCCCGTAATCGGTGCCATTGGCACGCGCGATCACCTCTGCCTCGCTGTCAAAGGGCATCAGCGCGGCCACCGGGCCAAAGGTTTCTTCTGTCAGGATGTCGGCATCGGCGGGCACATGGGCCAGCAGCGTGGGCATATAGGCCAGCGGCAGATCGGGATGCACCGTGCCGCCCGTAACGAGGGTGGCGCCCTTGGCCACAGCATCGCGCACCTGTGCCGCCACCTTGGCCAGTGCACGGTCGTGCATCAGCGGCCCGATGTCGGTGCCCGGCTCCAGCCCGTGGCCCACGCGCAGGGCGCGGATGCGGGCGGCAAGTTTCGCCGTGAAGGCCACCAGAACCGGGCGTTCCACGAAGATGCGGTTGGCGGCCAGACAATCCTGCCCGGAAGTGGCGAATTTGGCATCCATGGCGATCTCCACCGCCCGGTCCAGATCGGCATCGGCAAAGACGATCAGCGGGGCATGGCCGCCCAGTTCCATCACCAGCCGTTTCATGCCCGGGGCGCATTGTGTGGCGATCAGGCGCCCCACCTCGGTCGAGCCGGTGAAGGACATGCCGCGCAGCCGGTCGTCGGCACACATCTGGCCGACGATCTGCGACGCATCGCCCGGCACCACATTGAACACCCCGGCAGGCACCCCGGCGCGTTCGGCCAGTTCCGCCAGCGCCAGTGCCGACAAAGGGGTTTCCGCCGAAGGATGCACCACGGTGGTACAGCCCGCCGCCAGCGCCGCCGCCACTTTGCGGGTGATCATCGCGCTGGGGAAGTTCCATGGTGTGACCACGCCCACCGGGCCGAGGGCTTCGCGCCGCAGGATCATTTCGGCATCGGGCAGGTGGCTGGTCACGCTTTCGGCGTTGATCCGCAGCGCCTCGCCTGCAAACCAATCCATGAAGCTGGCAGCATAGCCGATTTCGCCCCGGGCTTCGGCCAAGGGCTTGCCCTGTTCCAGCACCATCAGCAGCGCCAGGTCTTCGCAATGGTCCAGCATCAACGCGCCCCAGCGGCGCAGGATGGCGGCGCGATCCTGTGGCAGCCGGTCGCGCCACAGGGGAAAGGCCGCGCAGGCCGCCACAATGGCTGCATCGGTTTCTGCAGGCCCGAGGGCTGCGACCCGGCCCACCAGCGCGCCAGAAGCGGGATCTGTCACCGCGAAATCGGCGGCATCCGCGGCGGCCGTCCAGCGGCCGTTCACATAGCCAAGCCCGCGCAGCAACCGGGGATCGGCCAGCCGGGCCAGGGCGGCATGGGGCAGGGGGTGGGGGATATGGGCGTTCATCACGATCTCCGCAGGGCTGGCGATTTCCACAAGGATGCCACCGCAGCGGCAGAGGATGGGGCCAAACATGCCCCGCCTGCTGGTCCGTTCATGCCGGATTTCGCGCTGCCATAGAGACTCTCTCTATTTTCCGGCTTTCACTTTCGCGCGAGCCGGGACGGAATCGCGCCGCCCCGCCTTACACTCTGGAACGGACGCCATTCCGGCCCCGTGACACCGAAACCCGTGACACCGAGGCCCATGACAATGAGGAACGCGCGATGACCCGACTGACAGCCAAGGATTTCTCGCCTGAATTGCTGGAGCTTTATGATTTCTACGCGCATGGACGCATCACCAAGCGCGAGTTTCTGGATCGCGCCGCCAAATATGCGGTTGGGGGCATGACGGCGATGGCCATCCTGTCGGTCATGTCGCCGGATTATGCGCTGGCGCAGCAGGTGGCGTTCACCGACCCGGATATCGTGGCGGAATACATCACCTATCCCTCGCCCAACGGGCATGGCGAGGTGCGCGGCTATCTGGTGCGCCCGGCGGCAGCCACCGGCAAGCTGGGTGCCGTGGTGGTTGTGCATGAAAACCGCGGGCTGAACCCCTATATCGAGGATGTGGCGCGCCGGGTGGCCAAGGCGGGATATATCGCGCTGGCGCCCGATGGTCTGACCTCGATGGGCGGCTATCCCGGCAATGATGAAAAGGGGCGCGAGCTGCAGCAACAGGTCGATGGCACCAAGCTGATGAACGATTTCTTTGCCGCCATCGAATTTCTGATGGCGCATGAGGCGACCACCGGCAAGGTGGGCATCACCGGGTTCTGCTATGGTGGCGGCGTGTCCAATGCGGCGGCAGTGGCTTATCCGGAACTGGCCTGCGCCGTGCCGTTCTATGGTCGTCAGGCCAGCGCTGCGGATGTGCCCAAGATCAAGGCGCCGATCCTGTTGCATTATGGCGAACTGGATACGCGGGTGAACGAGGGTTGGCCTGCCTATGAGGCCGCCCTGAAAGAACATGGCAAGACCTATGAGGCGCATATCTACCCCGGCGCCAATCACGGGTTCCACAATGATTCGACCCCGCGCTATGACGAGGCGGCGGCGAAACTCGCCTGGGATCGCACGCTGGCGTGGTTTGCCAGGTATCTGGCCTGAGCCGTCAGGCGGAAAACAATAGGTTTCGCCGTCAGGCGGAAAATAAGCCCCGCGCCGTCAGGTGCGAAACAGATCCAGCGGCACCGCGCCGTCGTCCTTGACGGCGCGGGTCACGATATAGGTGAAATAGCGGTCGATGCCGATCTCTTCGGCCAGCAGGGCATCGACCAGCCGCTGATAGGCGTCGATGTCCGGGGTCATGATCTTCAGGAAGTAATCCACCCCGCCGCCCACCGACCAGCAGGCGGTGATTTCGGGCCGTGCGGCAATCGCCCGTTCAAAGCGATCGAAATCGGCCTGCCGGTGATTGGCCAGCGTGATTTCCATGATGACCGTGGCGATGGGGGCGATCCGCCGGGGCGCCAGCCGGGCATGATATCCTGCGATGATCCCGGCCTGTTCCAGCTTGTGCAGCCGCAGCCAGCAGGGCGTGGGCGACAGCCCCACCCGTTCGGCCAGACGCAGCTTGGTGATGCGGCCATCCTGTTGCACCGCCTCCAGGATCCGCAGGTCGATGGCATCGAGTTTCATGGGCCGCTCCGCTGATTTGCAATTGCAGATTGACCTGATTTTGCGCAGATTTGCAATCATGACAAACTGGAAGCCCGATCCCCGCACCCTGGCCCGCCCCGCCTATCTTTCACTGGCGGAACAATTCGCCCGCGCCATCGAATCCGGCGCGCTGCCGGTGGGGGCGCGTCTGATGCCGCATCGGAAACTGGCCGATGATCTGGGGCTTTCGGTGCAGACCGTCAGCCGCGCCTATGAAGAGCTGATCCGCCGGGGCCTGATTGCGGGCGAGGTGGGGCGCGGGTCTTTCGTTCTGGGGGCGGGGGCCGAGGCGCGACAGCCCTATCTGCCCGAACGCCCGGGCGAGGTGGTGGATCTGTCGATCCTGAAACCCGTGGCCGAACCCCTGCATCTGGAGCGGCTGCGGCAGGGCTTTGGCTGGCTGGCCGAACATCTGGCTTCGGCTTCGGCCTTGTCTTTCCGGCCCAATACCGTGCTGCCGCAGCACCGTGCCACCGCGGCAGACTGGCTGAACCGGATCGGCATCCCGGCCGAGGCGCAGAATATCGCCATCACCAATGGCGCCACGCCCGCCATCACCGCCGCACTGATGGGGGTGGTGCCGCCCGGTTCGGGCATTGCCGCAGAGGCGCTGACCCATCACACGCTGATGCCGCTGTGCAGCTATCTTGGCCTGCATCTGGAAGGCGTGGCGATGGATGCGCAGGGAATGCTGCCCGCCGCATTGGACGAGGTGGCGCGGCGCGGCCTGATCCGGCNNGGCCTGCCAGATGGGGGCCGACCGCCGGGGCGAACTGGCCGAGCTGGCGCGGCGGCATGATCTGGCGATCATCGAGAATGACATCCTGAATGTCATGATCGCGGATCGCCCGCCCGCCTTTGCCGCGCTGGCGCCCGAACGGGTGCTGCATATCTGCGGTTTCACCAAGATCACCGTGCCGGGGCTGCGGCTGGCCTATCTTTCCGCCCCGCCGCGCCATGCCACGGCGGTGGCGAACCGGCATCTGGTGGCCAACTGGNNCCGCCATGCCATTGCCGCCGAGGTGCTGGGGCCGCTGAAGCCGGACAGCCATCCGCACAGCCTGCATCTGTGGCTGCGCCTGCCGGAGGGCCGCAGCGAAGAGGCTTTCGTGGCCGAGGCGCGCAATCTGGGCGTGGCGGTGGCGGCGGGCAGTGCCTTTCGCGCGACCGAGAAGGGGCGGCACGATTCGGTGCGCGTTTCGCTGGGCTCCACCCATGCGGGCGAGCTGCGGCACGGGCTTTCCATTCTTTCTGCGCTGCTGACAGAGGCATCAGAGCCGCCACTGCCTGCGATCTGAGCAGGAATTTGTCTTGATGCGGGCTGGGCTGTGTAGAATAATTGTCATGATATTATTTAGTAAATTGACATGATTTGTCATGCAGGTCACCTTGCGTTCAACCTGATCGGCCCCGATCTGATCGCAGGAGACGCAAGTGACAGCCCCGATCATTCGTATCGACAGCATCCGCAAAAGCTTTGGCACCCATACCGTTCTGGATAACCTGAGCTTCGATGTCATGCCCGGTGAAAAACTGGCGCTTATCGGGCCTTCCGGCTCTGGCAAGACCACGATCCTGCGCATTCTGATGACGCTGGAAACCATCAATGGTGGCCATATCGAGGTCTGCGGCGAACAGCTTTACCATATGCAGCGCAAGGGCCGCGAAGTGCCGGCGGACGAGGCGCATCTGCACCACATGCGCCGCCACATCGGCATGGTGTTCCAGCACTTCAACCTTTTTCCGCATAAATCCGTGCTGGAAAACATCACGCTCGCCCCGGTGCTGACCAAGGGCGAGGCGCGTCCCATGGCGGAAAAGCGGGCGCGCGATCTGCTGGATATGGTCGGTCTGGCCGACAAGGCAGGCCATATGCCCGCGCAGCTTTCCGGCGGGCAAAAGCAGCGCGTGGCGATTGCCCGGGCATTGGCGCTGCAGCCCCGCATCATGCTGTTTGACGAGGTCACCAGCGCGCTGGACCCCGAACTGGTCGAAGAGGTGCTGCTGGTGATGAAACGCCTCGCTGCCGAAACCGACATGACCATGCTGCTGGTCACGCATGAAATGGGCTTTGCCCATGAATTTGCCGACCGCGTGCTGTTTTTCGACAAGGGCCACATCATCGAACAGGGTCCGCCCGATCACATCTTTTCCAACCCGACGCATGAACGAACCCAAACCTTCCTGCGCAAGATCATCGCCGCAGGGCACCGCGTCTGACCCAACCGAGAGGAAGACCATGAAACATACCCTTCTTGCCGCGCTGCTGCTGGCAGCGCCGTTTCCTGCCATGGCCGAAACGCTGGATGATCTGAAGGCGCAGGGCTTTGCCCGGATCGCCATCGCCAATGAACCGCCCTTCACCGCCGTTGCCGCCGATGGCACGGTTTCCGGCGCTGCCCCCGATGTGGCGCGCGAAGTCTTCAAGCGGCTGGGCGTGCCCGAGGTTGTGGCCTCGATCAGCGAATATGGGGCGATGATCCCGGGCCTGCAGGCCCGCCGTCATGATGCCATCACCGCAGGCCTGTTCATGAAACCCGAACGCTGCACGGCGGTGGCCTATTCGGAACCCGTGCTGTGCGACGCCGAGGCGTTCCTGCTGCCCAAGGGCAACCCCAAGGGCTTCAAATCCTATGCCGACATTGCCGCCGATCCGCAGGCACGGATTGGCGCGCCCGGCGGCGGCACCGAAGAAAAACTGGCACTGGAGGCCGGTGTGCCGCGGGATCGCGTGATCGTGGTGCCGGATGGCCAATCGGGTGTGAAGATGCTGCAGGATGGCCGGATCGACGTCTATTCGCTGCCGGTGCTGTCGATTTCCGATCTGATGACCAAGGCCGCCGATCCGAACCTTGAAATGGTGGCCCCGGTGGTCGGCGCCCCGGTCTATTGCGATGGTGCCGCATTCCGCAAGGAAGACACCGCGCTGCGCGATGCCTTCGATGCCGAACTGGCGAAGATGAAGGAATCGGGCGAATTTGCCGCCATCATCGAACCCTATGGCTTCTCGGCGGCGGCGGCCATTTCCACCTCGCGCGCGGCGCTTTGCGGCGAATGATGCAACAGGGGCGGTGCGCCCGGCGCACCGCCTGACCGGAAAGGCAGCAGGATGGCGGATTGGTCGGGTTACATGACCCTGATCCTTCAGGGGGCGCTGGTCACGGCGCAGCTGACGGTGATGGGGGCGGCGCTGGCGCTGGTGATGGCCTTTGTCGCAGGGCTGGGCCGCCTGTCGCGCTTTGCCGCGCTGCGGGCGCTGGCGGTGGTGTATATCGAGTTCTTTCGCGGCACCTCGATCTTTGTGCAGCTGTTCTGGGTCTATTTCGTGCTGCCGTTTGCCGGGATCACCCTTGATCCGCTGGCGGCGGGCGTCATGGCTCTGGGCCTGAATGTCGGCGCCTATGGGGCCGAGGTGGTGCGCGGCGCCGTGCTTTCGGTGCCCCGCGATCAATACGAGGCCTGCATCGCCGTCAACCTGACGCGGATGCAGCGGATGCGCCATGTGATCCTGCCACAGGCGCTGCCGCTGATGCTGCCCACCTTTGGCAACAATGCCATCGAATTGCTGAAGGCCACCGCCGTGGTTTCGCTGATCTCGCTGACCGACATGACGTTTCAGGCGCAGGTGGTGCGGGCGCAGACCGGCAGCACGCTGATCCCCTTTGCCATGATCCTGGGGCTGTATTTTCTGATGTCGCTGGCAATCTCGGGCGGGATGCGCTGGCTGGAACGCCGCGTGACGCGCGGGCTGGACGGGGTGCGTTAAGATGGAATGGGATTGGGCCTTTGTCTGGCAGATCATGCCCACGCTTCTGGAAGGGCTGAAGCTGACGCTGCTGATCACGCTGCTGGCCTCGGCCGTGGCGATGGTGCTGGGGCTGGGCTTTGCCATCCTGCGCCGCTCGTCTGTTGCCGTGGTGGCGCGGGGCACCGGCTGGTTTGTGGAATTCATCCGCGGCACCCCGCTTCTGGTGCAGCTTTACGTCATCTTCTATGTGCTGCCCGATATCGGCATCCGTCTGCCGCCGCTTGTGGCCGGTGTGATCGGCATGGGCCTGCATTACGCCACCTATACCGCCGAAGTGTATCGCGGCGGCATCGAAAACGTGCCGCGCGGCCAGTGGGAGGCGGCAAAGGCCACCAACCTTACCGCGCGTCAGGCCTGGCTGCATGTGATCCTGCCGCAGGCGGTGCCGCCGATGATCCCGGCGCTGGCCAATTATCTGATCGCCATGTTCAAGGAAACGCCGCTGCTGTCGGCCATCACCGTGCTGGAGCTGATGAATCAGGCCAAATCGGTGGCCAATTCCAGCTATCGCTACATCGAGCCGATGACGATGGTGGGGGTATTCTTCCTTGCCATCAGCCTTGTCTCTGTCGTCATCCTGAAATGGCTGGAACACCGCTTTGGAAAGGTAGCCAAATGACCGAGATCCTGAAAGCCCCGCGCAGCCCCCGGCTGGATGCGCGCCCCTATCCCCGGCGCATCGGGCTGCTGGCCCTGTCTACCGACCACACGTTCGAGATGGATTTCGCCCGCATCGTGGCGCCGCGTGGCATCGGGGTCTATGCCAACCGCATTGCCTTTGCCAATCCGGTGACGCCCGAAACCCTGGCGGCGATGGAACCCGATCTGGCCGAAACCGCCGCGCTGATCCTGCCGGGCGAAGATCTGGATGCGGTGGTTTACGGCTGCACCTCGGCCTCTGTGGTGATCGGGGATGCGGCGGTGCGGGCGGCGGTGCAGCGCGGCAAGCCGGGGGTGGAGGTCATCACGCCGATTTCTGCCGTGCTGAAGGGCCTGCAGGCGCTGGGCGCGGCCCGGATTTCGGTTCTGACGCCCTATACCCCCGAAACCTCTGCACCTTTCGCCCGGCTGTTCGAGGCCGAGGGCCTGGCGCTGGATCGGTTCACCTGTCTGAACATGCTGGATGACCGCGACATGGCGCGCGTCGCTCTGGACGAGATCATCGACTTTGCGCGCAGCGCCGTGGCGCCGGGATCCGAGGCTTTGTTCATCTCTTGCACCGCGATCCGCGCCGCAGGCATCATCGACCGGATCGAGGCGGCGGCGGGCGTGCCGGTCATCAGCTCGAACTACGCGGCCGCCTGGAATGCGTTGCGCCATTGTGGCGACAGCACCGCCGCTGCGCCCGGCCATCTGATGACGCTGAACCTGCCATGACCGTGACGCTGGACGATATCCGCAAGGCCGAGGCGCGGATTGCAGGCCATGTGCGGCAGACGCCGCTGCTGCAGGATGCCGTGCTTTCGGCCCGGCTGGGGCAGGCCGTCGTGCTGAAGCAGGAATATCGCCAGACCACCGGCGCCTTCAAGCTGCGCGGGGCGACCAATGCCCTGCTGTCCCTGCCGCCGGACGCCCGGGCGCGCGGTGTCATCACCGCCTCGACGGGCAATCATGGCCGGGCGCTGGCCCATGCCGCCCGGGCCGAAGGGATCCGTGCCGTGATCTGCCTGTCGCGGCTGGTGCCCGGCAACAAGGTGCAGGCCATTCAGGCGCTGGGGGCCGAGGTGCGGATCATCGGCCAGTCACAGGATGACGCCATGGCCGAGGTTGCCCGCGCCGTGCAGGCCGAAGGGCTGACGGAAATTGCGCCCTTCGATGATGCGGCGGTGATTGCGGGGCAGGGCACGCTGGCGCTTGAACTGCTGGCGCAGAGGCCGGATCTGGCCACGCTTCTGGTGCCGCTGTCGGGCGGCGGGCTGGCCGCCGGGGTGGCCGTGGCTGCCAAGGCGCTCCGGCCCGACATCCGGGTGATCGGCATTTCCATGCAGCAGGGCGCCGCCATGGCCGCCAGCCTTGCCGCAGGCCATCCGGTGGAGGTGGCAGAGCTGCCAAGCCTGGCCGACAGTCTGGGCGGCGGCATCGGCCTGCACAACCGGCTGACCTTTGCGCTGTGCCGCCGCCTGCTGGACAGCGTCATTCTTCTATCGGAACCCGAGATTGCCGCCGCCATGCGCCATATCCACGCCACCACCGGCGATTGGGTCGAAGGGGCTGCCGCCGTGGGCGTGGCGGCCCTGCTGGCGGGCCATCTTCCGGCACCAGACGGCCCGGTGGCCGCCCTGCTGACCGGGGCCAATGTCTCCCCCGAAACCACCGCCCGCGTTCTGGCCGGAGAGCTGGTATGAGAGATCCCGTTACCATCCTGACCGAAACCGATCTGCGCGCGCTGATGCCGCTGGATCTGGCGGCCATTGATTGCATCGAAGATGCGTTTCGCGCGCTGGCCACCAAACCCGTGGCCATGCCGCCCATCCTGCGGCTGGATATCCCCGAACCCCGCGGCGAGGTGGATGTGAAAACCGCCTATGTTCCGGGCCTTGATCACTTTGCCATCAAGATCAGCCCCGGGTTCTTCGGCAATCCGGCGCTGGGCCTGCCCTCGACCAATGGCATGATGGTGGTGCTTTCGGCGCGCACCGGGCTGGTGCATGCGCTGCTGCTGGACAATGGCTATCTGACCGATCTGCGCACTGCGGCGGCAGGTGCGGTGGCGGCGCGGCATCTGGCCCGACCGGGGGCCTGCGTGGCCGCCGTTCTGGGCGCCGGTATGCAGGCGCGGATGCAGCTGCAGGCGCTGGCACTGGTGCGCCGCCTGACCGGCGCCCGCATCTGGGCGCGCGATCCGGCAAAGGCCGCCGCATTGGCCGCCGAGATGACGGCCGCCCTGGGCCTGCCCGTCACCGCCTGCGCAACGGTGGCAGAGGCCACCTCGGATGCCGATCTGATCGTGACCACCACGCCTTCGGAACAGCCGATCCTGACCGCAGATGCCATCCGGCCCGGCGCCCATATCACCGCCATGGGATCGGATGCCGAACACAAGACCGAAATCGCCCCGGCGCTGCTGGCGCTGTCGCGCTATGTGCCCGACCGGCTGGCGCAGACCCGCCGCCTGGGCGAGCTGCATCATGCCATTGCGGCGGGGGTTGTGCCGACCGCGACAGATTTCCCCGAACTGGGCCAGATCATCGCCGGTCTGGCCCCGGGCCGCAGCAGCGACAGCCAGATCACGCTGGCCGATCTGACCGGCACCGGAATTCAGGATACCGCCATTGCCACCCTTGCCGTGTCGCGCGCAGCGGCGGCGGGGGCCGGGCAGAAGTTTACCGTCTGACAGCATGGGTCACACCGGGCAGGATGCCCGAAGGAGGCAGAAAATGAGCGATGTCGAACTGCGCTTTAGCCGCGCAGAATTTGCCGAAAGGCTGGACAAGACCCGCCACGCGATGGCAGCGAAAGGGGTCGATCTGCTGATCGTCACCGATCCGTCCAACATGAACTGGCTGACCGGCTATGATGGCTGGTCGTTCTATGTGCACCAATGCGTCGTGGTGCCGCCCGAGGGCGAGCCGATCTGGTTTGGCCGGGGGCAGGATGCCAATGGCGCGAAGCTCACCGCCTATCTGCGCGCGGAAAACATCATCGGCTATCCCGATCACTATGTGCAAAGCACCGAGCGGCATCCGATGGATTATCTGTCGGCCATCCTGAAGGACAAGGGCTGGGGCCAGCTGCGCATCGGCGTCGAGATGGACAATTACTATTTCACCGCCGCCGCCTATGGCAGCCTGATGCGCCATCTGCCCGATGCCCGGTTCAGCGATTGCAACAGCCTGGTCAACTGGCAGCGCGCCTGCAAAAGCCCGCAGGAAATCGCCTATATGCGCAAGGCGGCCCGGATCGTCGAAAAGATGCACGAACGCATCACCGACAAGATCGAGGTCGGGATGCGCAAATGCGATCTGGTGGCCGAAATCTATGATGCGGGGATCCGCGGAACCGATGGCTTCGGCGGCGATTATCCGGCCATCGTGCCGCTGCTGCCCTCGGGCCGGGATGCCAGTGCCCCGCATCTGACCTGGGATGACAAGCCGATGCAGCGGGGCATGGGCACCTTCTTCGAAATCGCGGGCTGCTATCACCGCTATCATGTGCTNNGCCGCTGTCGCGCACCGTGTTTCTGGGCAAGCCGACGCAGGCCTTTCTGGATGCCGAACAGGCCACGCTGGAAGGCATGGAGGCAGGACTTGCCGCGGCCAAACCCGGCAATACCTGCGAAGACATCGCGCGCGGCTTCTTTGACGTGCTGGCGAAATACGGGATCATCAAGGACAACCGCACCGGCTATGGGATCGGCGTCAGCTATCCGCCGGACTGGGGCGAACGCACCATGAGCCTGCGCCCCGGCGACCGCACGGTTCTGCAGCCGGGCATGACCTTCCACTTCATGACCGGCCTCTGGCTGGAGGATATGGGGCTGGAAATCACCGAAAGCATCCTCATCACCGAAACCGGGGTGGAATGTCTGGCCAATGTGCCCCGCAAGCTGATTGTGAAGGATTGATCATGAATCTCGGTCTGAAACCGTCGCCCATTGCGGCGACGGTGGATTTCGACGCCGATGGCGTGCAGCACGGCTTTCTGCGGCTGCCCTACAGCCGCGACGATGCCGCCTGGGGCTCGGTGATGATCCCGGTGACCGTGGTGAAGAACGGGCAGGGGCCGACCGCGCTTCTGACCGGCGGCAACCATGGCGATGAATATGAAGGGCCGATCGCGCTCTATGAACTGGCGCGCAGCCTGACCGCCGATCAGGTTTCGGGCCGTGTCATCATCGTGCCTGCGATGAACCAGCCTGCCTTCGCCGCCGGAACCCGCACCTCGCCCATTGATCGCGGCAACATGAACCGCAGCTTTCCGGGCCGCCCCGATGGCACGGTGACGGAAAAGATCGCCGATTACTTTCAGCGCGTGCTGCTGCCCATGGCCGATGTGGTGCTGGATTTCCATTCCGGCGGCAAGACGCTGGATTTCCTGCCGTTCTGCGCCGCCCATATCCTGCCCGCGAAAGAGCAGGAGGCCCGCGCCTTCGATCTGGTCCGGGCCTTCGGGGCGCCCTATTCGGTGCGGATGCTGGAAATTGACGCGGTGGGCATGTATGACACCGCCGCCGAAGAGATGGGCAAGGTCTTTGTCACCACCGAACTGGGCGGCGGCGGCACGGCTTCGGCCCGCACCGCCGGGATTGCGCTGCAGGGCACGCGCAATCTGCTGATCGCAGCGGGTATTCTGGCAGGCAAGGTCGAGGCGGCGCCGACGCAATGGCTCGATATGCCGGATGGGGATTGCTTCACCTTTTCCGAAGATGCCGGGCTGATCCGCTTCTGCGCCGATCTGGGCGATGCTGTCACGGCGGGGCAGACCATCGCGCTGATCTATCCCACGGGCCGCACCGGGCTGGAACCCGTGGCGCTGACCGCGCGCAAGACCGGCCTTTTCACCGCCCGGCACTTCCCCGGCCTGGTGAAACCGGGCGATTGCGTGGCGGTGATCGCGGTGCAGATCGCAGACTGACCTGCACACCCAAAAGCCGGTTCCCCACGGAACCGGCTGTTTTTCTGCACAGATGTCGCCCGCAGGCAGGACGGCCCGCCGCCCGCCTGCCATGCCGGACTGCCTGCCATGCCGGACAGCCCCAGCCCCGAGGTCGCAATGCCCGCCATGCCCGCCGCCGATATCTTTCGCGCCATCCTTGTGGCGCTGGTCTGGGGCATGGGCTTTGTGGTGGCCAAGGGCGGCACCGAGGATTTCCCGCCGATCCTGATGCAGGTGCTGCGCTTCATCGTCACCTCTGCCGCGCTGTTCTGGGCCCTGCGCAATCCGCGCGGCAACTGGGGCTGGCTGATGCTGACCACCGTGGTCGGCGGCACCATCCAATATGCCCTGACCTTCACCGGCCTTGCCGGGCTGGGGGCCGGGCTGGCCGCACTTGTGGTGCAGACCGAAGTGCCGTTTCTGGTGTTGCTGGGCGCCCTCCTGCTGGGCGAACGCCCGGGGCCGCGCAAATGGGCGGGCATCGGCATTGCCTTTTGCGGGGTGGCGCTGATCGGTGGTCTGGGCCGGATGGAGGGCAGCCTGTCCGCCATCCTGCTGGTTCTGGGCGGGGCCTTCACCTGGGCGCTGGGGCAGGTGGTGATCCGCAAGATCAAGGGCCTGGACGGCCGCGCCATCACCGCCTGGATTGCCGTTCTGGCGGTGCCACAGCTGCTGATCGCCTCGGCCCTGTTCGAAACCGGGCAGGTGGCGGCCTTGCAGGCTGCGGGCTGGCAGGNNGCAGGCCTTCGGCTACTGGCTGTGGAACAGCCTGCTGCTGCGCAACGAGGTGGGGCGCGTGGCCCCCTATCTGCTGCTGCTGCCGGTGTTTTCGGTGCTGGGCGGCATCGTCTTTCTGGGCGAGGCGCTGGATACCGGCCGCATGATCGGGGGGGCCGTGGTGCTGGCAGGCGTCGCGCTCATCACGCTGGAGCGGCTCCGCCCCAAAGTGTCACCGCTGACCCCGCCCCTCAGCCCACCATGAAAAGCCTGCCCATGAAAAGCCTGCCATGAAAAAGGCGCCCCGCGGGGCGCCGTTTTCTTATTCTGCATCCGCCACTTCGATGTCCTGCGTCACCGCCTCTGGGGCCTCGAACTCTTCGACAGGGCGTTCGGCCAGCTTGAAGCTGCGCAGGATGAAATCGGGCACATGATCGCCCATGCCCACCACGCGATCATCCCGGTCGTGCCGGTCATGGCGCGGGCGGCGGTCTTCGCGCGGGCTGTGCGCGCTGGTGCCGTGGTGATGCACATGACCATGCGGTGCCGGGGCAGGGCGCGCAGCCTCGCGCTCGGCGCGGCGGTCTTCGCGGACGGGGGCTTCACGGGCAGGGGCTTCGGCGCGCGGGGCTTCCACCACCTCGCGCGGTTCGCGGGCCTCCCGCGGCTCGCGGCCTTCGCGGGCGGGCTTGCCGCCGCGGCCGCGCGGGCCA
>DOMY01000226.1 GCA_003509785.1 Gemmobacter sp.
CCCCCCCTCACCGCTCCCGCAGCCGCGCCTTCACGCGGGCAAAGCCGCCGGGGCTGACGACAAAGCTCAGCAGGAACCCGGTGCCGAAACCGGCAATATCGGCCACCCATTCCGTACTGCCACCGAACAGCAACCCGAACAGCAGCTGCGCCACCAGCAGGAAACCGATCATGGTGAAGGCCCGCCACTGGTTCGTCCCCGTCCCGGCCAGCCGGACCCAGATCAGAAAGGTGAAAGCCCCGATCAGCCCGTAAACCGCCGGATACCCGCCAACCAACCCGTATTGCGTGAACGGCACCGCCGCATAGACCAGCGCCCCCACCACCGCTGATCCGAAGAACACCAGCAATACCGCCCACCAGCGGAAGATCTCGCCCACCATCTTGCCCAGCGCCAGCAGCATCACCACCACGAAAATCGCATGGGTCGCGCTGCCGTGCACGAAGACATAGCCCACCAGCCGCACCAGCCCATCCATCGGCCACACACCCTCGGACACCATCAGGCGCAGCATGTCGGGCGAAAACGCCAGACGCTGCAGGGCCTCCAGCCGCCAGCCAATCGCGCCCGGCCCGCCCACAAGGCCCGATCCCCCCGCGCTCAGCACCACCTCCATGGCGATCACCGGCAGGCAGATCAGCCAGACCACCCAGGGCAACGGGTTGATCGGCGCGGCATTCAGGTCTTTGTACATCTCACCTCCGGGCGCAGGACAGGGCGGCGCGATTGACGCCCCCCGGCCACATAGGTAAGCCATGCGCACACCCTTATCCAGACGGAGAACCCCATGTCCGAGCCGGTCCAAACGCCTCAGACCTTCCAGAGCCGCATCTTTTCGGGGATTCAGCCCTCGGGGGGGATGACACTCGGAAATTACCTCGGCGCCCTGAAACGCTTTGCAGAATTGCAGAACCGGGGCATCGAAACGGTGTACTGCGTGGTCGACCTGCACGCGATCACCGTCTGGCAAGACCCGGAAAAGCTGCGCAACCAGACGCGCGAGATTGCGGCGGCCTTCATCGCAAGCGGCATCGACCCCACCCGCTCGATCCTGTTCAACCAGAGCCAGGTCAGCGCCCATGCCGAACTCGGCTGGATCTTCAACTGCGTCGCCCGCATCGGCTGGATGTACCGGATGACCCAGTTCAAGGACAAGGCGGGCAAGCACGCCGAAAATTCGTCGCTCGGCCTGCTGGCCTATCCCTCGCTGATGGCGGCGGACATTCTGGCCTACAAGGCCACCCATGTGCCGGTGGGCGAAGACCAGAAACAGCATCTGGAGCTGACGCGCGACATCGCCGCCAAGTTCAACCATGATTACGGCGTGAACTTCTTCCCGATCACCGAACCCTTGATCGAAGGCGCCGCCACCCGCGTCATGAGCCTGCGCGACGGGTCGAAGAAGATGTCGAAATCCGATCCCAGCGATCAGAGCCGCATCAACCTGACCGATGATGCCGACACCATCGCCGCCAAGATCCGCAAGGCGAAAACCGATCCGGAACCGCTGCCCGAAACGGTCGAAGGCCTGAAAGACCGGCCAGAGGCCCGCAATCTGGTGAACATCTATGCAGCCCTTGCCGATACCACATCCGAATCGGTGGTGGCCGAATTCGCAGGCGCCCAGTTCGGCAGCTTCAAACCGAAACTGGCGGAACTTGCGGTGGAAAAGCTGTCGCCCATCACCACGGAAATGGCCCGGCTGATGGCCGATCCGGCAGAGATCGACCGCATCCTGAACCGCGGCGCCGATCAGGCCGATGCCATCGCCCAGCCGATTCTGGCGCAGGTGAAGGATATCGTCGGCATGATCCGCCGGCGCGAGGTCTGATGCAGGCGGCGCCCCCGATCCTATATGTTGTCTACAAGATCACCTTTCCGAACGGAAAGATCTATGTTGGCAAAGATATTGGGGGCGCCGGTCATTCGCTGCGATATTTCGGCAGTTGGAACAATGCTTTAGTTATGCAGGATTTTGACGCAGCAGCGCTGCGCGATTTCACTTTGCGCAAGGAAATCCTGTATGAAAGCCCTGATAAACAGGATGTGAGCCACAAGGAAGGTGAGTTGATCCGCGAACTTCACGCGAATGATCCTGCCATTGGGTATAATTGCACCCATCGCAAAAGGATTGCTCGCCATGACCCCGACACTTTCTCCGGCAGCTGACAGCCGCGCCTCCCCCTCCTTGCAGCAAGGCCACAGCTGATGTGGCGGACTCTGGCACGGGCGGGGCTTGCGGCGCTGCNNGCGGCCGTTCATCGACCGGGGCGCCGCGGAATTCCGCACCGCAACCGATCGCGCCATGGCGGCCGAGGCCACGCCCGAACGTCTGGCGGCACTGATCGAAACCCGTCTGGCCGAAGATCCGCGCAACTGGCTCGCGCTTGACGCGCTGCTGGCGGTGGCGGCCGAACGCACCATCCCCCTGCCCGGCGATCTGGCCGCCCGCGTTGCCGCAGCGCGCGATACCGATACAGGCTTTCTGGCCACGGCGGGCAGCTGCCTTGCCTGCACCATCCATGCCGAAACCTGCCCGCTGACGCAGCTTCTGCTGTGCAACGCCCCCGTCACGCTGTCGCCCGCGGGCGATGTGATCGGCCTCGGGCGGCAGGGCTGGAACTATGCCACCGGGGCCGAGGTCGATGACCTTGATCTGGCACTCTCCGCCCTGGGCCTTGGCGTCACCACAGTGGCCCTGCTGACCGGCGGCAGCTCGCTGACCGTCAAACTCGGCGCATCCTCCCTGCGACTGGCCCGCAAGGCCGGGGTGATGACCGGCAGCCTGACCCGCAGCCTGACCCGCATCGCATCCGAGGCGGTGGATATCGCCGCCCTGCGCCGCGCAGGCAGCCTTGATGATCTGGGCGCCGCCTTCCGGCCCGCCGCCCTTGCCCCCGTCACTGATCTTTTTGCCAATCTTGGCAGGCTGAACCGCAGCCTTGGCCCCACCGAAACGCTGCATCTCATGCGCTACGTCGATGATCCGGCCGATGCCGCCCGTCTGGCCCGCAGCGCCGAAGCCTTGGGCCCCAGAACGCTGGGCCGGATCGAGGTGCTGGGCAAGACCCGGCTGTTCCGTCTGGGCCTGCGGCTGTCGGATACGGCGGTGCGGCTCTGGTCCGGGCTGGCGGGGCTGCTGGTCGCGCTCACCGGCATGGGCGCGGGGCTGGCGCAATCGGCAGGCCTGCGGATGCTGCGCCTGCTGCTGCGCCGCCTCTGATCCCCTCCTGCCCCGCATCCTTGCGCAGACCCTGTGCAGCCCTGTGCCTTATCGCAAGCCCGGCCAAGGCGTATCTTGGCCCAAAGCGAAAGGAAAACCGCCATGACCCCGAAACCCGTTCTCCCTGCCGAAACCCGGATCGGCCATGTTCACCTCAAGGTCGCGGATCTGGATCGCGCGCTGGCCTTCTATCAAGGCATCCTGGGGTTCGAAATCACCCAGCGCTACGGCACGCAGGCCGTGTTTCTCAGCGCGGGGGGCTATCACCACCACATCGGCCTGAACACCTGGGAATCGAAGGGCGGCCATCCGCCTGCCCCCGGCACCACCGGCCTTTACCACACCGCCATCCTGTTCCCCGATCGCGCCAGCCTGGGCGCCGCCCTGAAACGCATCGTCGCGGCCGACTGGCCGCTGGAAGGCGCCTCGGATCATGGTGTCAGCGAGGCGATCTACCTGCGCGATCCCGATGGCAACGGGGTAGAGCTTTACCGTGACCGGCCCGAGGCTGAATGGCCGCGCGATGCCGCAGGCACCCTGTCGATGACCACCATGCGCCTCGATCTGCACGCCCTGCTGGCCGAAGCCGCCTGACACCCCGGCCCTTGCCCCGCACCGGGGGCAAGGCCACACCCACCCGATGCTGCGCGGCCCATGCCCCTGCCGCGCAGCCGCAGCCCCCAAAACCTGCACCTCGTCCTGCAAGCCCGCCCTGACACCCGGATGCCACCACCCCGCGAATTCGGGAAAACCAAGACAAATCCGCCGCCTCCGCCTCTGGTAACGTGGCCGCCCCTCACCTATAGTTGAAAGGCGGGGCATCCCGCACGACCGCCGACAGGAGGCCCCATGACAGGCTCCCGCCTGCAGACCCTGAGCTTTGCGCTGCTTGTGGCGCTGATGCTCTATACCGCTTTCGCCGCAGGGGCCTGACATGGCGCAGCGGTTCGGCGGCAAATACTCTCCCGATGGCGCGGCCCGGCGCGATGGCGCAAAGGCCCCGGCGCCCCAAAACCCCTATGACACGCAGAAACCGGCCCGCGCAGGCGCCCGGTCCAACCTGCTGTTCATCCTGCCGCTGGCCTTTGCCATGCAGGCCTTCCGGCAGGATCCCGGCGGGCTGGCCCTGGGCCTGGCCGCCACCGGCCTGCTGCTCGCCGCTGCCTGGCTGACACGCGAAGGCATCCGCGCACATGAGGCCTATGATCAGCGTCGCATCGCCCGCCGTCCCGCCTTTCCGCGCAAGATCGCCGCATCGCTGCTGACCGGCGCGGGGCTGGTGGCGGGCGCGCTGATGACCACGGGCGCGCCACTCTCTGCCGGGCTGATCGGCGGCATCGGCGCGGTGCTGCATCTGTTCAGTTTCGGCCCCGATCCGCTGCGCGACAAGGGCGCAGAGGGCATCGACGCCTTCCAGACAGACCGCGTCGCCCGCGCCGTGGACGAGGCGGAATCGCTGCTGGCCGCCATGAAAGACGCAATCCTGCGCGCCCGCGATCCCGCGATGGAACGCCGGGTTGATCGGTTTGCCACCGCCGCCCGGGGCCTGTTCCGCTCGGTCGAGGCCGATCCCCGTGATCTGACCGCCGCCCGCAAATATCTGGGCGTCTACCTGACCGGCGCCCGTGACGCGACGGTGAAGTTTGCCGATCTTTACGCACAGTCGCGCGACAGCAAGGCCCGCGCCGATTACGAGGCGCTGCTGGATGATCTGGAAACCACCTTCGCCACCCGGTCAAAGGCCCTGCTGGCCAATGATTCCACCGATCTCGATATCGAAATTTCCGTCCTGCGCGACAGGCTCAGGCTGGAAACGCCCAGACCCTGACACCCGGCCCCGGCGCCCCGGTGGCGCCGCGGCCCCGATCCTTGCCTGCCCCAAGACCCCGACCCGGATACCTCCCAGATGACCCCGGCGCAGTTCCCCCAGCAGATTGGTTGCGCGCCTGTTGCAGAGTGAGACCAGACCATGAGCGATTCCATCCGCAAAGACGCCGAAGCCACCCTGGCCGAAGCCGAAAAGATCACCGCCGCCGTGCTGCCCGATCCGGTGCCCGCCGTCGTGCCGCTGGAAACAGCCCCCGCCCCGCGCGCGGATGAAATCCGCCGCCGCATGGCCGAACTGGATATCGGCAATACCCAGTCGATCATCTCTTTCGGCTCGGCCGCCCAGGCCGAACTGCAGCAGATCAGCCAGGCCATGCTGGTGGATGTGAAGAACAAGGATGTCGGCCCCGCAGGCGATTCCCTGCGCTCGATGGTCAGCACCCTGCGCGGCTTTTCCACTGCGGAACTGGATGTGCGCCGCGAACAAAGCTGGTGGGAAAAACTGATGGGCCGCGCCGCCCCCTTCGCCGAATTCGTGGCGAAATTCGAAGAGGTGCAGGGCCAGATCGACCGCATCACCGAAACCCTGCTGCAACACGAACACAAGCTGCTGAAGGATATCAAAAGCCTCGATCTGCTCTATGAAAAGACGCTCGATTTCTATGACGAGCTGGCGCTTTACATTGCGGCGGGCGATGCCAAGCTCGCCCAGATCGACAGCACCGATATTCCCGCGAAAGAGGCCGCCGTTGCCGCGGCCCCCGAATCCGAACAGGTGCTGCGCGCCCAGGAACTGCGCGATCTGCGCGCCGCCCGCGATGATCTGGAACGCCGGGTGCACGACCTGAAACTGACCCGGCAGGTCACCATGCAGTCGCTGCCCTCGATCCGTCTGGTGCAGGAAAACGACAAATCGCTGGTCACCAAGATCAACTCCACCCTCGTGAACACCGTGCCGCTGTGGGAAACCCAGCTGGCGCAGGCGGTCACCATCCAGCGGTCACGCGAAGCCGCCGAGGCGATCAGCGAAGCCAGCGATCTGACGAACGAACTGCTGACCGCCAATGCCAAGAACCTGCAGGAAACCAACCGCGTCGTCCGCACCGAAATGGAACGCGGCGTGTTCGATATCGAAGCGGTGAAACAGGCCAATGCCACCCTGATCGCCACGATCGAGGAAAGCCTGGCGATTGCCGATGAAGGCAAGGCCAAACGCGCCGCCGCCGAGGCTGATCTGCAGAAGATGGAAACCGAACTGCGCGATACGCTCTCTGCGGCCAGCGCGCGGGCGCCCCGCCCCGCCCCCACCGCCTGACCGGAGGCCGCGCCTTTGCCCCGGGCCATGCCCCCCTGCCGCCGCCCCCGGAGCGCCGCAGCCCTTCTGGCGCTGCTGGTGGCTCTGGCGGGCTGCGCGCCGCAGCTGGCAGTGGCGCCACAGCCCCGCCCGCTGCCCCGGCCCATGGTGCCGCCCGCCCTTCCGGCGGCGCCCCCTGCGCCCTCGCCCGAAAGCATGGCGCTGGCGGCCTATTACGCCAAGGTGCAGGCCGATCTGCTGGGGCAAGGTCTGCTGCGCACCGATGGCGGCGGCAAGGATACCCCCTTCACCGACACGATGCTGGCCGAGAATTTCATCCGGGTCGCCCTGTTCGATGAATACCGCCGCACCTCTGCCGGTCTGGTGGCCCAGGAAACCACCAGCCGCCTGCGCCGCTGGGCACAGCCCGTGCGCGTCTCGGTGGCCTTCGGCGCCTCCGTCCCTGCCACGCGGCGGGCGACCGACCGGGCGCTGATCGGGTCTTATCTGGCGCGCCTGCAATCCATCACCGGCCATCCGATCACCCTGTCAGACAGTGGCGCCAATTTCTTCATCCATGTGGTGAACGAAGACGAACGCCGCGCGCTTGGCCCGGTGATCCGCAGCACCCTGCCCGAACTTTCCGCGCCCGAAGTGGCCGGGCTGACCGATCTGCCGCGCTCCACCTATTGCATCGTCTACGCCCTGTCCGAAGGCAGCGCCTCCACCTATGCCCGCGCCTTTGCCGTGGTGCGCGCCGAACACCCGGATCTGCTGCGCCTGTCCTGCCTGCACGAGGAAATCGCGCAAGGCCTGGGTCTGGCCAATGACAGCCCGCTGGCCCGGCCCTCGATCTTCAATGACGATGAAGAATTCGCCCTGCTGACCCGGCAGGACGAGCTGATGCTGAAGATGCTTTATGACCCTGCGTNNCCCGGCCGATCGTGAAAGCCATCGCCACCCGCCTGACCGGCGGCTCCAGCTAAGGCCCATCAGCTAAGGCCAGTGGCGCGGCCCCGGCCCTTGGCTGCGCCCTGCACGCCCGCGACCAGGCACCTGCTGGGGGCGCCGCGGGAAAACAGCGCCGCCACGCGCGACAGGGCTTCAAACATGCGCAGCCATGGCTATGTTAGCAGCAACACCCGCCCCAATGCGCAGGCGCGGCATTTCGGTCTGAAAGGCAGGCACCATGGTTTTCGATCTGTTCAAAGGCGAGTTCATCGACGTCATCTCCTGGCTTGATGATACGCGCGATACGATGGTCTGGCGGTTCGAACGGCGCGGACAGGCGATCAAATACGGCGCCAAACTCACCGTCCGCGAAGGGCAGGCCGCGGTTTTCGTGCATGAGGGGCAGCTGGCCGATGTCTTCGGCCCCGGGCTCTACATGCTTGAAACCAACAACATGCCGATCATGACCACTCTGCAGCACTGGGATCATGCCTTCCAGTCGCCGTTCAAGAGCGAGGTCTATTTCGTCTCCACCACCCGCTTCAACGATCTGAAATGGGGCACCAAGAATCCGATCATCTGCCGCGATCCCGAATTCGGCGCCGTGCGCCTGCGCGCCTTCGGCACCTATTCGATGCGCGTCGCCGATCCGGCGGTCTTCCTGAAAGAGGTGGTGGGCACCGACGGCGAATTTACCGCCGACGAGATTTCGAACCAGATCCGCAATGTAATCGTCCAGGAAATGAGCCGGGTTCTGGCCGGATCGGGCATCCCCGTGCTGGATATGGCGGCCAATACCGCCGATCTGGCCAAGCTGATCGCCACGGCCATTGCCCCCAAGGTCCCCGCCTACGGGCTG
>DOMY01000012.1 GCA_003509785.1 Gemmobacter sp.
GGTGGTGGTGGTCTGCTGTTCGGCCAGACGGGTGGCCAGCGTGCCGATCTGCGCCTGCAGATCCGCAATCACCTGTGGATCGGCGGCGGTTTGCGGACGCGATTCCAGCGCGGCGAGGCGTTGTTCCAGGGCAGCGCTATCCTGCTGCGGCAGGCTGGCGAGCTGGCTTTCAAGGGCTGTCAGGCGGGCCGGGTCGATCTGGGCGGCGGCCAGTGCGGTGGCCTGTTCGCGCAAAGAGGCGACTTCGGTTTGCAGCGCAGTGGTCTGGGGCAGGACCAGCGGCCAGCCCTCGCGCGCACCATAGGTGGCCAGGCCAAAGCCTGCAGCGGCGGCAGCAACGCCGCCCAGCAGCAGGCCGAAGAACCGCGCAGCACCGCCCGAACGGGGCGCAGGGGCCGCCGGTGGGGGCAGAGGCGCCGGTTCTGGCGCCGGTTTCGGTGGGTGCACAGGTTTTGGCCGGGGGATCGGCTTCGGTTCTGCCGGGGGGATTACAGCGGTTTCCGGTGCAGGGGGCAAAGGCGTGCCTTCAGAAGGTTTGGGCGAAAGATTGGGATCTGGCGCGTCCTTCTGGGTGGGGTCTTCGGTCATGCGCCGTCTCCTTCCGCGTTTTGCCTGTCTGGCAAGGTAGTTTCTTCGTATCTATCGCTCAAGTCAGCCATCTGTCGCATTTTTCTGTGCCAGAAACCCGGCCATCGCATCCATCAGGGCATCGGCATCGGGCCGGGCTGCGATTTCGATGGCCACAGGGGCACAACGCAGCAGCGGCGTTGCGGTTGCCTGCGACATTGCGGCGATCTGCAAAGGGGCATGGGGCTGTGGCAACGCCTCGGCCAGCAGGCTGGCCGTGCGGGGGGAAAAGACCGGGCAGAGCACGGGGCCGGGGCCGGAGAGTGCGGCGAAGGCCTCTGGTGTGAGCGGATGCGGGCGTTGATCGTACACCACCGCCTCCTGCGTCTCGAGACCTGCCGCCGTCAGCCGTGCCGCGATTTCGCCCCGGCTGTCACGGCCGCGCAGGTGCAGCAGCGGCGGGGCGGGATGGTGGGCCTGAATGAGGCGGATCAGGTCTTCGGCATCGCCATGGGCCGAAATCGCCTGCAAGCCGGCGTTCTGCGCCGCCTCGGCCGTTCTGTCACCGACGCAGAACGCGCGGCGGGGCAGGGGGGCGGAGATCCCGGCCAGGGCCTGCACAGCGGTTTGTGCCGTGAGGATCAGCGCCGAAAACTTGCGATCGGGGAGGGGGGGCACCAGAAGCGCTGGCATCAGCAAGGGAGAGATCAGCACCGCCAGCGGGCCGAACCGCGCCTGAAGCGCTGCTGCAAAGCGGGCGGATTGCGCCGCGGGCCGGGTGAGGATCACCAAGGGGTGGGATTGCTTGGCCATGGTTCAGGTGTTACCTGCGGTGGGGTAATCTTTCAACCGGAACCCATGCAAAGCCTGACCCTTCTTGGCATCGAAAGCAGCTGCGACGATACCGCCGCCGCGGTGGTGCGCCAGCATGGTGATGCGGCGCCTGAAATCCTGTCTTCGGTTGTCGAGGGGCAGACGGCGCTGCACGCGGCCTTTGGCGGCGTTGTGCCCGAAATCGCCGCCCGCGCCCATGCCGAGCGGGTGGATCTGTGTGTCGAGGCGGCGCTGGAGCTGGCCGGGCTGCGGCTGGCCGATCTGGATGGCATCGCGGTGACGGCGGGGCCGGGGCTGATTGGTGGGGTTCTGGCGGGGGTGATGTGCGCCAAGGGGCTTGCGGTGGCGACAGGGCTGCCGCTGATCGGGGTCAACCATCTGGCGGGCCATGCCCTGACCCCGCGGCTGACCGATGGCATCGCTTATCCTTTTGTAATGCTGCTGGTTTCTGGTGGGCATTGCCAGTTTCTGCGCGTGGATGGGCCGGAAGACTTTACCCGGCTGGGCGGATCCATCGACGATGCCCCGGGCGAGGCGTTCGACAAGGTTGCCAAGGTACTGGGCCTGCCGCAACCGGGGGGGCCTGCAGTGCAGGCCGAAGCGGCGCTGGGCGATCCGAAGCGAATCGCGCTGCCAAGGCCGCTGCTGGACCGGCCGGGCTATGACCTGTCATTTTCCGGCCTGAAAACCGCTGTGCTGCGCGCGCGGGATGGGCTGATGGCGGGGCTGGGCGGGCTGCGGCAACAGGATCGCGCCGATCTGTGCGCGGCGTTCCAGCGGTCGGTTGCGGATGTGCTGGCTGAAAAATCGCGCCGGGTGCTGCGCGATCATCCGGTGCAGGTGCTGGCTGTGGCGGGGGGTGTTGCTGCCAACACTGAAATCCGCGCGCGGCTGGAGGCGGTCTGCGCCGAGATGGGGGTGCGGTTTCTGGCGCCGCCGCTGCGGCTGTGCACCGATAATGCGGCGATGATCGCCTGGGCGGGGATCGAACAGTTCCGCCTGCGCGGCGCCGATGATCTGACGCTGTCGGCCCGGCCACGCTGGCCGCTGGATCAGCGCAGCCCGGCGCTGCTGGGATCGGGCAAGAAAGGGGCCAAGGCATGAAGATCGGCATCATCGGCGCCGGGGCCTTTGGCGCGGCTTTGGCCGTGGCGCTGGGCCGCGAAGGGGATGTGGTGTTGTGGGGGCGGGGCCTTGCCGGACGCGAGATTGCCCGTCTGCCGGGCGTCACCCTGCCGGACCGGGTGCATGTGACCGCCGATCTGGCCGATCTGGCCGGGATGGATGCGCTGCTGCTGACGCTGCCGATGCAGGCCTTGGCCGGGTTTCTGCAAGATCATGGCGCGGCGCTGCAGGGCAAGGCGCTGGTGGCCTGCTGCAAGGGGGTAGATCTGCAAAGCGGCCGGGGGCCGGTCGAGATGCTGGCGCAACCCGGCGGGCCTGCCCCGGCGATTCTGACCGGGCCGAGCTTTGCCGCCGATATTGCCCGCGGCCTGCCCACCGCGCTGACGCTGGCCTGCGCCGANNCCGACGAGGCCCTGGGGGAGCGTCTGCAACATGCGCTGTCGACGCCTGTGCTGCGGCTTTATAGATCAACCGATGTGATCGGGGCGCAGCTGGGCGGGGCGCTGAAGAATGTGATCGCCATTGCCGCCGGTGCGGTGATCGGCGCGGGCCTGGGCGATTCTGCCCGCGCGGCGCTGATGACCCGGGGCTATGCCGAAATGCAGCGCTTTGCGCTGGCGCGTGGCGCGGCGGTGGAAACTTTGGCGGGGCTTTCCGGCTTTGGCGATCTGGTGCTGACCTGCACCTCTGATCTGTCGCGCAACTTCCGTTTCGGTCAGGCGCTGGCGCGGGGCGAAAAGCTGGATGCGTCGGTGACGGTGGAGGGGGCGGCGACGGCCCGTGCCGTGGCCCGGATCGCCACAGCCGAGGGCGTGGATATGCCGATCACCGCTGTTGTCGCCGCATTGTCCGATGGCCGTGCCACATTGGCCGATGCGATGCAGGCCCTTCTTTCCCGCCCTTTGAAACAGGAATGATATCATGCGTGTAGCCCTGATCTGCAAAGACAAGCCCGGCGCCCTGCAAGTGCGCCTTGACACCCGCGCCGCGCATCTGGCGCATATCGAAGGCTCTGGCGTGGTGGAAATGGCCGGGCCGCTGCTGGATGGCAACGGCGCCATGTGCGGCTCGCTGGTGATCCTGACCGTCGACGATCTGGCCGCCGCGCAGGCCTGGGCGGCTGCCGATCCCTATGCGCTGGCGGGGCTGTTCGACAGTGTCGAGATCATCGAATGGAAAAAGGTGATCGGCTGATGGCCTATTGGCTGTTCAAATCCGAACCCGATGCCTGGAGCTGGGATCAGCAGGTGGCAAAGGGCGCTGCGGGCGAGGAATGGACGGGGGTGCGCAACTATCAGGCGCGCAACAACATGCGGGCGATGCAGATCGGGGATCTGGGGTTTTTCTACCATTCCAACATCGGCAAGGAAGTGGTGGGGATCGTCGAGGTCTGCGCCCTGTCCGCGCCCGACAGCACCAGCGATGATCCGCGCTGGGATTGCGTGCATATCCGTGCGGTACGGCCGCTGGCCCACCCTGTGACGCTGGAGACCTGCAAACAGGAGCCGGGGCTGGCGGATATGGCTTTGGTCAAATCCATGCGGCTATCGGTGCAGCCGGTCACGCCAGAGGAATGGCAGATTGTGTGCAACCTTGGCGGTGTTGAACCTTGACCGGAAAACGGAGGGCTCCGCCCCAACGGAGCCCTCCATCCACCCCACGTGTACACCCACTGCACCACACGTGTTCTGATATCGGCCCCGGGCGTCCTGCCCTGATGAAGCGAAGGTAGCGCCTTTGCGGATTTACCGCAAAGGCCGAGTGTCGGGCAATTGAATCGACTTTGCCAGATCAGGCCCGACGGGACGCCGTGGCAGGATCAGGCGTAGATTGCATCCTTGCCGAAATGCTTGACCAGCATGTAATAAACCACGGCGCGATACTTGTTCCGTTCTGACCTGCCATAGACGTCGATCACGGCAGAGATGGCCTCCATCAGCGCGGGGCTGTCTTCCAGGCCCAGTTTCTTCATCAGGAAGTTTTTCTTCACCGTTTCAAGCTCTTCCGGGGAAGAGGCCGCGACGGTCTCGCTATCGGGATTGTAGATCGCCGGGCCGCAGCCGATGGTCACCTTGGTCAGCAGGGCCATATCCGGTTCCGTGCCGCATTTGTTGCGCAGATCCTCGGCGTATTTGGCGATCCGTTCGTCTCTCTTGCTCATGACCACTCCCTGATTGTGCGAACGGCGCTGTCCGTTCGCGGGAAGCCTAGGCCACAGCCTCTGACGCTCAAAGAGTTTATTCGCCGCACTGCGGGCCGTGGGCAAAAACGGGCCGGGGGGCAAAAACGGGCCGGGGGCGCGGACTGGCGCGCCCCCGTGCAGGATCAGTAGCGGTAATGATCCGATTTGAACGGGCCTTCGACCTTGACGCCGATGTAATCGGCCTGATCGGGGCGCAGTTCCGTCAGTTTCACGCCGATCTTTTTCAGATGCAGCCGGGCCACCTTTTCGTCCAGCGCCTTGGGCAGGATATAGACGCCCGGCGCATAGTCAGAGCCCTTGGTCCAGAGTTCGATCTGCGCCAGCACCTGATTGGTGAAGGAAGCCGACATCACAAAGCTGGGGTGGCCGGTGGCATTGCCAAGGTTCAACAGACGCCCTTCGGACAGCAGGATGATGCGGGCGCCCGAAGGCATCTCGATCATGTCGACCTGTTCCTTGATGTTCGTCCATTTGTGGTTCTTCAGCGCGGCAACCTGAATTTCATTGTCGAAATGCCCGATGTTGCCGACGATGGCCATATCCTTCATCTCGCGGATATGTTCGATGCGGATGACATCCTTGTTGCCGGTGGTGGTGATGAAGATATCGGCGCTATCCACCACATCTTCCAGCACCACAACCTCGAACCCGTCCATCGCGGCCTGAAGCGCGCAGATCGGATCCACCTCTGTCACCTTCACGCGGGCGCCAGCCCCCTGCAGCGAGGCAGCCGAGCCTTTGCCCACATCGCCATAGCCACAGACCACGGCGACCTTGCCCGCCATCATGGTATCGGTCGCGCGGCGGATGCCATCCACCAGCGATTCCTTGCAGCCATATTTGTTGTCGAATTTCGATTTGGTGACGGAATCATTCACGTTGATCGCGGGGAAGGGCAGCAGGCCCTTCTTGTGCAGATCATAAAGCCGGTGCACGCCCGTGGTGGTTTCTTCCGAAACGCCCTTGATGGCGGCGCGCTGTTCGGTGAACCAGCCGGGGCTGGCAGCCAGCCGCTTGCGGATCTGGTTGAACAGGCAGACCTCTTCATCGCTGGTCGGCACGGCGATCAGATCGGTTTCCCCGGCTTCGACACGGGCACCCATCAGGATGTACAGCGTGGCATCGCCGCCGTCATCCAGGATCATGTTGCAGGTGCCTTCCGGGAACTGGAAGATCTTGTCGGTATATTCCCAATATTCCTCAAGGGTTTCGCCCTTGATGGCAAAGACCGGCGTGCCGCTGGCCGCAATGGCCGCCGCCGCATGATCCTGCGTCGAGAAGATGTTGCACGACGCCCAGCGGACATCGGCCCCCAGCGCCTTCAGCGTTTCGATCAGCACGGCGGTCTGGATCGTCATGTGCAGCGAACCCGCGATGCGCGCGCCTTTCAGCGGCTGCGCGGCGCCATATTCCTCGCGCAGGGCCATCAGACCGGGCATTTCGGTTTCGGCAATGTCGAGCTCCTTGCGGCCAAAATCCGCAAGCGAGAGATCTTTCACGATATAGTCGGCCATGCGCGGCTGGCTCCTCAGCTATTCATTTTCTCGGCTGACGTAGCATCCACAGGGGGGCTGGGCAACAAAGCGGGGATAACTTCCTTCTGTATTGCAGGGGCAGTGCGCAGTTGGGGGCCTTAGAAATAGCTGCGCACCAGCGCCCCGGACACCAGGCTCCAGCCGTCGGCCACCACGAAGAAGGCCAGTTTGAAGGGCAGTGACACAACGGCAGGCGGCACCATCATCATGCCCATCGACATCAGAATGGCGGCGACCACGAGGTCGATCACCAGAAAGGGCAGATAGATCAGAAAGCCAACCTCGAAGGCGCGCTGCACTTCGGACAACAGGAAGGACGGGATCAGGATCGACAGGGGCGCTGTTGACGGAGGTCCGGCGGCACCGGGACGCAGCGCCTGCATGGCAGAAAAGCTGTCTGGATCGACCCTTTCCGCCATGAAGGCATGAAAAGGGGCGATGACGCGCGGCAAGGCCTCCATCAGTTCGATTTCCCCCCGGCTGAGCGGGGCCCCCCCGTCCTGCCAGGCTGCCTGAAAGACCGGATCCATCACAAACCATGTCAGAAACATCGCCAGGCTGACGATCAGCATGTTGGGCGGCGCCTGGGGCAGGCCGATCGCCTGCCGAAGGATCGACAGAACGGTGACGATGAACGGAAAACAGGTGAGCATGATGGCCAGCCCGGGGAGGATGCTGAGCACGGTGATGACCGCGATCATGCCAATGGCCTGCGACGACAGCGTGCCACCGCCGCCGAGATCAAGGTTCAGCGATTGCGCCAGAGCCGGGGGCGCCGACAGGGCGGCGAATCCCAGGGCAAGAGCCAGCCGCTGCATCAGAAACTGCCGCGCAGATTGGCAACCTCTGTCACCCTGACGGCCAGCTGCCCTCCCTGTTCGCCCTCTACTTCCTGCAGTTCCCCGCGCGCAATCAGCCTGTCCCCGACATAAAGCTCCACCGGGTCATCGACACGGCGATCAAGCGGCAGGATGGCGTCGCGTTGCAGGCGCAGCAGATCGCGCACCTGCGGGCGCGCCTTCCCGACAGAGATGGTGATTTCGATCGGGACATGGCTGAACGGGGTTTCAGAGAAATCTTCCATCACGGTCGCTCCTGTGCGGTGAGGCTGAAAAAATCACGGACGGCAGTTGTCAGCGTGGCCGTCGCGCGGTCGAGATCGACGAGCGTTTCGCAATCGCCCAGGCGCAGATAGGCTTGCCCTTCGCCCAGCGTCGGTTCTTCCTCGATCTGCAAGGGGGGGCTTGGACCCCGGGCCAGCAGATCTTCGACATGGCGCCGCGCGACGGGGTTGATGCGCAAGATGACCGGGCTTTCGCTGGCCTGTGCCGCGAGGGGCAGCAAGGTTTCCTGCACCACCGGCGCCAGGGCTGCACGGGCGATTTCGGGCAGAAGCCGGGTGACCAGCTGTTGCAGAAAGGGGCCAAGTGCGGTCATCACATGCACGCGTGCTTCTTCAAACGTGAAGCTGAGAGATTGCAGGTTGCGGGCCAGTTCGGCCTGCAGCCGGGCCTGTTCGGCGGATTGGGCGGCGACGGCATCCTCCCAGCCAGCGGCATAGCCTTGCTCATAGCCCTGCAGCCGGGCCTCTTCGGTAACTGGCACGGTTTCGGCTTTGGCCACCCCGCTTTCTGTCAGTTCGAACACTTCCAGCCGCAGGCCCGGCATCACACATTCTCCTCGCGTTGTTCCAGCCAGCCGCGCAGGATTTCGACGGATTCCGCCTCGCGCTCGCCGATCAGGCGGCGCAGGCGTTCGACGGGATCGTCGGGCACATCACTGTTCGGGCCGGAAAGAATCTGCATCGGGGAGGACCGTGGCCCCAGATCATCCACCTCGCCCTCCAGAATCTCCATGGATCGGGGGGGAGCTGCCAGGGGCAGCGGCGGAAAGGGCAGGGGCACAGCCGCCGGCCGCAGCAGGGGCCGCAGGACGAACAAGCCCAGCACGAGGACAACCAGCGCCAGCACGCCCATCTGTATCAGGCGCATCGCATCCAGCTGCGCGAAACTGCCAAAAAGACCGGCCTCGGCCAATGTTCCGGGCGTGGGAAGCGCCTCAAACGGCAGAGATTTCAGGGTGATGACATCCCCCCGCGTCTCGTCGAAACCCACAGCGGAGGCCACGAGATCGCGCAATGTCGCAAGCTCTTCTTCCGGCCGGGGTTGCCAGTCAACCGTGCCATCTGGCGTTTCACTGCGCAACCCGTCAACCAGAACGGCAACGCTGAGCCGCCGGATGCCCCCGGGTTCGCGCAGCAGATCACGCTGGGTTTCCGACACTTCGAAATTCACCCTCTCGCGGCTTTCACTTGACTGGCTTTGTCTGTCGTCTCCGGCGGCATCGCCTTCGGGCAGGTTGGAGGCGACAGTCACTTCGCCCGCGCCATCCCGCGCGCTATCGGTTTTTTCCTGCGTTTCGGTGCTGATGGCCACGCGGCCCTGGGGATCGAACCGCCGCTCGCTGATCTGTTCGCGCTCGGTGACAAGATCCATCGACACCTCGACGATGGCGCGCCCGGGCCCGACCCGCGCGGCAAGCAGCCGCTCTACATTGCGGCGCAAGGCTTCTTCGCGCCCGGCAATGGCTTCGCGGCCTTGTGACTCTGCGCCGTCGGAGACGAGCCCGGCCTGACTGTCGATGATAGCGACATCGGTAGGCAGAAGGCCGGTCACGGCGGAGGCGACCAGGTGGCGCAAGGCGCGGGCCTGCTGTGCTGAAAGCGCCCCGCTAGAGGTGGCCACGAAAACCGAAGCACTTGGCTTTTCCGCCTGGCGGAAAGGCTGTGCCGGGGCCTGTGCAATATGAACCCGGGCCGAACGGATCGCGGGGCTGGCCAGAATGGTGCGGGCCAACTCACCTTCCTTGGCGCGCCAATAGGCGGCATCGAACATCTGCGATGTGGTGCCGAACCCGGACAGACCATCCAGCAATTCATAGCCATTCAGGCCATTGGCGGGCAGACCCTCTGCCGCGAGTTCCATCCGCAGCGAATCACGGCGGCTGCCATCCACAAGAATCGACCCGCCGCGCACCTGATAGGCCACCCCCCGCTGATCCAGCGCGGCGATCACTTCGCCAGCGGCGGCCTCTTCCAGGCCTGCATAAAGCAAGGAAAAATCCGGCGTCGTAGCCAGACGTGTCATGCCAAGAACGCCGAGAAAGACCGCCAGTGTCACGCCCGCCAGCAGCACGCGCCGCCGCATATCCAGCCTTGCCCAGATCGACATGAGGTTCTGCACTATCCGCTCCCGCCTGTTCGGGGTTCTCCCCGTGGGGACGAGTCATGACGGATCCGGCTTAACAATCGGTTAGTGACCTCGGGGCTATAACCCGGCTTGAGCCAATGACGGAGGTGACCATGGCCGATACCGCAGTTGAACAGGCACCTGCCCCGCGCAAATCTGGCTGGCTGCCTTTGCTTGCGGGGCTTTTGCTGGCTGTGGGTTTGGGCGGCGGCGGCTTCTTTGCCGCCTACAGCGGGTTGATTCTGGGCCATCCCCCACAGGTGGAAGAGGCTGCCACGGCATCACCCTTGCCGGATATTGCTTTTGTGCCGGTAGAGCCGATCATGATTCCGTTGGGCCCTGCCGGGCAGAATCAGCACTTGCGGATCGTATCCGAGATCGAGGTTGCAAAGCCCCATGCAGCAGAGGTGACGCTGTTGCTGCCCCGCATCCGCGACGTGATGAACAGCTATCTTCGGGCTGTCGAGGTGGCGGATCTGCAGGATCCGGCGGCGCTTGTCCGGTTTCGCGCGCAGATACTGCGGCGCGTTCAGACCGTGACGGGCGANNGAGGGGCGGGTACGGGATCTGCTGATAACCGAATTCATGTTGAACTGAGAGGGTCAAATGGAACTCATCGCGGATATGCTGATGATTGCCGGCGCGGCGGGTGTGGCCGTTTATTGCCAGATTCTGGCCGGGCGGCTGAAAAAACTCTCCACACTCGAATCCGGGATGGGCGGGGCCATCGCGGTGCTGTCGGCGCAGGTTGATGATCTGACACGCGTTCTGGAAAAGGCACGCGGTGCCGCCAGTGGTTCTGCGGCCAGTCTTGAAGCCCTGACAGCCCGGGCTGAAACCTCGGCTGCAAAACTGGAGCTTATGCTGGCCACACTGCATGATCTGCCAGAACCGCGCCCCGAGCCGGAGCCCGAAGGGGCGGATCGCAAGCCGCGATTCGTGCGCCGTCGTATCTCACGCGATGATCTGGAGGCGGCAGAATGACGCGCCGCCGCAAGCACGCAGGGCGGGGCAGTCTGGTCGTTCTGTCGCTGCTTTTGCTGGCGAGTGCGGCCTTGCGGCTGGGGGCGGATGTGGGGCAGGCGCTGGCTGCTTCAGAGGAAAGCAGCGGCCAACCCTCGCCGCCACTTTCCTGCCCCGTGCCCCCCCTTGCTCTGGCCCAGACACTGGCAGAGCGGGAGGAAAAGCTGCGCATCCGCGCGCAGGCCATTGAAGAAAGGATGGCTGCGCTGGATCTGGTTGATGCGGCCATATCCCAGCGTCTTGAGGCGCTGCAGAAGGCGGAAGAGGCGCTGCGCTCTACCATTGCAATGGCGGATGGTGCCGCTGAGGCCGATCTCGCGCGTTTGACCGAGATGTATCAATCCATGAAGCCCAGGGAGGCCGCAGCCCTTTTTGCAAGGATGGAGCCACAATTTGCGGCCGGCTTTCTGGGGAGAATGCGCCCGGAGGCCGCAGCGGCAGTTCTGTCGGGGATGGAGCCCGATGCGGCCTTTGCCATGACGACACTTCTGGCGACGCGAAACGCTGCAGCCCCCCGCGAGTGAGGAAATATTAAGACAGCGCTGGCAAGCTTTTCCGGTGAAACAGTGACGGGTGGCTCTCATGTTTGGAATGATCGGGATCATCGTGATCTTCGCCATGGTCTTTGGCGGCTATGTGCTCGCGGGCGGCAAGATGGGGATCATCCTGAAAGCGCTGCCCTACGAGCTTGTGATGATCGGTGGGGCTGCCGTCGGCGCCTTTCTGATTTCTAACGATTTGTCTGCGGTGAAACATGCACTGCGCGACGTGGCCAAGGTGTTCCGGGGGCCGAAGTGGAAACCTGCGGATTACCGCGATCTGCTCTGCCTTTTGTTCGAGTTGATCCGCATCGCAAGAGCCAATCCGGTAGCACTGGAGGAACATGTTGAAAAGCCAAAGGATTCGTCACTTTTTGGGCGATATCCGCGTATTCAGCAGGATCATGATGCTGTCGATCTGATTTGCGACACGCTGCGGGCGGTTTCAATGAACTATGATGATCCGCATCAGGTGGAAGAGGTGCTGGACAAACGGATGGAGACGGCAAGGGCCCATGCCCTGCACTCCAGCCATGCCTTGCAGACGCTCGCGGATGGCTTGCCTGCGCTGGGTATCGTTGCGGCCGTGCTGGGGGTTATCAAAACCATGGGGTCGATTGACCAGCCGCCCGAAATTCTGGGCAAGATGATCGGCGGCGCGCTGGTGGGCACATTTCTGGGGGTGTTTCTCGCCTATGGCATAGTTGGACCATTTGCCGCCCGCGTGAAAACAGTGGTCGAAGATGATGACCACTTTTACCAGCTGATCCGGGAAGTTCTGGTGGCCAATCTTCACAACCACCCGGCCAATATCTGCATCGAGGTCGGCCGTCAGAATACACCCCATGCCGTGCGGCCAAGCTTTGCCGATCTGGAGCAGGCGCTGCGGGCACTGAAGCAGGAGGCCGCATGATCCGGATGCCCATATTGCTTGCATTTCTGGCGTTTGCCCTGCCTGCGCAGGCAGAGACGGCCCGTGTCAGTTCGGGGGAACACACGGATTTCTCGCGCCTCGTCATCACGCTTGAGGCCGCGTCTGACTGGCGCTTTGGCCGTACAGCGGATGGCTATGCGCTGTCGTTTCAGCGGGAAGGGATCAGTTTTGATACTGCTGCGGTTTTTGCCCGAATCCCGAAAACACGCATTGGGGCGGTTCGGCAGGATCCAGACGCCAGCCGCCTGCACGTTTCGGCCCAATGCGAATGTCATGCCACCGCTTTCGAGTTTCGCCCCGGCATCATCGTTGTGGATGTTCGAAATGGCCCACCCGAAGCAGATTCGCCATTTGAAAAGCCTGTCGCGGATCGTGAAGGCGGAAAGCGATCTGTGTCTGGCAGGCAACCCATCCTCGCCTTGGCGGGGGAAGACCGGATGCGCGATGAGCTGTTGCGCGAGTTGAGTCTTGGCGCCGCCCGGGGCGTTGTCGAAATGGCGCTGATGCCAGGGCAGGGGGAGGCATCGCCCGGGCCGCAGGCCTTTGGAATGATGATCGGTGCGGAAACAGGCTTTGCGCCGCGACAGGGGGGTGGTGGTGAGGCGGAAGCATCGGATCCGGGCTGTTTCGAGGATGCCGTTCTGGCAATAGAATCATGGGGCGGTGTGGGGGAGCCACTGTCCCAGCTGGTCGAGGCCAGGCAGCTTCTCGTCGGAGAGTTGGACAAGCCAGAGGCCCGGCAGGTTATTCTTGCGGCGCAGATGTTCATCCATCTCGGCTTCGGAGCTGAGGCACAACAGGTGATCCGAACACTGGCAAAGGATGATCCTGGCCGGGAGCTGTTGCTCGCCTTGGGCGGGCTGGTCGATGGTCGTGGCGACCCAGCTGGCACTTTTTCCGGCATGGAAGCCTGCGATACTTCGGCGGCACTCTGGGCGATTCTGGGACGAAATCAGTTGCGCCCATCAGAGAGAATCGCATCCGCGTCTGCGCTGAGGGCTTTCGCGGCTTTGCCCGTTCACCTGAGGCAACATCTTTCGATTCCATTGGCACAGCGTTTTCTGGAACAGGGCGATGCCGAAGCGGCACGGCGTGTCAAAAACACATTGATATGGAGCGTTGATTCAACGGATCCCGCAGTGCAGTTCGTGCAAGCGGCGCTTTCGGATACGGACAAGGCGGCGGCCTTTGCAGAGATTGCTGCCGCAGATCGGGCTCGTGAACCGGAAGCGCTGATTGCCCTTGTCGAGGCGCGCTTCGAACAGCGGGCGGCCATAGAGCCCGAATTGGTGACCGAAATCGCAGCGGTCCGCCAAAGTCTTCGCACGGATGCCGCGCGCTCCATCGCCATGGCCCGGGCGCTCGCACTGGCTCAGGCCCTTGCCGGGGATTTCGACGCGGCGTTCAAGGAGGCCGAGGCATACCCGCAGGCATTGCCGGATATATGGGCCGTATTGGCCGAGGCCGGGCCTGATACGGCGCTTCTTGCGCATGGTGTTCTTGGCCCTGCAGCGCGGCGTCCTGATGTGACAGAAGAAATCGGTGTGCAGCTTGCGGACAGGCTTGCCGGTCTTGGTCTTGCCGAAGAGGCCAGCCGCTGGTTGAAGCATGCTCTGCCTGGCGATCCGCCGGAAACGCCCCTGCGCTTGAAGCTTGCGGAACTGGCGCTGCGAAACAACGATCTACCGACCGCCATCAGAACTCTGTCCGGGCTGGCTGGCCCAGATGTTTCGGCATTGCGGGCCAAGGTGGCGATGTCCGCCGGGCGCTATGCCGAGGCCGCGACGCTCTATGCGTCACTCGACCAGCCCAAGGAAGAACTCCATCCCCTGCGGCTGGCGCGCCAATGGGAAAGTGTATCAGAAAAGGATGAGGGCATATGGCAATCGGCGGCACAGTTGCTGAGGCCGGAGAGCAGGGAGGCCGGTTCTCCGCTTTCTCTTGCGGCGTCGCGCGACATTCTTGCGGAAAGTGAGGCTGCGCGGGCAACAATGGCACAGTTGTTAGGGGCATCTGATGTCGTGCAGCAGGCGCAAGATTGACTTTCGCAGTGGAACATGGTGTTGCAAGAGGGCCGGGCTTGGCAAGCTCCATCCGGCACACGGTGACCGGGCCCCTCTGGCGAGAGTAATCGGCGCTCTTGCGATGTCGGCACCGCCAGCGCAAGAAAGCCGGCGGAAAAAACCAAATGTTTCCAATATTACTTCATCGCACAGCCATCACATCTGAGTTTCTGCTTTTGCAAGGGAAACAATGATGGCCACGATCGAACCCCAAAAATCCCTTCTGTCCTATCTGAAATGGGCCTTGATCTCTACGGTTGTCGGTCTCCTTCTGGGGGCTCTCCTCGGTTGGCAGACCACCGGAACCGTGGGCGGAATGCTGACCATCTTCTTCATCTGCGCTGTGCTTGCGGTGCTCGAGATCTCGCTTTCGTTCGATAATGCGATTGTCAACGCGAACAAGCTGAAAGACATGACCCCGGTATGGCAGCACAGGTTCTTGACCTGGGGGATCATCATTGCTGTTTTTGGTATGCGGATCGTCTTCCCGCTGCTGATCGTGGTGATTGCGGCCAATGTTGGCCCGATCGACGCGATGATCATGGCTGCAGCCCAACCTGAAGAATACGCCCGGATCATGCATGAGGCCCATTTGCCGATTGCGGCCTTTGGCGGGACTTTCCTGATGATGGTGGCTCTGAGCTACTTCTTTGACCACGAGAAGGAGATCCACTGGGTCGGCTGGCTGGAGAGCCGCATGGCGAATTATGCCACGATCAAAGGGGTCGAAGTCGCACTTGTGCTGGCAATCATGCTTGGCTTTTCGCGCCTGCTTGTCGGGGCAGAGCAGGATCTTTTCCTCAGGTCTGCAATCTATGGCCTGCTGACCTTTCTGCTTGTCGAAGTGCTTGGGGGCTTTCTGGATCGCAGCCAGGAAACCACCAAGGCCGCCGCGCAAGGTGGTCTGGGCGCGTTCCTGTATCTAGAGGTTCTGGATGCAAGCTTCTCGTTTGACGGTGTGATCGGGGCCTTCGCCCTGAGCCAGAACCTCTTCGTCATCGCGATCGGCCTGGGCATCGGCGCGATGTATGTGCGTTCGATGACAATCATGCTGGTCGAACGGGGAACACTGGCCGAATACCGGTATCTGGAGCACGGCGCTTTCTATGCGATCCTTGTCCTGTCCGTGATCATGTATTTCCAGACGCTGGTGCACATCCCTGAAGTCATCACCGGGCTCGGCGGCGCGGCCTTGATCGGGGTCTCATTGTGGTCATCCATCCGGTGGAACCGGCATGAGCGCGCGGAAGCAGCCATGATGTGACGAAGGCCGGGCTTATTGCCCGGCCTTTTTCATGGCCGGATGTGCATCGCTTTGCACACGACGGCACAGAATGGAGCCGGTCCCCGGACAGCCCATTTGGGGGGCGGGTGAAGTTTTTTCCAGATTTATGCGATTTTCCTCTTGCGGGTT
>DOMY01000075.1 GCA_003509785.1 Gemmobacter sp.
TGACGGGTGGCACAAGGATGCTGACCAATATCCGCAAGGGATCTGGCGCCTATCCGTTTCTGAACAGCTTTGGCAGCTGCGCCACCCTGTCTACCCGCGAGGAGGAGGGCAAGACGGTGACCCGCGCCCTGTTCACCGCCCATGCCCCCGCCGTTCCCGCCGCCGCCGTGCCCGCACCCGACAGCTGGGCCGCCATTGCCAGCAGCCTGATGGGGCCGGATGGCTTTCTGCGCGACAATGGCCAACATTCCTTCCTGCATGTGCCGCGCAGTGCCGATACGCTGGTGGTCACATTCGACAATCTGGATATCGCGCTGGGCAAGCGCGAGGATCGCAGGCCCTGGGGCTATGCCTTCATCGAAAAGCAGGGCTGGTCCATGCTGGGGGTGATGGCGGCAGGCTGGACCTGGTATCGCGACCCCTGGGTGGCGGATCAGTTCGATGATCTGGCGGCCAGCGGCTTTTTAGCGCGGTATCGCCGGGTGATCTTCTATGGTGCCTCGATGGGGGGATATGCCGCCTGCGCCTTTGCTGCCGCCTGCCCGGGGGCCGAGGTGGTGGCGATCAGCCCGCAATCGACGCTGGACAAGGCCGTGGTGCCCTGGGAGACCCGCTACAAGGTGGCCTGGGACAAGGATTTTTCCGGTCGCTATGGCGATGCTGCGCAGGCCACGGGTTTGGCCGCGCGGGTGACGCTGATCTATGATCCCTACGAACCGCTGGATGCGGGCCATGTTGCGCGCTTTGCGGGCGACAACCTGATGAAGCTGCGCGCGCCGCTGCTGGGCCACCGGCTGGGCAGCAGCCTGCAACAGATGGGCATCCTGTCGCCCATCGCGCTGGGCGCGCTGAATGGCACGCTGACCCGGGCCGAGTTCTATCGCCTGCTGCGCGCCCGCCGCGATTTTCCGCGCTATCAGAAAGAGCTGTTCCGCAAGGCGGTGGAACGGGGCCACCCCGAACTGGCCCGCCGCATGGCGCGCCATCTGCTGGCGCAGGGGGACAACCGCTTTCTGCGCCGCCAGCTGCAGGCCCTGGGCTGACCCTGTCCAAAGGTCGCATGTCGCAGCTTGCCGCTTGACCGCCCGCGCCCCGCCCGTTCACCATGCCGCATCACAAGGGAGGAACCGCGTGACGCCAATGCCCGCCTCCATCGACGCGGTGGAAACGCTGCTGGCCGATCATGGCTATGTCGCACCCCGCGCGCTGTCTACCGTGGTGTTCCTGTCGCTGCGCCTGGGCCGCCCGCTGTTCCTTGAAGGCGAGGCCGGGGTCGGCAAGACCGAGATCGCCAAGGTTCTGGCCATTGCGCTGGGCCGCCGCCTGATCCGCCTGCAATGCTATGAAGGGCTGGATGCGGCCTCGGCGGTGGCGGAATGGAATTTTGCCGCGCAGATGATCGCCATCCGCACCGCCGAAGCGGCAGGCGGCGCCGACCGGGACCGGCTGAAGACCGAGCTTTTCACCGAGGATTTCCTGATCGAACGCCCGCTGCTGGCCGCCATGCGCCCGCAGCCCGGCGGCGCCCCGGTGCTGCTGATCGACGAACTGGACCGCACGGATGAACCTTTCGAGGCCTATCTGCTGGAGGCTTTGTCGGATTTTCAGGTAACGATCCCCGAACTGGGCACCATCCGCGCGCCGGAACCGCCGATTGTCATCCTCACCTCTAACCGAACGCGCGAGGTGCATGACGCGCTGAAACGCCGCTGCCTGTATCACTGGGTCGATTACCCGGATGCGGCGCGCGAATTGCAGATCCTCGCCGCCCGCTGCCCCGAGGCGCAGGAGAACCTGAGCCGCGAGATCGTGGCCTTCGTGCAGCGGCTGCGCAGCGAAGACCTGTTCAAGAAACCGGGGGTGGCCGAAACCATCGACTGGGCGAAATGCCTGCTGGCGCTCGACGTGATCGCGCTGACTCCCGAGGTGATCGCCGATACCCTGGGCGCCATCCTGAAATATCAGGACGACATCCAGAAGATCCAGGGGTCCGAGGCCAAGCGCCTGCTGGATGACATCCGCAAGGAAATGGTGCCGGTGTGACAGGTCGCGCCGCGCCCCTCCTTTATCTTGGTCCAAATATCCTGGGGGTTTGGGGGCAAGGCCCCCAATCTGCCTGATGGCCAGCTATGCCGATCTCACCCTGCCAGAAAACGGCCAGATCAGCCGCAATATCCTGTGGTTCGCGCGTGCCCTGCGCAAGGCAGGCCTGCCCATCGGCACCGGGCGGGTGATCGACGCCATCCGCGCGGTGGAGGCGGTGGGGTTTACCGAACGGCGCGATTTCTACTGGACGCTGCACGCCTGTTTCGTCAGCCGGCCCGAACAGCGGGACACCTTCAATCAGGTCTTCCGGCTGTACTGGCGTGATCCGCGCTATATGGAACATATGATGTCGCTGATGATGCCCGCCATCCGCGGCGTGCAGGAAGAGCGGCGCGCCGAGGCTGCCGAGAAACGCGCGGCCGAGGCCTTGCTGGATGGTGCCAACCGCGATCTGCCGGAACCCGACAGCCCGCCGGGCGAAGAACAGGTGGAGATCGACGCCTCTGCCACCATGGCGCGCGAGGAACGGCTGCGCACATTGGATTTCGAACAGATGAGCGTGGCAGAGCTGGCCGAGGCGCGGCGGATGCTGGCGCAGATCAGCCTGCCGGTGCAGCCGCTGCCCACCAGGCGGCACAGCCCGGCGGCGCTGGGCCGTGCCATCGACGCCCGCGCCACTTTGCGCGCCGCCTTGCGGCAGGGCGGCGAGATCACGCATCTGGCCCGCCGGGCGCCGGGGCTGCGCTGGCCCAATCTGGTGGTCCTGTGCGATATCTCCGGGTCGATGTCGCAATATTCGCGGATGGTGCTGCATTTTCTGCATGCGGTGGCCAATCGCAAGGGGCAGGGCTGGGCGCAGGTGCATGGTTTTACCTTTGGCACGCGGCTGACCAATATCACCCGGCATCTGCGCGCCCGCGATGTGGATGTGGCACTGGCGGCGGCGGGGCGCGAGGCGCAGGACTGGTCGGGCGGCACCCGCATCGGCGCGCGCCTGCATGCCTTCAACCGCGACTGGTCGCGCCGGGTGCTGGGGCAGGGAGCGGTGGTGCTGCTGGTCACCGACGGGCTGGACCGCGACGATACCGGCCAGCTGGCGCGCGAGATGGAGCGGTTGCACCTGTCGGCCCGGCGTCTGATCTGGCTGAACCCGCTGCTGCGCTGGCAGGGCTTTGCGCCCAAGGCCACCGGCATCCGGGCGATGATGCCGCATGTCGATGCCTTTCGCGCGGGCCATTCCATCGCCTCCCTGCAGGGGCTGGCGCAGGCGATCTCTGATCCCGGCGACAGCGGTATGCGGGCGCAGATGCTGGCACAGATGCGGCAGGGTTGATCCGCTGATCTGGGCCGCTTCTTCCGGGCGGGTTCTGCCGGCCCGGTTCTGTGCGGCTGGCGCGAATGTGACTGTTCGTGTGTGAACAGAACCTGTTCGATTTCCCTGAATTGTGGGCAACTGCGCCAGCTTGCTATCCTGTGCAGGTGCAGCAATGGCTGTGACAGTATAATTCAGACGGAGTTTTCGATGATCCGCCTTTCGACCCTTTCCCTGCTTGGCGCGCTTGCCGCTGCCCCGGTTTTTGCCGAAGCCGAGGCCTACAAGCTTGATCCTTCGCACAGCCAGATCGTGTTCAGCTATAACCACCTGGGCTATTCGACCGGCTTTGGCATGTTCTCGGGCTTCGAGGGCACGATTGCCTTCGATCAGGCCGATCCGGCCAAATCCTCGGTCGAAGTGTCCTTCCCGGTGGAAACCATGCTGACTGGCTGGCAGGCGCGTTTCGATCACTTCATGTCGCCCGATTTCTTTGGCGCCTCGGATGACAAGACGGTGACCTTCAAATCCACCGCGATCGAAGTGACCGGCGAGAAGACCGCCAAGATCACCGGCGATCTGACGCTGAACGGCGTGACCAAGCCGGTCGTGCTGGATGCCACGCTCAATCAGGTGATGGAACACCCGATGGAGAAAAAGCCCTGGGCCGGATTCAGCGGCACCACCACCCTGCTGCGTTCGGATTACAATCTGGGCATGTTCGCGCCCTATGTCAGCGACGAAGTGCAGGTGCAGATCTCGATCGAGGCTGTGAAGGCCGAGTGATCTTGTGACCATGTGACCTGTCTCAAAGGTCTTTTAGCGATTGCTGCCGGGGGTTTTGCCCCCGGCTTTTTCTTTGGTGAACTGTCCGGGTGACGGGTTTGGTGCGGTGAATGGTGGGGGTGCCGGGGGCAGCCCTGAACTATCCCGCCGGGCATGAAAAAGGGCGCCCCGGAGGGCGCCCTTTGACCGTTATGCAGCCTGGGGTCAGCCGCGTTTCGCGGTCAGCGTCACGGCCACATCGACGCCGAAGCCCACGGTCTTTTCATCGCCATAGCTAGCCCCCATGCCGAAATCGCGGCGGTCGAGCTGCAGCGCGCCAGTCATCTGTGCGCTGTCGCCGTTCAGGGTCAGGGTGAAGGGCAGCACTACGGGCACCGAAACGCCACGCAGGGTCAGCGTGCCTTGCGCCGCATAGCCGCTGGCGGCGGGCAGGATATCGGCCTCGAACACCGCGCCGGGGTGATTGGCGACATCGAAGAAATCGGCAGCCTTCGCCTGTTCGGTGACGGAACCGAGCGTCAGGGTGGTGGTGTCGATCTTCACCGTCACATGGCCGTGGCGACCATCGACCGGGGTTTCGTCAAAGCTGATCTCGGCGGTCCAGTTCGGCAGGCTGCCTGCAACGGCGGCGCCCATCTGCTGCACGGTGAAGGCCAGAGCGCCTTCGGTGACCTGCCAGCTGCTGGCGGTGGCGGTGGCAGGGGTTTGCGGGGTGGGCACAGCGGATTCGGGCGCAGCGGATTCGGCCACATCGGATGNNCGCGTCAGGGGCCTGTGCTGTCATCGACACGGCCGCCACTCCGCCTGCCAGATAGATCAGCAGGGCGGCCAGCACCGGCGCCGGGCTGTGCGCGGCGCGGCCTGTCTGGCCTGCGCTGGTGCCGCGCGTCATGCGGGCCATCACCCCGTCGCGGTCGATCACCGCATGTTTCACCGCCCCTGCCACATGCAGGATCACCGAGGCGATCAGCAGTTTCGAAAACAGCCAGTGCATCGCCGTGGCGATTTCGGACACGGTTTCCGATTTGGGCACGAAGGGCAGGCCCTGACCGAAGGGCCAGAGGATCGGCGCAAAGCCCTCGACCGCAGCGTGATGCACCCAGCCGGTGAGCGGCACCGCCAGCATGGAGATGTACAGCGCCCAATGCACGGTTTCGGCAGCAAAGGTTTCCAGCCGCCGGTCAGGATGCACCGGCGCGGGTTTGGGCTGCAGCAGCGCCGAAACGATGCGGATGGCGGCCACGAAGAAGGCGGCAATGCCGATGGTCTTGTGCAGCGAAAAGATCTGCGCCTTGGCGGCCAGTGTCTCTGACGTGTCATAGGGCAGGTTGTCGGCATAAAGCCCAAGCCCGATGGCCGACAGGATCAGCAGGGCGGTCAGCCAGTGCAGGCTGCGGGCAAGGGCGCCATAGCGCGTGGATGTGTTGGATAGGGACATGAAGACGGCTCCGGTCTGATTGCCGCGAAGGTAACATCTGCCGCGTCGCAGCAAAACCGCCAGATGCTGCACAGGGCCTGTGCAGCAGGGCGCCGGGATCACGAAACGTTGCACGCCGCCGCCCGGCGGGGTAAGCCGGGGAAAACCGCTGTGGAGGAACCATGAGCCGCGCATTCATTTTCCCCGGACAAGGGGCGCAGACCATCGGCATGGGCAAGGCCTTGGCCGAGGCCTATCCGGCCGCCCGCGCCGTGTTTGACGAGGTGGACGAGGCGCTTGGCGAAAAGCTGTCGGCGTTGATCTGGGATGGCGAGATTGCCGAGCTGACGCTGACCGAAAATGCCCAGCCCGCGCTGATGGCGACCTCGATCGCGGCGCTGCGTGCGCTGGAGGCCGAGGGCATCGGGATGGACAGCGTGGCCTTTGTGGCCGGGCACAGCCTGGGCGAATATTCGGCGCTTTGTGCGGCCGGATCGCTGACGCTGTCGGATACCGCGCGGCTGCTGCGCATCCGGGGCCGCGCGATGCAGGAGGCCGTGCCGGTGGGTGTGGGCGCCATGGCCGCGCTGCTGGGGCTGGATTTCGAGGCGGCGACCGAAGTGGCGCTGGAAGCGGCGCAGGGCGAGGTCTGTCAGGCCGCCAATGACAATGACCCGGCGCAGGTGGTGGTTTCCGGCCACAAGGCGGCTGTGGAACGCGCGCTGGAGATCGCCAAGGCCAAGGGGGCCAAGCGCGCCCTGCTGCTGCCGGTCAGCGCGCCGTTCCATTGCGCGCTGATGCAGCCCGCCGCCCATGTGATGGCCGAGGCGCTGGCGGCGGTGACCATCGAAAACCCGGTGGTGCCGGTGGTGGTGAATGTGCGGGCCGAGGCGGTGATGGAAGCCAACCGCATTCGCGATCTGCTGGTGGCGCAGGTGACGGGATCGGTGCGCTGGCGCGAAAGCGTGCTGTGGATGGAAGCCGCGGGTGTGACCGAATTCTGGGAGATCGGCGCGGGCAAGGCGCTTTCGGGTATGGTGAAGCGCATCGTCAAGGGCGCCGAGACCCGCGCGGTGGGCACGCCCGAGGATGTGCTGGCCGCCAAGGGCTGAGCGTCCGGGCGGGGCCGGGACCAAAATTCTTGCAAGAATTTTG
>DOMY01000171.1 GCA_003509785.1 Gemmobacter sp.
CAGCGCCACCGAGATCGACACGAAGGCCGAGGCCGCCAGGATTTCCCATTCGCCGCCCTTCGATCCCATCAGCTCGCGCAGCAGCCCGGTCATCACCAGCTGATCGGCGCTGTTGCCCAGGAAGACAGTCGCCACCAGCAGGTCATTCCACGTCCAGAGGAACTGGAAGATGGCAAAGCTGGCCAGCGCCGGAAAGGACAGCGGCAGGATGNNATGGCGAGCGGCAGGCCGAAGCCGGAATGGGCCAGCCAGATGCCGACATATTCCTTGCCGATGCCCAGGCTGTTGTGCAGCTTCAAGAGCGGGATCAGCGACAGTTGCAAGGGCACCACCAGCAGGCCGACGATCGTGGCGATCAGCAGGGCGCGGCCCGGAAATTCCATCCAGGCCAGGGCGAAGGCAGCAAAGGCCGCGATCAGGATCGGGATCACCGTGGCCGGGATGGTGACGGTCATGGTGTTCAGAAAGGCGCGGCCAATACCTTCGGCAAACAGCACGCGGTTGTAATTGTCGAGCGTGAAGCGCGGCGGCGTGACAGAGGTGACGAAGAGCCGGGGCGAACGGCCCTCGAAGGCCACGGGCGACACCAGCCGGTAATCGCCATTTTCCGCCACCGTGCCGGTGACGCCATCGTTCATCGGCGCCTCGGTGCCCGGTGCAAATTCGGAGGGCGCGCGGGAATTCACGCCGAAGGCCTTCACCTCGCCGCCCGCGCCGTCAAACACATTGCCCGCGATCACCCAGAGGGTGCCCTCTTGCTGCTGGCTGTCGGCCGCACCGGCGCGATAGACGATGTTCTGTTCCGACGCGAACAGCGACATCCACCAGCCCGAGGTGGTGATCTGGTCACGGTCGCGGAACGACGAAACCAGAAGCCCGATGGTGGGCAGCACCCAAAGCAGCACAAGCGCCGCCGTGGCCAGATGCACCGCCCAGACGAGCGAGGATTTGGTGCCTGCGATATTGTCCATCTCAGCGCATCTCCTTGCGGGCGTTACGGATATTCCAGATCATGATCGGCGTGACCATGATCATGATGACCAGCGCCACAGCCGAGGCGCGGCCGGTGTCATTGCCCCGGAACATCCAGTCGAACATGAGGTTGGCCAGAACCTGGGTGCCCCATTGGCCATTGGTCATGGCCAGCACGATGTCGAACACCTTCAGCACGGTAATGGTGATCGTGGTCCAGACCACGGCGATGGTGCCCCAGATCTGCGGCACCTTGATGCGCGCGAAAATCTGCAGCGGCGAGGCGCCATCCAGAATCGCGGCCTCGATGGTTTCTTCGGGGATGCCGCGCAAAGCGGCCGACAGGATCACCATGGCAAAGCCGGTCTGGATCCAGACCAGCACGATCATCAGCAGGAAACTGTTGGCCGGTTCCACCGTCAGCCAGGTTTGCGCCTCGCCCCCCAGCGCCACCCAGAGCGCGTTCAGCACGCCCACCTCTGTCTGGCCATCGCCGCGGTAGTCATAGATGAACTTCCAGATCACCGCCGCGCCGATGAAGGAAATCGCCATGGGCATGAAGATCATCGCCTTGGCAAAATTGCCCCAGCCGATGCGATCGGTCAGCGCCGCCGCGATCAGGCCAAAGAAGGTGGAAAGTGCAGGCACCACCAGCAGCCAGAGGATGTTGTTCTGCAGGGATTCACGGAACTTCAGATCGTTCAGCAGCCAAGTGTAATTGCCAAGCCCCACGAAATTATCGCCGGTGGCATCCATGAAGCTGAGCCAGATCGACACGAACAACGGATAGACCAGATAGGCCGCCAGCAGCAGCAGCGCGGGCATCAGGAACAGCCAGGGCCGGATCAGCGCGGCGCGGGCGATGTTGCGCCCGGCGTCAGGTCCGCGCGGCGGATAGATGCTGTCCAGCACCACATTGGAAAAGAAGAAATATGCCACGCAGCCGAACACACCGATGACGATGGTGGCCATGGCCATGAAAAGTTGTTCCATCAGTGCCCCTCCCCGGGTCTGACAAGATATGGGGGGGCCCGCCCGGCAGCCGGACGGGCCGGGCCATGATTACTTCAGCGTATCCCAGGTTTTCTGGATATCGGCCGCAACGGCGGCCACATCCTTGCCACCCGAATAATCCACCATGCCGGTCCAGAAGGCACCGGCCCCGATGGCACCCGGCATCAGATCCGAAGCATCGAAACGGAAGGTGGTGGCACTGGTCAGGATTTCGCCCATCTTGCGCAGCGTCGGATCGCCATAAACCTCGGGGTTGGCACTTTTCAACGGGGTCAGGAAGCCGGATTGCGCCATCCAGACCTCATGCGCGATGGGGGTCGTCAGGAAATCCATGAAGGCCTGCGCCACCGGGCTGTCCTGCGTAATCACGAAGACCGTGCCCGCGCCCAGCACCGGCTGGCCCAGATCCTTGCCTGCATAGGCCGGGAAATAGAAGAAATCGGCGTCCTCGCCCACCACCGTGCCTTCGGGGAAGAACGACGGAATGAACGAGGCCTGCCGGTGCATGTAGCAGGTCGGCGGCGAGGCAAAGAGCCCCTTGGGCGCATCGCGGAAATCGGTGGAGGCAACGCCGCCCGCTCCGCCCGCCACCCAGGCATCATTGCGGGCAAAGGCGCCATATTCCTCGATCGCGGCCACGACCTTCGGATCATCGAAGGCCAGTTCGTTCGATACCCATTTGTCGTAATCTTCGGGCGTGTTCACCCGCAGCATCATATCCTCGACCCAGTCGGTGGCAGGCCAGCCGGTGGCGCCCCCCGACCCCAGCCCGATGCACCAGGGCGTGCCGCCATCGGCCACGATCTGATCCGACAACGCCTTCAGGTCTTCCATGGATTCGGGCACATCATAGCCCGCATCCTCGAAATTCTCGGGCACATACCAGACCAGCGATTTCACATCGACCTTGTAGAACAGGCCGTACAGCGCCTTGGTGCCATCGGCGCCCGCATAGGTGGACAGGTTCACCCAGCTGTCACCGGCGGCATAATCATTCTTCAGGAACTCGCCGATTTCCGGTTTCAGCACGGTCAGCTTGCCGCGTTTGGCCAGATCGGCCGCAAGGCCCGGCTGCGGGATCACCGCGATGCCGGGGGGCGAGCCTGCCTCGACATCAATCATCACGCGCTGTTCGAACCCGTCACCGCCGGAATATTCGACATCGGCGCCGGTGGCGGCCTCGAAATAGGCGATAACGCTTTCAAACAGCGCCTTGTCCACCCCGCCCCAGGGCCCGTCGATCTTGAGCGACTGGCCTTTCAGATCATGCGCGGCCTTGAACGCATCGTAAGAGGCCCAGTTGAATTTCGCATCCTCGCCCGGCGCGAATTTCAGATCCTGCGCACCGGCCTGCCCTGCCACAAGTGCCAGCACCGCAGCGCCGGCCAACAGATTTCTTGTCATTTCGCTCCTCCCGTAAGCTACCCTGCGGCGAAGGACCGATGCTTTCCGCAAGGATGCGGGAATCGGTTTCAAACCGCTTTGGATGCTTCAACTAAGCGGGACGGGCCGTTTGTGTCAACCAAACTCTGCCGTGCGAAAGGGCCAAACGCTTGTAATGCAAGCGCAGAAACCGGCCTGTCGCTGCGCGGCGGGGCGCATATGTCTTTGACCTTGCGGCGTGAAGTCGCTAGTGTCGGGCCGAATTTGAAACGCTTTGGCTGCAGAATGAACCTCAAGGAGCTTGCCCGCAAACTCGACCTCTCCCCCACGACCGTCAGCCGTGCGCTGAACGGCTACCCCGAGGTCAATGAGGCCACCCGGGAACGCGTGGCGGCGGCAACGCGGCGCTACAACTATCAGCCCAATACCCGTGCGATCCGTCTGGCCACCGGCCGGGCCATGGCGGTGGGCCATGTGATCCCGCTGACCACGCGGCATGAAATCGTGAACCCGGTGTTCGCCGATTTCATCGCAGGCGCGGGCGAGACCTATTCGCGCAACGGCTATGACATGCTGCTGTCGGTGGTGCCGGATGACAATGAGGAACGCGCCTACCGCGAGTTGAAATCGCGGGGCACGGTGGATGGCGTGATCGTCCATGCCCCCCGGATGGATGATCCGCGCATCCCGCTGCTGACAGAGATGCGGGTGCCCTTTGTCGTGCATGGCCGGGCCACCGGCGCCGCCCTGCCCTACAGCTGGGTCGATGTGAACAACCGGCGCGCCTTCAAACGGGCAACCGAATTCCTGATTGATCTGGGGCACCGCCGCATCGGGCTGGTGAACGGGCTGGAGTTCATGGATTTCGCGATCCGTCGCCGCAGCGGCTATGAAGATGCGCTGGGGGCCGCAGGCATTGCCGTGGACCCGTCGATCCTGGCCAGTGACGAGATGACGGAAACCGCCGGGTTCCGCGCCATGCAAACCATGCTGGCCCTGCCCGCGCCACCTTCGGCCATTGTCGTCTCTTCCATGCTGATGGCGCTTGGCGTGCGCCGGGCCATCGAAAAGAATGGGCTGAAACTGGGCCGCGACATTTCCGTCATCACCCATGATGACGAGCTGAGCTATCTGCGCAACGGCGACGATGTGCCGATCTTTACCGCCACACGGTCTTCGGTGCGCGAGGCCGGGCGGCAGGCGGCGGACATGTTGCTTTCCATCATCTCCGGCAAGGCGGCCGGACCGATCGAACGGCTGCTGGAAGCAGAGCTGATCATCGGCCAGTCGACCGGCCCTTTCAAAGGCTGACCCATGATCCCGCCCCGCGCCACCTTTCCCGAAGGCTTTGTCTTCGGTGCTGCCACAGCGGCCTATCAGATCGAAGGCGCCCGTTTCGGTGGCGCCGGGCCGTCGCATTGGGATACATTCGCAGCCACCCCCGGCAATGTCGTACGGGCCGAGGATGGCAGCACCGCCTGCGATCATTACCACCGCTGGGCCGAGGATCTGGATCTGGTCAAGGCGGCGGGCTTTGATGCCTACCGCTTTTCCACCAGCTGGGCACGGGTCATGCCCGATGGCGTGACGGTGAACCCTGCGGGTCTCGATTTCTACGACCGTCTGGTGGACGGCATGGGCGAACGCGGGCTGCGCCCGTTCCTGACGCTCTATCACTGGGATCTGCCGGCCGCGCTGGCCGATCTGGGCGGCTGGCGCAACCGCGACACCTGCGCCCGCTTTGCCGATTTCGCGGAAACCGTGCTGCAGCGCATCGGTGACCGGGTAGAGACCGTGGCCACCATCAACGAGCCCTGGTGCGTGGCCTGGCTGTCGCATTTCTTTGGCGCCCATGCCCCGGGCCTGCGCGACATCCGCGCCGCCGCCCGCGCCATGCACCACATCCTGCTGGCCCATGGCCTGGCGATGGAGCGGATGCGCGGCATGGGGCAGAAGAACCTGGGGATCGTACTGAACTTCGACCATGCCACCCCCGCCAGCGACAGCCCGGCAGATCTTGCCGCCGCCGCCCGGCAGGATGCCATCTTCAACCGCTGGTTCATCGAGGCGATCACCCAGCATAGCTATCCCCCCGAAGCGTTGGAGGGGCTGGCCCCGCATCTGCCCGCAGGCTGGCAGGATGACATGCCGCTGATCGGCCAGCCGATCGACTGGCTGGGGGGGAATTACTACACCCGCCACATTCATGCCGCAGCCCCCGGCACGCCCTGGCCCGCGACGCGCGAAATGCCGGGGCCGCTGCCGAAAACCCAGATGGGATGGGAGATCTATCCCCAAGGCCTGCAAGGGTTTCTGACCCGGCTGTCGCGCGATCATGTCGGGGATCTGCCGATCTATGTCACCGAAAACGGCATGGCCAATGCCGATCTGCCCGATCTGCCGGACGCCGCCCGCACCAGCTTTATCGCAGGGCATTTCGGGGCTGCGCAGGCGGCGATTGCGGCGGGCTGCAATCTGAAGGGCTTCTTCTACTGGTCGCTGCTGGACAACTACGAATGGGCCGAAGGCTATGAAAAGCGCTTCGGTTTGGTGCATGTGGATTTCGACAGCTTGGCAAGAACCCCGAAAGCATCCTATCACGCGCTGGCCCGTGCGCTGGCACGGAACTGAAACTGGTTGCTCTGGCCCGGCACCGCTCAACCATCTGGAGATTTCCATGAGTGACGCCCCCCTCTCGCTGGTTGCCGATATCGGCGGCACCAATACCCGCGTGGCACTGGCCGACGGGCGGGCCATCCGCGAGGCTTCGGTGCGGCGCTATCGCAATGCCGGGTTCAACGGCATCGACGAGGTTCTGGCGCGCTATATGGCAGAGGAATCCGTGGGTCCGGTGGCCGGCGCCTGTGTGGCGGCGGCAGGCCCGTTGCGCCATGGCGCCATCGTCATGACCAACCTGCGCGACAGTGACGATCTGCCCTGGGTGATCGACGCGGCCCGCGTATCGCGGGCCACCGGGGCGCCGCAGGTGGCGATCCTGAATGATCTGCAGGCGCAGGGGCAGGCTTTGGGGCATATCGCGGCGGGCAATCTGCGCCGGGTGATCGACGGCCCGGTGGAAGAGGGCGGCTCCATGCTGGTGGTGGGGCTGGGCACGGGCGTCAATGCCGCGCCAGTGCATGATACCCCCTGGGGTCGCGTGGTGCCCCCCTCGGAATGTGGCCATGTCAATCTGCCCGCGCAAAGCGACGAGGATCTGCGGCTGGTGCGGTTTCTGGAAACCCTGCTGGCCTCGCGCGGGCAAGTGGCCCATGCCGGTGTGGAAGAGGCATTGTCCGGCCNNCCGCCGCTTCGGCCGAGGTTCTGGCGGCGCTGGCAGCAGGCGCGCCGGTGGCGGGCCATGCCGCCCGGCTTTACACCCGCATCCTGGGGCAGACGCTGGCCGATCTGGCGCTGATCCACCTGCCCTATGGCGGCATCTATCTGATCGGTGGCATGTCACTGGCGATGGAGCCGCATTTCCGCAGCTATGGCCTGACGGAAACCTTCCGCCGCCCGCGCCGGGTGGCCCTGATGCAGACCGAATTCGCGGTGACTGTTGTGGCCGATGATTACGCAGCCCTGACCGGCTGTGCCGTCTATCTGGCGAATGGCGGGCGCGGCTGAAAAGAAAAGGCCCGCTGTGCAGCGGGCCTTGCCTTCGGCGCGGATAATTTTGCCAAGATGAAATCAGGCCGCGGCCAGCACCGCGCGTTTGGTCAGCACCTTGCACATATGGGCGCGATAGGCGCCGGTGCCGTGCAGATCGCTGATCATGTTGTCGCCCGACAGGCTCAGCCCCTCCAGTACTGAGGGCGCAAAGCTGGCCGTCAGCGCCGCCTCTGCCTCAGCCCAGCGGAACACGCCATCGTTTGACGCGCCGGTGATCGCCACCCGCACCCCGCCCGCATATCGCGCCACAAACACCGCCGTAAGGGCAAAGCGCGAGGCGGGTTGTTCAAACTTCACATAGGCCGCCGCCTGCGGGATCGGGAAGCGGACCTCGATGATGATCTCGCCCTCGTCCAGCGCGGTGGAAAACATGCCCTGGAAGTAATCATCCGCCGCGATGCTGCGCCGGTTGGTGACGATGGTGGCGCCAGAGGCCAGCACCGCCGCCGGATAGCAGGCCGAAGGATCGTTATTGGCCAGGCTGCCCCCGATCGTGCCGCGCGACCGCACCGCCGGATCGCCGATGCCGCCCGCCAGCTTCGCCAGCGCCGGATAGATGCCCGCCGCCTGCTGCGCCACCACGCCATGCGGCGTGGCCGCCCCGATATGCACGCCGCCATCGCCGCGGCAGACGCCCTTCAGCTCGGGGATGCCGGTCAGGCTGACCAGCATATCCGGCGCGTTCAGCCGCTGCTTCATCGTGGGGATCAGCGTCTGGCCGCCCGACAGCGGCTGCGCCCCGTCGGACGCCAGCGCCGCCACGGCATCGGCAAGGGAAGATGGCCGGACGAATTCGAAATTATGCATCACATCCTCCTTACGCGTTCAGCGCCTGCCACACCCGGGCGGGTGACAGCGGCATGTCGATATGGGCAATATCCGTGCGGCCCGNNATATGGCACCCGCCTCGCCGCAGCCCTTCACCCCCAAGGGGTTATGGGTGCATGGCGTGCAGCAGCTGTGATCCACCTTGAACATCGGCAGATTATCGGCGCGCGGCATGGCGTAATCCATGAACGACCCCGACAGCAGCTGACCGTTTTCATCATAGGCGCAGGCCTCCATCAGCGCCTGTCCGATACCCTGCGCCAGACCGCCCTGCACCTGCCCTTCGACGATCATCGGGTTGACGATATTGCCGAAATCATCCGCCGCGCTGAAGGCCAGAATCTCCACCTTGCCGGTTTCCGGGTCCACCTCCACCTCGCAGCCATAGGCGCCCGAGGGATAGGTGAAGTTCGACGGATCGTAGAAGGCCGTTTCCTCCAGCCCCGGTTCCAGGCTTTCCAGCGGATAGTTGTGCGGCACATAGGCGGCCAGCGTCACCCCGGCCCAATCCACCGATTTGTCGGTGCCCGCCACGGTGAACTTGCCATCCTTCAGCTCGATATCGCTGTCGGATGCCTCCAGCAGATGGGCGGCGATCTTCTTGGCCTTGTTGATGATCTTGTTGGTGGCCTTGACGATGGCAGACCCGCCGACCGCAAGGCTGCGCGACCCATAGGTGCCCATGCCCATCGGCGTGTTNNGTGATCGAGCCGGTGGCATTCACCCGGACCGAGGCGCTTTCGTAAAGCCCGGCCCGCGCGCCCAGCTGCCCCACAAGGTTCGAGGGCGCGATGCCACAAGCCTCGATGTAATGTGCGATGCCGAAGCCGCGCCATTTACCGCGCGCCGCACTTTCCGCCGCCCGCGCCGCAAAGCCTGCGTGATCCGAGATCTCGATCAGCTTGTCCATCGTGGCCTGGTAATTGCCGGTATCGTAAACCACGGCCACCGGCGTCTGATACGGGAACTGATCGGGGGTGATGAAGTTCTGCCGCCGCAGCGCCACCGGATCCACTCCCAGTTCGCGCGCCGCCTTGTCGACCAGCCGTTCCAGCTGGAAGGTGGCTTCNNCCGGCGCCGCGATAGGCATCGACCGGCACGGTATTGGTGAACACCGCCTTCACATTCACATAGATCAGCGGCGTGCGGTAATTGCCCGCCATCAGCGTGCCATGCAGCCAGGTGGGGATCGACGGCGCGAAGGTGGAAAGATAGGCCCCCATATTCGCATAGGTTTCGGTGCGCAGCGCGGTGAAATTGTTCTGCGCATCCAGCGCCAGTTCGATCTTCGTCACATGATCGCGGCCATGGGCATCGGAAATGAACGCCTCCGACCGGCTGGAGGTCCATTTCACCGGGCAGCCAAGCTGTTTGGCGGCGAAGGTGACAAAGGCCTCCTCGGCATAGTGATAGATCTTCGATCCGAAACCGCCGCCCACATCGGGCGCCACCACGCGCAGCTTGCTTTCCGGGATGCCCAACACGAAAGCCCCCATCAGCAGGCGGATCACATGCGGGTTCTGTGAGGTGGTATACAGCGTGGAATTGCCGGAATGGCCTTCATAATCGCCCACCGCCACCCGGGGTTCCATCGGATTGGCGACCAGCCGGTTGTTCACCAGTTCCAGTGTGGTGACATGGGCGGCCTTGCTGAAGGCCTCTTCGACAGCGGCCTTGTTGTCTTCGACAAAACCCCAGTCATAGCAAAGGTTTGAACCGATTTCCTCATGCACCAGGGTGGCGCCGGGCTGAATGGCCTGTTTCATGTTCAGCACAGGCGGCAGTTCGGTGATGTCGATCTCGACCGCCTCGGCGGCATCGCGCGCCTGATCCAGGCTTTCGGCCACCACCACGGCAATCGGATCGCCGACATGGCGNNTCCGTCACCTGCCAGCCGCAGGGGATACCGCCCACGCCCGCAAAATCGCTGGCCGTGAAAATGCGCAAGACACCGGGCATCGCCGCGGCCGCCTCGCTGTCGATGCTGTTGATCCGCCCATGCGCCACATCCGACCGGATGAACCAGGCATAGGCCTGACCACGGATGTTGATATCGTCAGTGTAACGGCCCTTGCCAGTCAGAAACCGCACATCCTCGCGCCGCTTGGTGCTGGCTCCGATGCCACCGCCGTTCGGCCCACCACTTTTCGGTCCATCGTCTTTCGGCATGTCTTCCTCCCTCGATGCGTTGCGCGAAGAATGCGCCGCAAATCATTGAAAACAAATCACTCCGCGGCGATCTGGCTCACATCCTGCCCGGATGCCGCCATGACGGCCTTGACGATATTGTGGTAGCCGGTGCAGCGGCACAGGTTGCCCTCCAGATGGTGGCGCACCTCGGATTCCGTGGGGCTTGGGTTCACTGCCAGCAGCGATGCCGCCGCCATCACCATGCCCGGTGTGCAGAAGCCGCATTGCAACCCGTGGTGATCCTGAAACGCCTGCTGGATGCGCGACAATGTGCCATCGGCATTGGCCATGCCTTCGATGGTGCTGACCTTGGCCCCCGCCGCTTCCTGCGCAAACATGGTGCAGCTTTTCACCTGCAGCCCGTCCACATGCACTGTGCAGGCCCCGCATTGCGACGTGTCACAGCCGATATGCGTGCCGGTCAGGCCAAGGTTTTCCCGCAGGAAGGTGGAAAGCAGCGTCCGCCCCTCCACCTCACCGGAGACGGCCTTGCCGTTCACCGTCAT
>DOMY01000240.1 GCA_003509785.1 Gemmobacter sp.
CAGGGCGTATTGCGGCATGTAAAGCCGCCGCTCCAGCTCCAGCATCTGCAGGCCATCGGCGCCCGCGCGTTCGATCTCGATCAGGATTTCATACCAGACCGGGTCTTCGATGCCGTGTGTTTTCAGGGCGCGGGCAATGCGGGGGGCCATGCTGCGCTGGATGCGCTGCAGGTTGAACCAGACCCGGTTATGGGCAATGCGGGGATCGTCATCGCGGAATTCCCGCGCGGACGGGGGCGTTTCGCCTGCGGCGGATGGGGACGCGGCGGTAGGCACGGCTGGCTTCCTTGCAGTGGCGCAACTGGCCCTGCATAGCCGCGCCTGCCCAGCCTGACCAGCCGCTTACTGCGGATCCGTGCCCGGCGGCACAAGCGAGGCCAGATCGCTGGCCGCATCCAGCAGCGCGGCCACCGGGCGCGCTTCGCACAGGATGAGCGCATGGGCCATGGCCCGGCCACGCTGCCCCCGGCGCATGTGATGCAGAAGGCGCAGCAGGTGGCCTTCGCCCTGCGTGAGCACCTGGCAGCAACCCGGGCAATAGGGGTTGGAGTAATGGAAGGTATCGCGGCGCGACAGGGACATGGTCTGCGCGAAGGCCGTCAGCCCGGCCAGAATGGCGCCGCCCCGCTGCCAGCCGAAGCGGGCCTGTGCCAGCTGCGTTGTGTCGGGGGCATAGCGCGGGCGATGGCCTGCCACTTCGGACAGGATCAGGCGGATCACCTCCAGCGCGGCGCGTTCGAAACGGTCCAGCCCGGCGGTTTCGACCAGCTCTTCGCGCGGGCCGGGATGGCCGCAGAGGTTGTTGCGATACGGGCTGTCATTTGCATCTGGCATCGGTTTTTCCCCTACCTGATCGGGCGGCGCCATGGCGGGCCGCAGGATCGCGGACTGAAACGCTGCCTGATCGGCGCCGGAAGGCGGCTGCCGGGTTTGGGTGGCATTGCTTTACTTATTAAGTCAGGAATGTAAAGACGGTTCGGCAAGTGGCGCAATCAGGCCACGGGCGGGTTGCGGGATGGCCAAGTGAACTGCGCTTGACATTCCTTAGTGTTTCAATAAGGAATCTGGTTCACGCGATGCGCTGCCCGTGGGCGGCCTTGCAAAGCCCTGAAACCGCAAAGCCCTGACATCCATGCCCCGCACCGCCGATCATGCCCCCGCAGCTGCAATGTGCCGCCTGTCGGCCCTGCCCTGCCGGATGGCCCGCCCATGAGCTTTCGCCCCCGGATGACCGCGCAGACCCGGTTCTATCGCACCCTGCAGCCGCTGAAGATGCGCAGCTGGGCGGGGGTGGTGGCCGATGTCTGGCGGGTGCGCGGGGAAAAGGGCGGGGGTGGGTTCTATGTGTCGCCCGATCCGCGGCTGGTGGTGTTTCTGGGCGAACCGCCCCGGCATCTGGCCCTTTCCACAGCAGAAACAGCGCCGGGCCACAGCGGGCTGACGGCCTTTTATGTGCCCGCAGGCACCCCCTTGTGGAGCAGCATGTCCGAAAGTGCCGATTTCGCGCATCTGGATCTGCACTTGCAGGCCGGGCCACTGGCACAGCGCATGGCCGGGCTGCTGCCGCGCGATGCACTGAACGACGTGCGATTTCTGGGGCAATCCGATCTGCTGGCCAGCCTGTCGGGGCTGATTGCCGATGAGGTGACCGCGCCGCGCCGCCCGACGCTGATGCTGGACGGTTTGGTGACGGCCCTGTTGACCGAGGTGTTTTCGCTGCCGCCGGATGATCTGGCGCTGCACAGCGGCGGGCTGGCGCCCTGGCAAATGGCGGCGCTGGCCGATCACCTGCAGCGGAACCTGACGCGCCGCATCAGCGTGGCCGAACTGGCCGAGGTGGTGGGCCTTTCGGAAAGCTGGTTTGCCCATGCCTTTCGCAAGGCCAATGGCGATACACCACAGCGCTGGCAGCTGGGCCGCCGGGTGGAAGCCGCCCGCGATCTGATTGCGCAGGGCGATCTGAGCCTGGCGGAAGTGGCGCAGGCCAGCGGCTTTGCCGATCAGGCGCATCTGACCCGCGCCTTTCGCAGCGCCTTTGGCGTGCCGCCCTCGCAATGGCGCAAGCAGCACATGCTGCAGGGCAGAATTGCGCAGGATGGTTCAAATCAAGACGGTCTGGCGCAAGAGCGGATCGAGTTTCCGACTTAAACACTCGGGAAAATCGCTGACAGGATTCGCACATGTCCCCCAAATTTGCCCTTCTGGCTGGTGCCAGCCTTGTTGCCCTTGCCTCTGCCGCCGCCGCCCAACAGGCGGTGACTGCCCTTGATCCGGTGACGCTGACCGGCAGCGGCGATGCCACGGCGCCGGTGTCGGGTTATGTGGCCGCCACCACGGCCAGCGGCAAGTCTGCCACGCCGCTGGTGGAAACGCCGCGTTCGGTGGCCGTCATCACCCGTGACCTGATCGAGGATACCGGGGCGCAGACGCTGGGCCAGGCGCTGGCCACGACGGCCGGTGTGGTGGGCGAACCCTATGGCGCCGATCCGCGGTTCGACAGCCCGGTGCTGCGCGGCTTCGATACGCGCAACGCGCAATATCTGGACAGCCTGCGCATCATGCGTTCGGCCGGGGCGCCTGCCTTCGAGTTGTATGGGCTGGAACGGGTGGAGGTGCTGAAAGGCCCAGCCTCGACGCTCTATGGATCCGGCTCGCCCGCCGGGATCATCAACATGATCCAGAAACGCGCACAGACGGAACATGCAGCCGAAACCGGCGTGACGCTTTCGGATGACGGCGATGCGAAACTGACCTTCGACGTGAACCGCGCGGTATCGGAAACGCTGGCCTTCCGGCTGACCGGCGTGGCGGGCAAGACCGAAGAGCAGATTTCAGAGGTCAGCAATGACCGGGGCTATCTGGGCTTTGCCACCCGCTGGCAGGCGACGGAGGCAACCGAGGTGCAGATCATCACCAGCTATCAGGCCGACAGCCCGATCACGCCCGCAGGCCTGCCGTTCGACCTGACTGGCCAGGGCTATGACAAGGCATTGCGCGAATTCTACATCGGGGACAGCGCCGCAGACAGTTCTGACCGCCGGATGCTGAACCTTGGCTATGAGGTGACGCATGATTTCGACAATGGCTGGGTTCTGTCGCAATCGGCGCGCTATCAGAAATTCGACTGGGATTATGTGGGCTTCTATGTGGCGGGNNGGCGGGCAATATCGTCAACCGTGGTGTGACCTATCAGGATGAAGACACCAGCACCATCAATGTCGATACCCGGATGACCGGCAGCTTCGATACCGGCAGCGCCAGCCACAAGTTGATGTTCGGGCTGGATCTGCGCCGGTATGAGGATCTGACCTCGACCGATTTCGCCACGGCTTCGGCGCTGGATATCACCGATCCCGCCACCATCCCGGCCACGATCACCGCGCCCTGGTATCTGCTGGACAAGGATCTGACGCTGGAACAGGCGGGGATCTATGTGCAGGACGAGATCACCGCAGGCGCCTGGCGCGCCACGCTGGGCCTGCGCCGCGACTGGGCCAGCCAGAAGGGCACCTCGACCAACAATTTCGGCGGCACCACCGTGGTGGATCAGCAGGATCAGGCCACCACCGGGCAGGCCGGTCTGGCCTATGTGATGGAAAACGGCGTCACCCCCTATGTCAGCTATGCCACCTCTTTCGATCCCGAACTGGGGGTCGATATCGACGGCAAGCAGCTGAACCCGACCGAGGGCAAGCAATGGGAACTGGGCGTGAAATACGAGCCCACCGCCTTTACCGGCTTCTTTTCGGTGGCGGTCTATGACCTGCGGCAGGAAAACGTTTCGGTCAGCGTCACCGAAGGCGGTGTGACCGGCACGCGGCAGATCGGTGAAGTGGTGTCGAAAGGGATCGAATTCGAAGCGGCGGCCGAACTGGGCGCGGGCTGGGGCGTGAAGGCGGCGTTCAGCCTGAACGATGCCGAGCAGAAAGGCGCCAATGACGGGATGCGCCCGGCCAATACGCCGCGCTCTGCTGGGGCTGTCTGGCTGACCTATGATTTCGCAGAAGGCTCGGCGGTGGAGGGTCTGCAGCTGGCGGGCGGTCTGCGTCACATCGGCCAGCGCTTTGGCGACAATGCCAATACCTATGATCTGGAGGCGGTGACGCTGGTGGATCTGGGCGCCAGCTATGCCTTTGCCAACGGGGCCGAAGCCTCGCTCAATCTCGGCAACCTGACGGATGAGGTGTATGTGGCGAATTGCGGCTCGTTCGGCTGCTATTATGGCGAGGGTCGCACGGTGACGGCCAAGCTGAACTACACATGGTAACAGGCGGCACATATCGCCGTCGCGCCGTGCTGGCGGCCCTGGCATCTGCCGGGGCCATCGGCGCGGCGCCTGCCGTTCTGGCCGATGCCTTTGCCGGGCAGGCCCCTTCCATCGTTCGGGGGGCGGCACCCCGGCTGGCGGCCATCGACTGGGCGATGATGGAAACCGCCGTGGCGCTGGGGCATGTGCCGGTAGCGGGGTGCGAGCTGATCCGGTTTCGTGCCGATGCCATCGACCCGCCGCTGCCCGACAGCGTGACCGATCTGGGGCTGCGTGGTGCGCCGAATTTCGAATTGCTGCAGCTGGTAGGGCCGGATCTGATCCTGTCCTCGCCCTATTACACAAGGCACGCGGCGCGCCTGCAGGGGATCGCGCCGGTGCTGTCGCTGACCTTCTTTGAGCCGGGCGTGCCGCCCCTGCCCCGTGCCATGGTGGCTTTGCGCGAGCTGGCGCAGGCGATTGACGCCCCCGCGGCGGGCGATGCGGCCACAGCCCGGACCGAGGCCGCCTTTGACGCGCTGGCCCGCCGGGCGCAGCGGTTTGCCGACCGGCCTGTGATGCTGATCGACATGGGCGATGCCCGGCATTTCCGCGCCTTTGGTGCCGACAGCCTGTATGGCAGCACCCTGCAACGGATCGGCCTTGCCAATGGCTGGACCGAGGGCACCCGGTTTTCCTTTGCCGCGCCGGTGCCGCTGGACCGGCTGGCGGATATTGGCGATGCCCGTTTCGTGCTGGTGTCGCCCGTGCCGCTGATCGCGGCAGGGCAGCTGCACCGCTCGGCCCTGTGGAACGCCCTGCCCGAGGTGCGGGCGGGGCGGGTGTTGCAGCTGGAACCGAGCAATCCCTTCGGTGCGGTGCCTGCGGCACTGCGCTTTGCCAGCCTGCTGATCGGCGCATTGGAAGCGGCATGACCCCCCGAAATCTGCTGATCGCGCTTTACGCCCCGGCGGTGGTGCTGTGGCTGCTGGCCGCGCTGCGGTTGCTGCCACTGGCGGGCTGGCCGCTGCCGCCATTTGATCCACAGACGATGACCCTGCCGGAAATCCGGCTGGCCTTTGGCCTGATGCCGCGCGCGCTGGTGGCGCTGCTGGTGGGCGCGGCTTTGGGGCTGGCGGGGGCGCTGATGCAGCGCGTCCTGCGCAATCCGCTGGCCGATCCGACCGTGCTGGGCGTGTCTTCGGGTGCGCAGCTGGCGCTGGGGGCGGCCACGTTGCTGGCGCCTGCGCTGCTAGAGTTTGGCCGCCTGCCCGTGGCGCTGCTGGGCGGTGGCCTGGCGGCGGGGCTGGTGATGGGGCTGGCGGCGCGGCGCGGGTTTGAACCGGCGGGGGTGGCGATATCGGGGATGCTGGTCGGGCTGCTGGCCACCGGCCTTGCCACCGCGCTGACGCTGGCGCGGGGGGAATATCTGCTGTCGCTGGTGATCTGGAACGGTGGCGCATTGGTGCAGCAGGATTGGTCGGGCGTCTGGCGTCTGGCCATTGTGCTGCTGGGGGCGAGCCTGGCGGCGGCTTTGCTGCTGCGCCCGCTGCGGGTGCTGGCGCTGGGGGCGGCCACGGCCGGATCGCTGGGCCTGCGCGTGGGCTGGCTGCGCGCGGGGGTGATGGCGGTGGCGGTGCTGCTGGCCGCTTTTGTTGCGGCCGAGGTGGGGATGGTGGGCTTCATCGGGCTGGCCGCCCCGACGCTGGCCCGCGCCCTGCCATTGCGGACCGAGGCGGCCCGGCTGGGTGTCACAATGCTGATCGGCGCCGGGCTTTTGTGGCTGTGCGATGGTGTGGTGCTGCTGCTGGCGGATCAGTTTGGCGAGATGTTTCCGACCGGCGCGCTGACCGGGCTGCTGGGGGCGCCCCTGTTGCTGTGGCTGCTGCACCGGCTGACCGGGCGCAGCCTGCCACAGCGCGAGGGGGCCGCGCCGACCCGTGCCGCGCATCCGCAGCGGCGGATTGCCGGGCTGCTGGCGCTGTGTCTGGCGGGGGCTGCGCTGCTGCTGATGCTGGGGCGCGGGCCTGATGGCTGGATGCTGCTGGATGCGGCGCGCCTTGACGGGTTTCTGCCCCTGCGCCTGCCGCGCCTTGTGGGTGCCATGGCGGCGGGGGCCTTGCTGGCGGGNNGGCGCTGGTGCGATCCTGCAGCGGCTGACGGCCAACCCGCTGGCCTCGCCCGAGGTCTTGGGCGTTTCGGGTGGTGCGGCGCTGGGCTATGCGGCGGTGGTGTTCGTGGCCCCGGCGGCGGGCCTCCTGTGGCTCGGCCTTGGGGCGGCAGCGGGTGCGGCGGGAGTGCTGGTGCCGGTGCTGGTGCTGACGCTGCGCAGCGGTGCGGCACCGGAACGGATGTTGCTTGCCGGGCTGGGCATCGGCGCCATGGCCTCGGCGGTGCTGTCGGCGATGATGGCGGTGGGCGATGCGCGGGCCTGGGCCGTACTGAACTGGCTGGCCGGATCGGCGGCGGGCATCGGCGGCATGGGGGCGGCGACGCTGGCGCTGCTGGCGCTGGGGCTTGCCGCCAGTATCGTGGCGATGGGGCGCTGGCTGGCGATCCTGCCGCTGGGGCCACAGGTGGCCGGGGGGCTGGGCCTGCCCCGCGCCGCGCGGGTGGCGGCCATTGCCGCGGCGGGCGTGGCGACCGGCACGGCCACGGTTCTGGTGGGACCAATGAGCTTTGCGGGGCTGATGGCGCCACATCTGGCCCGCGCGCTGGGGCTGGTGACGCCGGTGGCGCAGGCGCTGGGGGCCATGATGCTGGGCGCCTTGCTGATGACGGTGGCAGATGCCGGGGCGCGCTTTGCCACCTTTCCCTATGATCTGCCGCTGGGCCTGTTTGCGACGCTGATCGGCACGCCCTGGCTTTTGATTCTGATGATGCGGAGGGTGCGATGACCGCCTTGTTCGATCTGTCCGGTGTCTGTGTCGATGTGGCAGGCGGGCGCCGCATCCTTGATGCGATCCATCTGCAACTGCCGAAAGGGCGGATGACCGCGCTTCTGGGCCATAACGGATCGGGAAAATCCACGCTGCTGAAGGTGCTGGCGCGGCAGGTCGCGCCGGATGCGGGCCGTGTGGTCACTCTGGGTCGGGCGCAGGGCGACTGGGCGCCGCGCGATCATGCGCAGGCCATCGCCTATCTGCCGCAATATACCCCCGCCGCCGAGGGCATGACCGTGGCCGATCTGGTGGCCCTGGGCCGCTATCCCTGGCTGGGCGCATTGCGCCGCCCCGGCCCGCAGGATCGTGCCGCCGTGGCGCAGGCCATCGCGGAATGCGGGCTGGCGCCTTTGGCGCAACGTCTGGTCGATACGCTGTCGGGCGGCGAGCGGCAGCGGNNTGGACGAGCCGATTTCCGCGCTGGATATCGCGCATCAGGTGGAGGTGCTGTCGCTGGTGCGCGGGCTGGCATCGGCCGAGCGGTCCGTCGTATTGGTGCTGCATGATGTGAACATGGCGGCGCATTACTGCGATCATGTGATCGCGCTGAAATCCGGCAGGCTGATCTTCGAGGGCAGCCCTGCCGATCTGATGACACCGGCGCGGCTGGATGCGATATACGGCATCCCCATGGATGTGCTGCACCGCCCCCACCGCCCGACGATTGCAACCCCGATCTAGATCCGGCATCCCACAAGGACACCCATGCTGCGCCAATTCATTTCTTATTACCGCCCGTGGAAGGCGCTGTTCTGGCTGGACTTCGGCTGTGCCATCCTGTCAGGGCTGCTGGAACTGGCCTTTCCGCTGGCGATCACCGGCTTTATCGACCATCTGCTGCCCAGCGGCGACTGGGGGCTGACCCTTGCCGCGGCAGCCGGGCTGATGGGCATCTATGCCTTGAATGCCGCGCTGATGGCGGTGGTGATTTATTGGGGCCACATGCTGGGCATCAATATCGAAACCACCATGCGCAGCCGCGCCTTCGATCATCTGACCCGGCTGGGCTGGCGCTGGTATGACCGTGCCCGCACCGGCAAGCTGGTGGCCCGCGTGACCCGCGATCTGGAAGATATCGGCGAGGTGGCCCACCATGGCCCCGAAGATCTGTTCATCGCGGTGATGACCTTTGTGGGGGCCTTCCTTCTGATGCTGTCGATCCATCCACAGCTGGCCTTCATCACTGCGGGAATCGTGCCGGCCACGGTGGCCATCGTGACGATCTATGGCGGACGGATGACCCGGACATGGCAGGCTTGGTATGGCCGTGTCGGCGCCTTCAACGTGCGGCTGGATATAACCATCGGCGGCATCCGCGTGGTGCAGGCCTTTGCCAATGAGGGCCATGAACGCGCGCTGTTCGAGGCCGACAACCAGCGCTATCGCCAGACCAAGCTGGAGGCCTATCGCGTGATGGCGGCCTCGTCCTCGCTGCATTATGTCGGGATGCGGCTGGTGCAGGTGGTGGTGATGGTGGCGGGCGCGGGCTATGTGTTGTCGGGCTCGATGACCACCGGGGGATTTGTGGGCTTTCTGCTGCTGGTGGGCGTGTTCTTCCGCCCGCTGGACAAGATTGCCGCGGTGATCGAAACCTATCCCAAAGGGATTGCCGGGTTCCGCCGCTATCTGGATCTGCTGGCGACCGAGGCCGAGATTGCCGATGCCCCGGATGCCCGCCCTGCCCCGGCGCTGCGCGGTGCGATCCGGTTCGAGGATGTGGGCTTTGCCTATGATGACAGCCGGCCTGTTCTGTCAGGCATCACCCTGCAGGTGCAGCCCGGGGAAACCGTGGCCTTTGTCGGCGCCTCCGGCGCCGGGAAATCAACGTTGCTGTCACTGTTGCCGCGGTTCTATGAACCGACGAGCGGCCGCATCAGCATTGACGGGCTGGACCTGCCGCAGATGACGCTGGAATCCTTGCGCCGCCAGATCGGGCTGGTATCGCAGGATGTGTTCCTGTTCGGCGGCACCCTGCGCGAGAATATCGGCTATGGCCGTCTGGGCGCCAGTGAGGCCGAGATTCTGGAGGCCGCCCGCCGCGCCCAGCTGGCCCCCCTGATCGACACCCTGCCCGAAGGGCTGGAAACCATTGTCGGCGAACGCGGGGTGATGCTGTCGGGCGGGCAAAGGCAGCGCGTGGCCATTGCGCGGGCCTTCCTGAAGACCCCGCCGATCCTGATCCTGGACGAGGCGACNNGGAGGCGCTGAGCGCGGGCCGCACCACCCTTGTCATCGCGCACCGGCTGGGCACCATCCGCAATGCCGACCGGATCGTGGTGATGGAACAGGGCCGGGTCGTGGAAACCGGCGATCATGCGCAGCTGCTGGCCTTTGGCGGGGCCTATGCCCGGCTGGCGGCCTGAGCGGCACCGCACCAGACAGAAACCCGGTTGGAGAAACACGCCCGCCGGGCAATGATCGCCCCTGCAGATTTCATGCAGGGGTTTCATCATGGCGATTCGGCGTATCACTGAAAGCGACCC